>DASVNU010000176.1:0-4710 GCA_036383655.1 Sphingomonas sp. | reverse complement strand
CAGGGCATCGGCAACCTCTTGTGCGGTGCCGCCGGCGCCCTGCCGATGACCGGCGTGATCGTGCGCAGCTCGGCCAATGTCCAGGCGGGCGCGGTGACGCGGCTGTCGGCGATCCTGCACGGCGCCTGGATCCTGGGGTTCGTCGCGTTGCTGCCCTGGCTACTGCGCGAGATTCCTATGGCGGCGCTGGGCGCGGTGCTGGTGGTGACCGGCTGGAAATTGGTCAATGTCGCGCATGTCCGCGAGCTGTTCCGCCATCATGGCGTGCTGCCTGCGGTGATCTGGGCCGCGACTTTGGTCATCGTCGTCGCCGAGGATCTGTTGACCGGCGTGCTGGTCGGCATCGCGCTGTCGCTGATCGAGGTGATCCCGCACCTCAAGCGCCTCAAGCTCGGCGTCGATCATCAGGAAGCGGACGAGCATGCCGCGATCAGCCTGTCGGGCACGGCGACCTTCGTCCAACTGCCGCGGCTGAGCGACGCGCTCGACAGAGCGCCCGCCGGCAAGCCGGTGACGATCGACGTCCGCGATCTGGCGGCGGTCGATCACAGTTGCGCGGAACTGCTCCGCGAGTGGCTGGCGCGGCGGCGCGCGAGCGGGGAAAGTGTCACCCTGCTCGGCGCCGACGGGCGGCTCGCTCGCCTCGCGGCGTAAGGAAACTGCCCCAGCAACCTTACGTTACGATCGGGATACGCGGCAAAGACCTCCTGTCGCTATTCCGATCTCAACCGGAACCGACCCGTCCCCGGCTTCCCCATGCATCAGAGGGCGGGCGGTTCCGGCCGCAGGACTTTTGCTCCAAGTCTGACCCGGGCCGGAGCTTCCCTTTTTGCACCGGCATCCTCGAGGCGGGGCGTGGTGTCGAACGGCGCCATGCCCCGTCATTTGTGCGGGAGCCGAGATTCGATTCGTCTATTCCAGACGCTTCCCCGGCGAAGGCCGGGGCCCAGCTTCGATGAGTTGACGATGATGTCCCGTCGCTGCGAGCGTATGGCGGCTGGGCCCCGGCCTTCGCCGAGGAAGCGTGTGCTGAGTCCTACCGGGCGCCCTACGCCGCCTGAAGTCCCGCCGCGACCGATGCGGCGTCGGCTCCCAGGATCAGGTGCAGCGCATTGGCCGAGGGTCGGGCAATCATCCGCACGCCGAGCTTGCGCAACGCCGTCTCGTCCGCCCGCGCCGGATCGGCGAGGTCGACCCACAACCGGCTCGATGCCGCACCCGAGGCGGTGACGTTGTCGCGGCCGCCCAGCGCCGCCAGCCACGGCGTCGGATCGGCCGCCGCCACCGTCGGACTGCTATCGACGACCGGTGCAGCGACGGACAAAAGCCCCGCCGCCGCGCGCATCTCCATCGCCACCGCGTCCGCGATCGGGCCCAGCACGACTTGCAGCCCTTGCGCGGTCGGGCGGATGAATCCCCGCGCGCCGAGCTTCTTGAGCCGCGGCTCGCTGACCTTGTCCTGATCGTTGACCACCAGCCTGAGCCGCGTCGTGCAGGCGTCGATACTGGCGAGATTGGCCGCGCCGCCCAACGCCTCGACGAACGCCAGTCCGCGTTCCGCCGGTAGCGCGACCGCGCCCTCTTCCTCCGCCTCCGCGGGCTCGCGTCCCGGCGTCTTCAAGTCGAACTTCACGATCGCCCAGCGGAACGTGCCGTAATAGATCGCGAAATAGGCCAGCCCGACCGGCAACAGCAGCAACGGCCGCGTCGATTTGGAGAAATTGAGTACATAATCGAAGAACCCGGCCGAAAAGCCGAAGCCAAGATGCACGCCCAATATGTGCATCAGCGCCATCGCCGCACCGGTCAGGATCGTGTGCATCAGATAGAGCAGCGGCGCGAGGAACATGAAGGTGAACTCGATCGGCTCGGTCACGCCGGTCAGGAACGCGGTCAGCGCCATCGAGGTGAGCATACCGCCGACCGCCTGGCGCCGCTCGGGCAAGGCCGAACGGTACATCGCCAGGCACGCCGCGGGCAGGCCGAACATCATCACCGGGAAGAACCCCGACATGAACCCGCCCGCGCTGGGATCGCCCGCGAAGAAGCGGTTGAGGTCACCGGTCTTGCCCTGGAAATCGCCGATGATGAACCAGGCGACGTTGTTGAGCACGTGATGCAGCCCGGTGACGATCAGCAACCGGTTGAGCACGCCATAGACGAACAGCCCGATCGTGCCCGAACTCACCACCGCCTGGCTGAGCCCATCCATCCCCGCGTCGATCGGCGCGAAGCCGAACCCGACCAATGCCGCCAGCGCCAGCCCGGCGAACCCGGCCAGAATCGGCACGAAGCGACGGCCGCCGAAGAAGGACAGATAATCGGGCAGCCTGATCGTCGAATAGCGGTTGTAGAAGGCGCCGGCGATCAACCCCGAGACGATGCCGATCGGCACCGACAATTTGGAGATCGCCTTGTCGCGCCACGCCGCGTCGGCGAGCGCGGCGATATCCTTGCCGAGATTGGCGCCCAGATTGGCAGTCGCCTCGGGCGGCACGTGGAGCAAGGTCATCGCCCCGCGCGTCGCGACCAGGAAACAGACCAGGCCGGCCAGTCCCGCGGCGCCGTTGTTGTCCTTGGCGATCCCGACCCCGATGCCGAGCGCGAACAGCAAGCCGAGATTGTCGAAGATCGCCCCGCCCGCCGCGGCGACGAAGGGGATGTTCAACAGGTCGGGCTGGCCGAGCCGCAGCAACAATCCCGCGATCGGCAGGACCGCGATCGGCAGCATCAGCGCGCGGCCGAGCGGCTGGAGCGATTGCAGCGAGAGCTTCATTGGCCTTGCTCCGACAAAGAATTCACGAGCGTGCGCACCGTGGCGGCATCGGGCGCGGTCAACGCCTGCGTGGCCACCGTGCGGCATCTGGCGAGACCGAGCGTGCGGACCAGCGCCTTGGTCTCGGCGACGGCCGCGCCCGGCACCGACAATTCGGTCACACCCATGCCGATCAGCAACGGCACCGCTTCGGGATCGGCGGCGAGCCCGCCGCACACGCCGGTCCAGCGCCCCTGCGCCGCGCCGCCGCGCACTGTCTCGTCGATCAGCCGCAGCACCGCGGGGTGCAGCCCGTCGAGCCCTGCCGCGACCGCCGGATTGGTGCGGTCTCGCGCCAGCGCATATTGCGACAGATCGTTGCTGCCGATCGAGAAGAAGTCCGCCTCGACCGCCAGCGCCGCCGCGGTCAATGCCGCCGCCGGGGTCTCAACCATGATGCCGAGTTCGGGCGGTGCGACGCCGAGATTGGCGGCATGCTTCGCCAGCGCCTCGCGTGCCGCGACCAATTCGGCGCGATCGGCGACCATCGGCAGCATCAGCCTGAGCGGCGCCCGCGCCTTGACCCGCAGCAGCGCGCGCAACTGGCTATCGAGCAGGTCGCGTCGCGCAAGCTGGAGCCGGATGCCGCGCAGCCCCAGCGCCGGATTCTCCTCCGCCGCGATCGTCAGATACGGCGCCGGCTTGTCCGCGCCGATGTCGAGCGTCCGCACGATCAGTGGGCGGTCGCCCAGCGCATCGGCGATCGCCTGGTAGGCGGCGAGCTGCTCTTCTTCGTCTGGGGGAGTCGCGCGATCCAGGAACAGGAATTCGGTCCGCAACAGCCCGCAGCCCTCGGCTCCCTCGGCGACTGCCGCGCGCGCATCCCCGGCTGAGCCGAGGTTGACGAACACCTCGATCCGCGTGCCGTCGGTAGTGACGGCGGGTTCGTCCGCCCGCGCCAGCGCTGCCTGTCGCCGCGCTTGCCGCGTCTCGATCCGCTGACGCACCGCGGCGACCGCAGCCGCGTCGGGTGCGATGCGAAGCGCGCCATCCTCGATCACCAACTCGCTGCCCGGCTCGACCCACGCCAGCGCGTCGCCGAGCGACACCAGCATCGGCAGCCCCATCCCCGCCGCGATGATCGCGACATGCGACGTCGTCCCGCCGCGCCCGGTGGCGATCCCGGCCAGCCCCGCCTTGCCCAGCGCCATCAATTGCGAGGGATAGAGCTCCTCGGCGATCAGGATCGCGCCCGGCGGTGGCGGCGCCTGGTCGGGCGCACCGTGAATTGCAACGACGACACGGCGACCGAGATCGTTGAAATCGTCGATCCGCTCGGCGAACCGCGCATCGCCCGCGCCATGCAATTGGTCGACATAGAAACCGATCGCTTGCCGCCAGGCAAACCCCGCGCTCTTGCCCGCCGCGATGGCCGCATCGGCCGCGCTCGCCAATTCGGGGTCGTCGAGCAAGGCGAGGTGCGCCGCCGCGATGCCCGCGCGATCCCCTTCGCCCGCGGCATCCGCCGACAATTCGTCGCGCACACGATTCTTCGCCCCGGCCAGCGCCGCGCGCTCGCCCTCGATTCCCGACCCATTCTCGGGAATATCGGCGACCGGATCGACCGGACGAAAGGCTGGCCCGATCGCCGTTCCCGGCACCGCGGTGACGCCCTTCAGCACCGAGGGCAGCTCGGCGACCGGAGCGCTCGGCGCCGGTTCGGCCACCGCGCCGACCGGCTTGAGCTCACCCATTCCGCTCGCCAGCAAATCGGCGACCGCCGCGACGCCATCGCCATCGCTGCCGCGCACCGTGATCGCCGCACCATGCGGGAGCGCGAGCGCGAGCATCGCCACCGCGCTCCGCGCCGACGCCACGCGCCCCGACGGCGCCACGATCTCGATCGCCCCGGCATGGCTCGCCGCGAGTTGCGCGATCCGCGCCGCCGGCCGCGC
>DASVNU010000175.1:0-4678 GCA_036383655.1 Sphingomonas sp. | reverse complement strand
CCCGACCACGAACGCCAGCGGCAACAGCAATGCGCCGATCATGCCGGTATGGACGTTGATCCCCGGCCGCCCCATCGCGCTGCACGCCGGGCTGAACAGCACCTGGAGCGTCATCGCCGGCATCGCCACCGCGAGCAAACGGACCAGCGGCGCGGCCTCGACCCATTTGGGCCCGAGCACGGTCGCCACCAGCGGTCCGGCGGTCACCGCCAGCCCGACATAGAAAGGCATCGCGACGAGCATCACCATCCGCGACGAGCGCGCGAAACCATCGGCGACCGCGCCGCGATCATCCTGCATCCGCGCATAGATCGAAAAGGCGACGTCGTTGATCGCCGGTACGAATTTGGACACCAGGATCTGCGTCAGGAACAGCCCGGTCGTGTAGAGCCCGAGCGTCGCGGGATTGAGCACGCGGCCGGCGATGAACACATCGGCCTGGCTCTGCAGCACCCAGAAGAATTGTCCCGCCGCCATCAGCCCGCCGAACTTGGCGAGCTCGCCCGCACCGCGGAAATCGAACAGCGGCCGGTAATGATGCCCCGACACCTTAGTCATGCCGATCGCGCGCGTGACGTACAGCACCGCGGGCGCCAGGATCAGCGTCCACACGCCGAGACCGGCATAAGCGCCCGCCAGCGCCGCCACCGCGCCGGTGATCGACGACAGAAAATAGACCTTGGCCTGTCGCTTGAAATCGATCGCGCGCGCCAGCAGCGCATAAGGGAAGGCCACGAACGGCGTCGTGGCGTAAATGAACGCCTGTACGCGCAGCAGGTCGGCGACGATCGGCTGGTGGAAATAGGCCGCGACCAGCGGCGCGATCAGGAACTGGACCGCGCCCAATCCGAAATTGAGCACGATCAGCATGCCGTAAAGCTGGCGGATCGTCCGCTCGTCGGCGTCAGGCTTCTGGATCAGCCCGCTCGCCAGCCCGGCGCCGTTGAGCATGTTGAGCACCGCCAGCACGACCTGGGTCATCGCGAACAGGCCGTAATCGTGCGGATCGAGGATGCGGATGACCAGGAAGGTCGCGCCCCAGGTGATGATCTGCCCGACGATCTGCGCGCCCGAGCGCCAGATCACCGCCGATCGCGCCTGCGCGAACAACGAGGGCGACGGCGATTCCTCTTCGGGTTCCGGCTTGGACACGGGTGCATGCAGCATCGCCGCTTCATGCACCCGACACGATTAAGTGCGCGTAAACCGCGTCCTCGCGCTCCCCGCCTTTGCCGGCGGGCGCGGCGGTTCAGTTCACCGCGATCGTGACCGTGATCACGTCCGAATAGGTGCCGGCGCGCTTCTGCGCGGTATTGCCGACGGTGAAGCGCAGCGGGACCGAGCGCCGCGCGCGGTCGGTGCCGAGCGACGAGGTGTAGCTCGCCTCGCCGCCCAGTGCGAGCGAGCGGTCGCCCACCACGATGCCATAAGGGATCGCCCAGTCGGTGCCGGGAAGCTTGAGCTTGCCGCCATTCTGCGATTCGAACGAGACGGTGAAGCCGCGCGTGCTCTGGACGTAAAGCGTCAGGGGTACCGGCGCGACGCCTTCCTGCAGCGTCCCGAGATCGACCAATGCGCGCCCTTCGCTGCGCGTGAACGCGCCCGACAGGCCGATCAGCGCAGCCGCCTTGACGTCGATCCCGATGGTCAATTGCCGGCTCGCCGAGACCCCGCCGTCCTGGTCTTCGGCGACGAGGCGAAGGCTCTGGCTGAACGTGCCGTCCGAGGTCAGATTGTCGGTCACGATGACCAGCCCGAAGCGCAACGTCTGCGATCCGCCCGGGTTGATCACGACCAGCGGCCGCGCGGGCGACGCCAGCGTGCGGCCGCTGCGCGGGGTGACGTCCTCGTTGCTGGTGCGGTTGAGCAAGGTATAGGCCAGCCGCGGACTGGTCCCCTGATCGAGCCCGAACGGCTGCTGGTCGGTGTCGAAGCTCGGCCGCACCCGGCACGCCGCGCCGCCGTCATTGTAGAAAGTCAGGTCGAATTCGTCCGAGGCCGGCGCCGACCCGAACGGATCATAGCCGTGGATGACCCAGTTCGACACCGGCGCCTCGATCCTGAGATGGCATTCGGGCTGGCGGCCCTGGGCTTGCGATTGGCCCTGGGCGGCGGCGGCAACGGGGATGCAGGCGATCAACGCCGCCCCCAACATTGCCAACAAGCGATAGATCGTCATTGCCCCTCTCCCGCTTGTCCCAGCTTGACCGTGCCCAGGGTCACAAGACCCTTTGTATCCGACGGAACGTCGATTTCGAAATGACCGGCCCCGTCGCGCAGCGTGACAACGTAGCGCGTCGCGGGCTTCAGGCTCATCACCGCGAAGCGCCCGGTCGAGTTGGTGAAGAACGGCGTGCCCGGATCGCCGGGCTTGCCGATCGGCCGCACGACGCCGGCGGCCAGGCGGATCGGGCTGCCATCGGCATGCGCCAGCGTGCCCGCGGCACTGACGAAGGCGTCGGTTCCCACGCGAATGGCATAGCCGCTTTTATATGGTGGGCGCACGCGATAGACTCCTGGTCCGAGGTCGTATCCCGCGGGCGGGTCCTTCACGTCATAGGGTACCGACTGATCGGCGTAGGAGGTCAGGTAATTGTTGACCGCGCCCCCGGTGAAATCGCTCTTGCTGACATATTCGTCATCGGACACCGATTGGCCGGCGACGACGGTCCGGCCGCTGAGCGTCTTGTAAGGATAGAGGATCGCGAAGCTGTCGGTGATCGGCCGGCTGGTCGCGAAATGCCCGTCGGCGAATACGATCGCGGTGCCGACGCGCAGGGTCGTGACCTGGGCATTGGTGATCCCCCCCACCGTCGTTCCGAACGTCGATTGCGACGCCGACAGGTTGAAGCGATTGGCGGTATAGTCCGCATAGCCCGAGACGCTGGCATTGCCGGGATCGCGCTCGACGGTGGCGCCATAGCCCAGGCTGCCGATGCGGCCCGAGCTCGACCGGTTGTACGACGCCGATGCGGTGTCGGTGCCCGAATCGTACCGCGCCTCGGCGCGCGACCGATAATTGGGCTGATAGACCAGCGAGAGGAACGCCCCGACACCGTGCTGGCGGGCGAAGCGATCCGAGAAGCGCGCATAGTCGACACCCACACGCACGCCCCATTTCTGGGTCAGCCGGTACGATGCCGATCCGCCGAGCCGATAGCTGTCGCCGACGCCACTGCGTCCCTTGAGATAGCTGCCGCTGACCGTGGCGAGCAATTTGGTGTTGATCGCGCGGGTATATTGCGCGTCGATACTCAGCGCATTGGCATTATCGGGCAGGCTGTTGCCGAGCCCGCCGAAATAACGGCTCTGGTAATAGACCCGGAGCGACGCCGAATCGACATTGCCGCCGCGATCGAACGACTGGTCGTAGCCAAGCGCGATCGAATAGCCCAAGCCATTGCCCTTGGCGTTGCTGGCCCCGCCGTCGAGCTGCAGCCGGCCGCCATTGCCGAGCAGATATTGCGTCTGGGCGACGACCTGCTGGATTTGCCGGCTCGCCTGCAGCCCGATCCCGATCGCCGGCAAGTTGAGGAACGCCTTACGGTAGAAACCGGTGAAGGCGACGTCGCGCGTATAATGCGGCGAGCTGCCCAGCTGGTTGCCGACGAAGCCGATATTGGCGCTATATTCGAAATCGCCCGGCACCAGGTCGATCGGGTCGAGATAGCTTTGATACTGGAAATTCTGGATGCGGCCGGAATCGTCGCGCACTTCGACGCGGACGTCGTTGCTGCCGGTCGACAGCGGCAGCGAGCTCAGATCGTAGACGCCCGATTGCAGCCGCTGCTGTTTGAACAGCACGCCGTTGCGATAGATGCTGACGACCGAATCGTTGGTCAGCACGATCTGGCGGTTGGTCTGCAGGATCGCGCTGCGCGTCAGGTCGAAGCGGTTGCGCTGGCGCGAGACGCCCAGCCCGGCGAGCTGCGCATAGCCTTGTTGCCCGCGGATGTCGGGCGTCAGGTCGCCGAGCTCCCACCGCCGATAGGATTGCGGGTCGTCATAGACCAGGCGGACGAAGTTGCGATCGAACCGATATTGCGTGGCGGCGCCGTTGAGCGTGGGATTGTCGGCCAGATTGCCCTCACCCTCGAGCACGACGCCGGCGACGCGGAACGCGCCCGAGAAGAACGCCGACGGCCCGACATTGCGCCCGCCGCTCCATTGATAGCTCTGCGCGAGGTTGACGTTGAGATAGCCCGACACGCCGGCCGGCCGCAGATCGGGCTCCTCGCGCCGTTCCTTGGGCTGTTCGAACAGTCGTTCGGGGACGCGATCGCCCGAATCGATCGACAGGATGACGATCGACAAGGTGCTGGGATCATATTGCAGTTCGAGCCCGGTGCCGACGAGGTCCTGGGGCGAGAAGCGGTCGAGCTGCCCCAGCTTGTTGGCCAGCCGCGTCTTGCCGCCGTCGTTGAGCAGCGAGTCGATCAGCTTCTCGAAGCTTTCGCGATAGACGTAGAACCTGTTGTCCTTGGTGATCAGGATCGGAATGTCGCCAAGGATACGGTCGCGATAGGTCAGCGGGACAGTGAGATCGATGTCGCGATTATAGGGGTTGATCGCCGGCGACAGCGGCTTGGGGGGGGCCGGCGTGCCGCCCGGCAACGGTACCGTGACCTGGCCGTCCGGCGACGGCGCCGGCTGCGCGACGGGAGGGGCGGGCGCCGGT
>DASVNU010000174.1:0-3248 GCA_036383655.1 Sphingomonas sp. | reverse complement strand
GGATGCGCGCCGCGCCGCAGATGAGCCGCCCGTCCTTCCAGCCGCGCGCACCCCAGGTTGCGCGGCCCGCCCCGGCGCCACGCCCGCAAATGGCGCCCCCGGCACCGCAGCCGCGCGCGGCGGCACCCACTCCGCCGCGTGGCGGTGGCGGTAATGGCGGCGGCCACCGCGGCGGCCGAGAGCAATGAGGTCAGGGCCGGGCGGCGCAACCCTGTCCGCCGCCCGGACAGCCGAACGGGCTCGGCCAGCTGATCGTGACGAAGGTATAGGCCGCCGCGAGTAGCAGGAAGATTCCGAAGATCCAGAATTGCGGCAGTCCCGATGATGTCGGCACCGGCTCGAGCACCGACCGCTCGGGCCGGTCCGGATCGTAATAGACGCGCACCCGATCCCCCGCGCGATAGGGTTGGAGGGCCAGCCTGGCGGCAATCTCCTCGCCGAATTCGGTGCGCGCGCCGATGCGCAGCCGGTCGCCGTCATGGAGTCCGCCCATCGCGCGATAGCGATAATGGACGCGCGGTTGATAGCGGTCGCCGCTGTCGCTGTCGCGGATCAGCTTGATCTCGGTCCAGCGGATCTCGCCTTCGACGCTCGGCCATCGCGCCGCTTGTTCGGCGAGTCGGGTGCGATGCCACCACGCCCAGGCCGCGCCAAGAATGGACAACAGGCCGAGCGCGACCATTCCGGCCAGCACCCACAGGTCGTCGGGGCGATAGTGAACCGTCATCGCGAGGCGCTATACGCCGCAATCCTTGCCAGCGCGTGACCGGGCGAGTAGGCGCCGGGGCCTTCCCCCGAAAAGCTTGAGGACGAATTACATGGGTTTCCGTTGCGGCATTGTCGGCCTTCCCAATGTCGGCAAGTCGACCTTGTTCAACGCGCTGACCCAGACGGCGGCGGCGCAGGCGGCGAATTATCCGTTCTGCACGATCGAGCCGAACGTCGGCAACGTCGCGGTGCCCGATCCGCGGCTGGATAAGCTCGCGGCGATCGCCGGCTCGGCCAAGATCATCGAGACCCAGCTCGCCTTCGTCGACATTGCCGGGCTGGTGCGCGGCGCGTCCAAGGGCGAAGGGCTCGGCAACCAGTTTCTCGGCAATATCCGCGAGGTCGATGCGGTCGTCCACGTGCTGCGCTGTTTCGAGGATGGCGACGTCACGCATGTCGAAGGCAAGATCGATCCGATCGCCGATGCCGAGACGGTCGAGACCGAGCTGATGCTCTCCGACCTGGAAAGCCTGGAAAAGCGCGTGCCCAATTTCGCCAAGAAAGCGGCGCAGGGCGACAAGGAAGCGAAGATCGCGGCGAGCGTGCTGGGCCAGGCGCTCGACCTGCTGCGCGAGGGCAAGCCGGCGCGGCTGACCCAGCCCCGAGACGCCGAGGAAGCGCGCGTCTTCGCGCAGGCGCAGCTGTTGACCGCCAAGCCGGTCCTCTATGTCTGCAACGTCGAGGAAGCCAATGCCGCCGAGGGCAATGCCCATTCGGCGCGCGTGTTCGAGAAAGCCAAGGCCGAGGGTGCCGAGGCGGTGATCGTCTCCGCCGCGATCGAGGCCGAGATCGCGACCATGCCGGCCGAGGATCGCGGCGAGTTCCTCGCCGAGCTGGGGCTCGAGGAAACCGGCCTCGCCCGCGTCATCCGCGCCGGCTACAAGCTGCTCCACCTCCTCACCTTCTTCACCGTCGGCCCCAAGGAAGCGCGCGCCTGGACCGTCCATGCCGGCGCCACCGCGCCCGAAGCGGCGGGCGAGATTCACACCGATTTCGAGAAGGGCTTCATCCGCGCCGAGACGATCGCCTATGACGATTATATCACGCTGGGCGGCGAGAGCGGCGCGCGCGAGGGCGGCAAGCTCCGCGCCGAGGGCAAGGCCTATGTCGTCCATGACGGCGACGTGATGCACTTCCTGCACAGCTAGGGGCTGTTTCGGCTTCGCTGAGGCGGCGCGGCTATTTGATCCCGCGCGCGTCGAGCCAGGCGAGCGTGCCGGGCATTTGGTGTTCGACAGCGATCTGACGCAGCGTCTTTCCGTCTTCCTTGCCTGACGGGTCGGCGCCGGCATCAAGCAGGCGCAATACGATTTCGTCGGTCCAGCTACTGAAGGCGGGTGACAGGCCGTCCTTACCCTTGATGTCGGGCCGCACGCCAGCCGCCAGCAGCATGTCAACGATTGCCGGGCTTTCGACTCCGTAGAATATCGTTTTGCCTCTTGCCCCACCGGCGTCGGCATTGACGCCGAGCGCGATCAACGCGCGTAGGTAATCGAGGCGCTGCTTTGCTGCCAGGTTCTCGCACTTCCACGATTCGTCGAACGCGACCGCCAGCGCTGTCGGCGCATTCGAATCGTCTTCGACGCCCGCCGCGGGTGGCGATGCGACCTGTTTCGGATCGACCCCGGCTGCGACCAACGCGCGGGCTACGCCGACATCGCATCCTCCCGCTCCGTTGATGAACGCCGTCTGCAGCGCGCCATGGTCGGCTTTCGTCAGCCAACCGCGATCGATCAGGGCCTGGGCGACGCGCGGCCGGCCCCGCTCGATCGCCTCGACCAGCAATATCGTACCGAGCGGCGCTGTGGCCGCGCCCCTTCGCTCCGGCGTATAGGGGCGATCGAGCGGCAGACCGGCAGTGATCAGATCGAGGACCAATTGCTCCCCCTCGCCGGCCAATGCGGTCGCGGCAAGGTCGGCGGCCTGATCGCCGGTCGGATCGAATCCCTCGTCGCGCAACGACGCCAGAGTCTGTCCGTTTCCGCCCACCCATCGCGCCGTGCCGGCGGCATCGTCGATCGCTTCCTCGAGCGCCTTCGCCTCGACCGGCAAGCCAGCGGCATCGCCGACATAATCCGTCACCGTCAGATCAGCACCGCCGCTGGCGAAACGAACGACCTGCGTCGGGTTGTCGGTGACCGGATAGAAATATTCCTTCTTCAACCCGAAGAACCGCGCGTGGCGGAATTTCGCGATCAGCGCATCGAGCGTTGCGCGGTCGATCCTTGCCCGGTGCACGCCCCCTATCAGCACGCCGCGGCCGAAGGAGAATTGCCGGTGGACACCCGACACTGGATCCGCCGGCGCCTCACGCGTCGAAAACAGCACGTTGCCCGCGCCATCGATCGCCACCTTGTAATCGGGGCACGATCCGAAACAGGCCGATCGCGTAAGCTCGATCTTGAGGTGGTCGTAATCGATTGCAGGGAACGAAGCGTCTGGCTTGGCCCAAATCGCCTTCAGCCTCGGATGGATGCGCA
>DASVNU010000173.1:0-4036 GCA_036383655.1 Sphingomonas sp. | reverse complement strand
CATCGACCACTGCGCCGAGTGCGGGCCCGTGGCTCTCCCCCCAGGTCGTGAAGCGAAAGACGCGGCCGAAGGTGTTGAAGCTCACCTCAGGCGAGCGCGATGTCTGGCGCGTCCTCGGCCTTCATGCCGATGACGTGATAGCCGGCATCGACATGATGGATCTCGCCGGTAACGCCCGACGACAGGTCGCTGAGGAAATAGAGCGCCGAACCGCCGACATCCTCGATCGTGACGTTGCGCTTGAGCGGCGAGTTGAGCTCGTTCCATTTGAGGATCAGGCGGAAATCGCCGATCCCGCTCGCCGCCAGCGTCTTGATCGGCCCGGCCGAGATCGCGTTGACACGGATATTGTCGCGGCCGAGGTCGACAGCGAGATATTGCACGCTGGTCTCCAGCGCCGATTTGGCGAGGCCCATCACATTGTAATGCGGCACGACCTTCTCGGCGCCGTAATAGCTGAGCGTCAGCAGCGATCCGCCATCGGGCATCATCGCCGCCGCGCGCTGCGCCACCGCGGTGAACGAATAGACGCTGATGTTCATCGTCATCAGGAAGTTTTCGAGACTGGTGTCGGCATAGCGCCCACGCAGTTCGTTCTTGTCCGAAAAGCCGATCGCATGGACGACGAAGTCGATCGTCGGCCAGCGTTCCTTCAGCACATCGAAGGTCGTGTCGAGCGCCGCCATGTCGCTGACGTCGCAATCGATCAGGAAGTCGGAGCCAAGTTCCTCCGCGAGCGGACGGACGCGCTTCTCGAGCGCCTCTCCCTGATAGCTGAACGCCATCTCGGCGCCCGCCTCGCGCAACTTCTTGGCGATACCCCAGGCCAGCGAGCGGTCGTTGGCGAGGCCCATGATGAGCCCGCGCTTGCCCTGCATCAGTCCGGTCATGCCGCTTCAAACTCCGTTTCTGTTGTCGGGCTCTCCCTTACGTCCTTCAACGGCGTTTCGGCTAGTGCTGCGTTTAAATGCGCGCCAATCGAGATGCCGAGGCCGACGATCCAGAAGAACAACAAGGTGACGATCACCCCGGCGAGGCTGCCATAGGTCAGGTCGTAATTGCTCAGTTTCGCCAGGAAAACCGGCAGCAACGCGGTCGCGCTGATCCACCACAGGGTCGTGAATGCGGCGCCCGGCCAGCGCGGGCAGCCCTTTTTGCGATATTTGCCCGGGGTAACCGAGAAGAACAGCATGTAGAGCGCGAAATACATGACGAGGCCGGGGATGATCCGCGACCAGCCGACCCATTGGGCGAGCTCGGCGGCCCAGGGGACCAACCGATAGATGAATTGCTCGGCCACGGTCAGCACGCCCTGAATCAGAAAGGCGAGCAACGCGAGGATGACCGAACCGACGATCACCGCCATAGATCCCAGCCGGTAATGCCAGAACGGCTTTTCGAAAGTCACGCCATAAGCGCGGCGGAAGATATCGCGGATCGTCTCGACGAAACTGCCCACCGACCACAAGGCGACCAGCCCGCCCAGGATGAGGAGCGAGCCGGTCCGCGCCGCGAGCACGTCGGCGATCGGCTTGCGCAGCAGATCGGCGACGCTGCCGGGAAGCGTCGACAGGAACGAGTCCACCGCGCGAAGCGCGTCGGCGCTCTGGCCGAACAGCGATCCGATCGCCGCGGCGAGGATGAAGAACGGAAAGAGCGTCAGCAGCGCCAGATAGGCGATGTTGCCGGCATACATGAAGCCATTGGCGATAACGCCGACGAACACGCGCTTGGTGACGATCCACGCCCGGACCGGCAGCGACTTCCCTTCCCGCTCGCGATAGCCGCGCTCTGCGCGAGCTTCGGGAGAGAGGGGGGAAAGGTGCGACATTCAGTTTCCTGGCGAGCGATCCTGGCGCTCAGACGCCCAAATTGCCGCGCGGGTTCCTGTCATTGTCCTTCCACCCCTGGACGAACTCGACCAGGGCGTCGTCATCGACCGGCAGGTCGACCATCAACGTGACGAGCTGGTCGCCGCGTCCGCCGCCCTTCTTGTGGAAGCCCTTGCCCTTCAGCCGCAGCGTCTTGCCCGAGGTCGATCCCTTGGGCACGGTCAGCATCACCGCGCCATCGGCGGTCGGCACGCGAACACTCGCGCCCAGCACCGCTTCGGACAAGCTGACCGGCAAGTCGATCCGGATGTCGTCGCCGTCACGGTTGAAGAAGCGGTGCGGCTGCACCTCGATCGTGACGATCGCATCGCCATTGCCGCCGGGGCCGGGCTGGCCCTTGCCGCCGAGGCGCATCTGCGTGCCGGAGTCGAGCCCGGCCGGCAGCTTGAGATCGATCGTCTTGCCGTCGGCCAGCGTGATCCGCTGCGGCGCCAGGGTCGCGGCGTCGGTCAGCGGAACCGTTAGGCGATAGGCGACATTGGCGCCCTTGGGCTGCGGACGGCGCCCGAATCCACCGGCAAAGCCGCCGCCACCACCGCTGCCGGCTCGGCCACGACCGCCAAACAAACCTTCGAACAGATCGCTGAAATCGCCTGCCTGATCGCCGCCGAAGTCGGCGCGGAACCCGCCTTGCGGTCCCCCGCCGCCGCCGCCGAAGCCGAACGGCGCGGCCGGATTGCCGTCGCCGTCGATCTCGCCGCGGTCGAAGCGCACGCGCTTGTCCTTGTCGCTGAGCAGATCGTAGGCCGAGGTCACCTGGCTGAACTTCTCCGCGGCCTTGGGATTGTCGGTGTTGCGGTCGGGATGCAGCTCTTTCGCCAGCTTGCGATAGGCTTTCTTGATATCCGCTTCGGTCGCGGTGCGGGACACGCCCAGCAAAGTATAAGGATCGGCTGCCATCTTGGGGCGCTATTTGGGGGATTGTGCCGACAAGCGCAACGCGCGCCTCACCTTCGACTCCATCACCGCCTCAGCCGACCGGCGCGACGTCGACCGACACGTCCATCTTCTGCGCGCCCGATCCCAGCACGATGCCGTCGATCGGCGCGATCTCTGCATAGTCGCGGCCGACCGCCATGATGACATGGTCGCCCGCCATCCAGATGCCGTTGGTCGGATCGACCCCGACCCAGCCGCGCGCCGGACCGCACCACAGCATCACCCAGGCGTGCGTCGCATCGGCACCGATCAGCCGCTCCTGCCCGGGCGGCGGGATGGTGCGGATATAGCCGCTGGCATAGGCCGCGGGCAGGCCGGCGGCGCGCAGGCCGGTGATCATGATCTGAGTGAGGTCCTGGCACACGCCGCGGCGCTTGAGGAACGCCTCACGCGGCGGTGTGTCGACCAGCGTCGCGGTGGGGTCGAACGCGAACTCGCGCTGGATACGCCGCGCCAGCGCGATCCCTGCTTCGAGCGCGTTGCGGTCGGGATCGAGTTCCTGCGCGCACCATTCCGCGATATCGGCATCGAGCGGGATCAGCGGCGACGGGTAGAGATAGGCCGAGGGTCCGGCGGGTGAGAGATCGCGATTCGCCCGCGCCTGCGTCGCGACCTCCGCGAGCGTCGGGTCGTCGGCTTGTGGCACCGGCACCATGCGGTCGACCACCACGCGCGACACGCTTTCGATCGTCAGGTTGCGGACGCGTTCGGTGACGACCAGCCGCGTGACGTTGGCGAGCCCGGCTTCGGCGAGTGCCGGGCTAGTGTGCCCGGCCGGCGTCACCGCCAGCGCATAGCGCTCGACGATTTGTCCCGACCACAGGATCGGCTTGAGACGCAGGTTACAGCGCGCGAAGGCGACCGGCCGACCATAATCGAACCGCGTGACGTGCCGGATATCGTAGATCACGCGCGAAAATCCTCCCCGTTTACGGGGAGGGGGACCAAGACGCGCAGCGGCTTGGTGGAGGGGGGGCGCCACAAGCGAGGTAGGTGCGGAGGGCCCCCTCCACCACTCGCTGCGCGAGCGGTCCCCCTCCCCGTGCCGGGGAGGATTTTTTGCGTCGTCATCACGCCAGCGTAAGTCCGCCCGCGCGCAACGGCTCCGCGCCTTGCAGGAAATACCGGCGGGCGATGGCGTCGGACAATTGCGCGAGCTGACGTTCGGCATCGCCGAGCTGGCCCGCGTCGAGCCGCGTGGCGCT
>DASVNU010000172.1:0-1726 GCA_036383655.1 Sphingomonas sp. | reverse complement strand
TATCGCTGGGTGGCCGGGCGGGGGAGTGGGCCGGTGCCGCAACCGTTTCCGTGAAACGGAAACGAACAACAAGCTTTAACCCGTGACCTCGGGCACATAGGCCGAAACGGTCTGCAGCACCTCGAAGCCTTCGAAGCGCGGGTGCCCGAGGTAGAGCGGCTTGTTGTCGCCGGCGCCGCGATGCGCGTTGCGAAACGAGTCCGAGCGCGTCCAGGCTTCGAAATCGTCGCGCGAGCGCCAGACCGTGTGCGAGGAGAACAGCGTGTGGTCGTCCTCGGTCGGCCCACGCAGCAGGTTGAACTCGATGAAACCGGGCACGCCGGCAAGGTAGGTATCGCGCGAGAGCCAGATATTCTCGAAGGCCCCTTCTTCCCCGCGGACCACTTCGAAGCGGTTCATGGCGATGAACATAACTACCTCTCCTAACGCGCGAATCATGCGTGACTACCCATACTCCCCCGGGCGATATTCTGTCGCTCGGGCATGTCACTTACGTGACCCCTGCCCCCACCACGTGCTTGCCTTCCACGCCCCCTCCCCCTAGCGGGCGCCTTTGCGCCGCAAAAAACGCAACTGCCCAACACCGGAGTCGAACATGGTCCCCCGTTACGCCCGCCCCGCGATGACCGCGATCTGGGAGCCCGAAGCGCGCTATCGCATCTGGTTCGAGATCGAGGCCCACGCCACGCAGAAGCTGGGCGAACTGGGCGTGGTTCCGGAAAGCGGCGCCAAGGCGCTATGGGACTGGTGGGCGACGAACCCGGCGATCGACGTCGCCGCGATCGACGCGATCGAGGCCGTGACCAAGCACGACGTCATCGCCTTCCTCGACTGGGTGGCCCAGCAGGTCGGCCCCGAAGCCCGCTTCATGCACCAGGGCATGACCAGTTCGGACGTGCTCGACACCACGCTGTCGGTGCAGCTGGCCAAGGCCTCCGACATCCTGCTCGAAGATCTCGACGCGCTGCTCACCGCGATCAAGCGCCGCGCGCTGGAGCACAAATACACGCCGACGATCGGCCGCAGCCACGGCATCCACGCCGAGCCGACGACTTTCGGCAAGAAGCTCGCCGAGGCCTATGCCGAGTTCACCCGCTGCCGCGCGCGCCTGATCAATGCCCGCGCCGAGATCGCCACCTGCGCCATTTCGGGCGCGGTCGGGACTTTCGCCAACATCGATCCGGCGGTCGAGGAATATGTCGCCGAGAAGCTGGGCCTGTCGATCGAGCCGGTCTCGACCCAGGTGATCCCGCGCGATCGCCATGCGATGTTCTTCGCGACCCTGGGCGTCATCGCCAGCTCGATCGAGCGCCTCGCCACCGAAATCCGCCACCTGCAGCGCACCGAAGTCCTGGAAGCCGAGGAATATTTCTCGCCCGGCCAGAAGGGCTCCTCGGCCATGCCGCACAAGCGCAACCCGGTGCTGACCGAGAACCTGACCGGCCTCGCCCGCGTCGTCCGCTCGGCAGTGACGCCGGCGCTGGAGAACGTCGCGCTCTGGCACGAGCGCGACATCTCGCACTCTTCGGTCGAGCGCTACATCGGGCCGGACGCGACGATCACGCTCGACTTCGCGCTGGGCCGCCTGACCGGCGTGGTCGACAAGCTCGTGATCTATCCCGAGCGGATGCAGAAGAACCTCGACAAGATGGGCGGCCTCGTCCACTCGCAGCGCGTGCTGCTGGCGCTGACCCAGGCCGGCCTGACGCGCGATGATTCCTATCGC
>DASVNU010000171.1:0-33742 GCA_036383655.1 Sphingomonas sp. | reverse complement strand
GGTCGCGCAGCTCTATATCAATGACAAGGTCGCCAGCCTGACCCATCCGGTGCGGGCGCTCAAGGGGATCAAGCATCTCGACCTCGCGCCGGGCCAGAGCGCGACGGTGACCTTCACGTTGAGCCGCGCTGATCTCGGCTTCGTCCATCCCGACAAGAAGAGCTATGCCGAGCCCGGCGCGTTCGATGTATGGATCGCGCCGAATGCGATGGCGGGAATCTCCGCCACCTTCGTCCTCAAGGCTGGAGCATAACCTTGCGCCTCAGGCATGTGATCCTCGCCACCGCGGCGCTCGCCCTGCCGGGTCTCGCCGCGGCGAAACCCGTCGACCGTTACACGGCGTCGGCCAACGGCGTGAAGATCGAGATCACCGCGCCCCGCGCCGACATCATCCGCGTCCGTGCGGGCGAAGGCGCGTTGCCCGAGGATGCATCCTGGGCGGTGCTGCCCCAGCCGCGCGAAACCCGTGTGCCGCTCGACATCAGCGCCAAGGGGGACACGACCGAGATCCGCACCTCGCAGCTGATCGTCCGCGTCGATGCCGGGACGCTCGCGATCACCATCACCGATCTCGCCGGCAAGACGATCCTGGCCGATGCCGCCGGTACGCCGATCCGCTTCGACAACGGTGGCTTCCGCGTCCGCAAGGCGATGCCCAATGACGAGCATTTCTTCGGGTTGGGTGACAAGACCGGGCCGCTCGACCGGCGCGGCGGGGCCTATACTTTCTGGAACACCGACCAGTTCGGCTATTCGCCGGCGACCGACCCGATCTACAAGTCGATCCCCTTCGTCATCGGCTTGAACGAGACCGGCGGCACCTATGGCCTGTTCATGGACAATAGCTGGCGCGGGTTCATCGACCTGGGCAAGTCGGAGCGCGCCGCTTTCTCGTTCGGGGCCGAAGGCGGCGGGGTCGATTATTATGTGATGACCGGGGCGACGCCCAAGGACGTGGTCCAGGATTATGCCTATCTGACCGGACCGGCGCCGCTGACCCCGATGTGGGCGCTCGGTTTCCAGCAATCGCGTTGGAGCTACATGACCCAGGTCCAGGCGCAGGGCATCGCCGATCGCCTGCGCAACGACAAGATACCGGCCGATGTGCTGTGGCTCGACATCGATTATCAGGACAGGAACCGGCCGTTCACCGTCGACAAAAAGGCCTATCCGGACCTGCCGGGCTTGGTCGGCAAGCTCGACGCGATGAAGATGAAACTGGTGGTCATCACCGACCTCCACATCGCCAACTTGCCCAACCAAGGTTATGCGCCGTACGACAGCGGCATGGCCGCGGACGTGTTCATGAAGAACCCCGACGGCACGCCGTTCGTCGGGCCGGTCTGGCCCGGTCCCGCGGTGTTCCCCGACTTCACCCAGGCCAAGGCGCGTGACTGGTGGGGGCGCAATTATGCCGAGTTCGTGCGGATGGGCGTCGCCGGCTTCTGGAACGACATGAACGAGCCGGCGGTGTTCAACTCGCCGACCAAGACGATGCCGATCGACGTCGTCAACATTATCGACTCGCCCGGCTTCAAGCCGCGCAAGACCACCCAGGCCGAGACGCACAACATCACCGGCATGCTCAATTCGTGCGCGACCTATGAAGGCGTGAAGAAGCTCGCGCCCGACCGTCGCCCATTCGTCATGACGCGCGCCTCCTATGCCGGCGGCCAGCGCTGTTCGGCGACCTGGACCGGCGACAACACCTCGAGCTGGGCGCATCTGTCGCTGTCGACCACGCAGCTTTCCAGCCTCGGCCTGTCGGGCTTCGCTTATTCGGGCGCGGATATCGGCGGCTTCGCCGGCAATGCGCCGTCGCCCGAATTGCTCACCCGCTGGATCGAGATGGGCGCGTTCAATCCGATCATGCGCGACCATTACCAGAAGGGGAAACCCGAACAGGAAGTGTGGGTGCATGGCGCGCAGCAGGAAAACATCCGGCGGCGCTATATCGAGGAACGCTATCGGCTGATGCCGTACCTTTATGGTCTCGCCGAAGAGAATAGCCGCACCGGCCTGCCGCTGATGCGCCCGGTGGTGCTCGAATATCCCGCGGTGGTGAAGGGCGGCGACCGCGTCGGCGGGACCGAGGACCAGTTCATGCTCGGCCGCGACCTGCTGATCGCGCCACCGCAGACATGGGAATCGCTCGCGCCGTATGACATCGGCCTGCCCGGGGTCGGCTGGTACGATTACTGGACCGGCGAGCAGGTCCAGGGCGCGTCGGTCAGAGAGGTGCCGCGGCTCGACCGCTTGCCGGTGTTCGTCCGGCCGGGGGCGATCATCCCGCGCCAGCCGCTGGTCCAGTCGACCGGCGAGACGCCGAAGGGGGCGATGGAGATCAACGTCTATCCGGGCAATGATTGCGCGGGTTCGCTCTATCTCGATGACGGCGTCAGCTTCGCCTATCAGCGCGGCGGTTTCCTGCGTCAGGCGATCCGCTGCGACGCGGGATCGGTGACGTTCGATCCGCGCAGCGGCGGCTACAAGCCGTGGTGGAGCGGGTTCGACATCGTGATCCACGGCTGGAAGGGCGCGGTCCCCACGGTGACGTTGGGGTCGAAGCGGATCGCCGCGCGTGTCGTCGACGGCGCATTGCGCTTCTCGCTCCCCGATCTGCCGAGGGGAGCGCGGGTCGCGATCAAGCCGTGAAACCCGAGCTACGCCGTGTGGGCGAAGCCCGGAGCCCGGTGGTCGTCATCGACGACTTCACCGGCGCGGTGGACGAAGTGGTCGAATTGGCGGCGGCGATGGCGCCATTCCCGTCGAGTGCCGGCAACCATTATCCGGGCCTGCGGCGGTCGATCGTGCCCGGCGAACCGGCTTATGCCTATGTCGAACGCCTGCTGGAGGCGGCCGCGCCGTTCATCGGTGGCGGATTCGACGTCGACACGTTCGATCTGCTCGACGCCAGCTTCTCGATGGTCACCGCGCCGCCCGCGGCGCTCGCCGTCGCGCAACGCGCGCCGCATTTCGATTCGACCGATCCCGATTATATCGCATTGCTCCATTATCTCAGCGACACGCCGGGTACGGCGTTCTTTCGCCAGCGCGCCACCGGCATCGAGATCGTCGACGAGGGCAATCTGGCGGCATTCGTCGGGACGGCGCGGCGCGTCAATGCGACTCTGTCGGGCTATATCCACGGCTCCAACCGGCATTACGAACAGATCGGCCAGGTCGAAGGCGTGCGCGATCGACTGGCGATCTATCGCGGGTCGATGCTCCATTCGGGAATCATCCCGCCCGACACGACGCTCAGCGCCGATCCGCGCGTAGGGCGGCTGACCGCCAACATCTTCATCAAGGGCCGCAAGGGGTAGATCGTTTCCACTTAGCGTCATCCCAGCGAAAGCTGTGATCTCAAGCCGCATTGCGCCTTCGCCGGAGACCAACATCGGGTCGGATCGTCCCCCGGACGATCCTTGAGCATGCGGGGCATGCTCAACCCGATGTTCTTTCGCTGGAGTGACGGAACGGGAGACGACGCAACCAGCCTAGCCGCGGTTCGCCGCGATCCAGCGCGCGATCGTGTCGAGCGGGATCGGCGTGTTGAACGCGAGCCCGGCGTTGCTGGCGTCATGCCAGCGCGCGGTCCCTTCGATCGGCGGCAGGCCGGTCACCGACAGCACGATCGGGCCGTCGATCTTTTCCCAGACATCGGGATCGGCGGAAGTGATGCGCGCGCCGCCCTGCGAAATGTCGCGCAGATCGACCGCATAGTAACGTGCGCCGCAGCGCAAGCGGCCCCGTGCGGCGATGTTGATGCGCGGCGCGCGCGGATGAAAACCCGGAGCGGGATCCTCGTCGCCGCCCAGCACGGTCGCCAGGTCGGCATCCTCCTCGAACTGCATGCCGATGCGATTCTCGCGCCGCCACGCGACCTTGCCCGCGACGCGATGCCCGGACTTGAATTCGGCGGTGAGCGGATCGTCGACCCTGAGGTCGGACCAGACGTTCGCCATCAGGCCGCCCGCGGAAATGTTGCGGACCAGGCAGAGCTCCTCGCCGTGGCGCGTATGCAGCTTGGCGACGCGCATGACCGCGATGTGGCGTTGACCGTGCCGGCGCTCGGCGGCGAGCGCCTGCGCGTGCGGGGTCAAATTGCCCGAGGACATATCGTCTCGCGATTCGAACATGCGGCTTTCCACTTCGAAACGTCACCCCATCGACGCCCGCTCCGCCGCAAAACGCGGCGACCGATGCCTGGCCTACACGCCAGACAATATACCTCCCGTCGGAACACGGCTCGCTCAGGAACACCCCATGACTCGCTGCCCGACCTTTTCCACCCTGACGAAGGTTCATTAACGAAATGCTGATGGGCAGGCCAAGTGGCGGCGATAATGGTAAAAAATCACTGTTTCGGCATTTTTCGCGTAATATCGTTGCGCTTGCTCCGCGACGGCGGATGATCGACAGTCGAACGCGAACAGCAAAAAGGGGTCGTTGATGAAGAAGCTCGGACTGGCCGCGATGGCGGCGGCGCTGATGGTTACTGCCGGTGCGGCCGCGCCGAAAACGCCCGCACACCCCCAGGCCGAAGCCGAAGCGCTCGACCTTGCCAAAAAAGCGATCGCGCTGCGCTCGGTGACGGGTCCGAACAACCAGACACCCCAGGTGGCAGCACTGTACAAGGCGGCGCTGGTCGCGGGCGGGTTCGCCGACAAGGATATCGAGATCACCCCGGTCGACGACACCGCGTACCTGATCGCGACCTGGCCTGGCAGCGATCCCAAGCTCAAGCCTTTGGTCATCTCGGGCCATATGGACGTGGTCGAGGCCAAGCCATCCGACTGGCAGCGCGATCCGTTCACCCCGGTGGTCGAGAACGGCTATCTGTTCGGCCGCGGCGCCACCGACATGAAGCTCGACGGCACGATGGCGATCGCCGCGCTCAACGAACTTCGCCGCCAAGGCTACAAGCCCAAACGGACGATCGTCATCGAATTTTCAGGCGACGAGGAAACGCGGATGAAGACCTCGGCGATCATCGCCGAGAAGCTCAAGAATGCCGAGCTCGTGCTCAATATCGACGGCGGTGGCGGCGTGCTCGATGAGGCGACCGCCAAGCCCAAATACTGGACCTGGCAGGGGGCGGAAAAGACCTATGCCGATTTCGAGCTGACCGTTACCAATCCCGGTGGCCATTCCTCGGCGCCGCGCCCGGTCAACGCGATCGTCGAATTGTCGAGCGCGCTCGAGAAGATCGGCGCTTATCATTTCAAGCCCGAGCTGAGCGACCTGACGCGCGAGGCGCTGAGCAAGGCCGCGCCTTATGAGGAGCCGGAGGTCGGCGCCGCGCTCAAGGCCTTCGTCGCCAATCCCAATGACGAAAAGGCATTGGCGGTGCTGCGCAACAATCCCAGCACGGTAGGACGGATCGGGACGACCTGCGTGCCGACGATGGTCAATGGCGGGCATGCGATCAACGCGCTGCCGCAAAAGGCGACCGCCAACATCAATTGCCGCATCTTCCCCGGGCACAAGCCCGCGGAGATCATGGCCGAGCTGCAAAAGGTCGCGGGCGATCCCGCCATTGCGTTCAAGGATGTGACCGAGGGGTCGGTCGCCAACGACGCCTCGCCGATGCGGCCCGATTTCATCGCCGCGGTCAACCGCGCGATGGGCAAGGTCTATCCCGGCGTTCCGGTCTTCCCGGCGATGGCGTCGGGTGCATCGGACAGCATGTGGTTCCGCTATCACAACGTGCCGAGCTATGGCGCCAGCCCGACCTTCATCAAGGAATCGGAGGATTTCAGCCATGGGCTCAACGAGCGCACCCCGATCAGCAACATCGCGCCGGCGATCACTTATTATCTGTCGGTGTTCACCGATCTGACGAAATAGCTCGCGAGCTGCCGCTCGGCGAGGCCGCGCGCCTCGTCGGCGGTGAAGCTGTCGGGCGACAGGCAGAGTTCGAGCCATAGGCCGTCGACCAGGGCGGTGATCGCGATCGCGGTCAGGCGTAGGTCAGTCCGTGCGATGCCGCATTCGGCCAGCAATGCCTCGAGGTCCTCGCGATAGCGCGCGTAGATCGCGTCGTGGCGTTCGGCGATCTGTGGCTTGCCGGTCAGGCTCCAGAACGCGATCCAGGTGGCGAGCAACGCGCGATCGGCGATCGGCGGGGCGAAGCTCGCGGTGACATAAGCAGTGAGGCGCGCGCGCGGATCATCCCCGGCAGCGGCGACCGCCGCGGCCAGCGCGGTGTTGACCTGCTCGCCCACCGCCGAATAGGCCGCCGCGATCAGCGCCTCGATCCCGGCGAAATAGTGGTTGATCAACCCCGGCGACACGCCCGCCTCGACCGCGATCGGGCGGACCGACGCTCCCGTCGCGCCGTCGCGCGCCAGCACGCGCGCGGTCGCCTCGATCAGGCTCTGGCGGCGGGCGTCGGGTTCGGCGCGCTTGGAAAGCCCTCTCCCGCTTGCGGGAGAGGGTTGGGTGAGGGTCTTCTTTCTTCTTCCTTCGAGGCCAGCCAAAAGACCCTCACCGCTGCGACTAGGCTCGCTTCGCTCACCAAGTCTCGCTCCTCTCCCGCAAGCGGGAGAGGGAAGTTATCTATAGAGTCGTCACCCCGGCCTTGTGCCGGGGTCCACTCCTCCATCTTTCCGTCGCAGCCTGATGCACTGTGGATGCCGGGACAAGCCCGGAATGACGACGGTATTGTGTTCTGCCATCCCTTATTATACGATCGTACAACAAGCAACGGGAGCTTGCGCATGGCGCATCGATACGCGGACATTCAGGAGCACGATCCCGATGCCGACTGGAGCCTGCCCGGC
Source organism: Sphingomonas sp. (assembly GCA_036383655.1). Lineage (GTDB taxonomy): Bacteria > Pseudomonadota > Alphaproteobacteria > Sphingomonadales > Sphingomonadaceae > Sphingomonas. The sequence goes on along the minus strand of DASVNU010000171.1, from coordinate 26,954 downwards.
TGGCTCTATACCGACCCCGAATATTTCGAGGTGGAGATGGCGCGCGTGCTGCGCCCGTCGTGGCAGATCGTCTGTCATCAGAGCGACATCGCCAAGCCCGGTGACTTCCACACGATCGACTATCTCGGCGAAAGCGTGATCGCGATTCGCGGGCAGGACGGCGAGGTCCGCGCCTTCGTCAACGTTTGCCGCCACCGCGCGATGCGGCTGGTCGAAGGGCCGGCGGGCTGCGCGAAGAAGCTGGTCTGTCCGTACCATGCCTGGGCCTATGAGACTGACGGGCGACTGTCCGGCGTGCCGATGAAGGGCGATTATCCGACATTGCGGCTGGAGGATAACGGTCTGGCGTCGGTCGAGGTCGAGATCTGGCGCGGCTTCGTGTTCGTCCGGCTGGAGGATGATGGCGGCCCGTCGGTTGCGGCGATGATGGCGCCGTACGACCAGGAGATCGCGCCTTATCGGTTCGAGGACGTGCGCTGCATCAGCCCGATCCGGCTGCGCGAGCGGCAGGTCAATTGGAAGAATGTCGGCGACAATTATTCGGACAACCTCCACATCCCGGTCGCGCATGACGGGCTGACGCGGCTGTTCGGCAAGAGCTATGCGATCGAGGCGCAGCCTTGGGTCGACAAGATGTCGGGCGTCCTTGCCGATCGCGCTTCCGGAACCGACTGGGAGCGCTTCTACGCCAAGCATCTGCCGCGCGTGGACCATCTGCCGGAAGCGAACCAGCGGTCGTGGCGCTATTACAAATTATGGCCGAACATGGCGTTCGACGTCTACGCCGACCAGATCGACTTCATGCAATGGCTGCCGCTGACGCCGACGACGAGCGTGCTGCGCGAGATGGCGTTCGCTTTGCCGGATGATCGCCGCGAGATGACACTGGTCCGCTATGCCAATTGGCGGATCAACCGCGTGGTCAACGCCGAGGACACCTGGCTGATCGAGCGCGTCCAGCAGGGCATGGCGTCGCAAAGCTACACGGCCGGTCCGATCGGCGCGAGCGAGGTGTGTTTGCGGAGCTTCGCGAAGAAGATCCGCCACCTCATTCCGGAAGCGCGCCAGCATCGCGCGCCGGCGCCGGGATGGTCGCGGCGACCGAGAGCGGCCTAATCCCCTCTCCCGCTCGCGGGAGAGGGAGGGGCCCGCGAAGCGGGAGGGTGAGGGTCTTCTTTCTTCTTTTGGCTTCGGTCGCTTGAAAAAAGAAGAAGACCCTCACCCAACCCTCTCCCGCAAGCGGGAGAGGGCTTAAAGGAAGAACAGGGTGAGCGAATGACCAAGAAATACGACGCGATCATCATCGGCGGTGGCCATAACGGCCTGGTCTGCGCCTTCTACCTCGCCCGCGCCGGCCTCAAGGTCCGCGTGCTCGAACGGCGCGACATTGTCGGCGGGGCTGCGGTGACCGAGGAATTCCATCCCGGCTTTCGCAATTCGACCGCGAGCTACACCGTCAGCCTGCTCCGCCCCAAGGTGATCAGGGACATGCGCCTCCACGAGCGCGGCTGGCGGATCATCGAGCGGACGATCAGCAATTTCTTTCCGCATGAGGGCGGCTATCTCAAGCTCGGCGGTGGCGAAGACCGCACCCGCGCCGAATTCGCGCGCTACAGCCAGAAGGACGCTGACACTTTCCCTAAATATGAGGAGGCTCTCGAACGCGTCGCCGACGTGCTGCGCGATTTGTCGCTCAAGACCCCGCCCAATGCCGGTGGCGGGCTGCGCGCGCTGATCGCCGCGGCGGTCCAGGGCAAGAAGCTCGCCGGTATGCATATCGAGGCGCAGCGCGATGTGATGGACCTGTTCGTCAAGTCGGCGCGCGACTTCCTCGATGGCTGGTACGAGAACGAATACATCAAGGCGGCGTTCGGCTTCGACGCGGTGGTCGGCAATTACGCCAGCCCCGACACGCCGGGCTCGGCCTATGTCTTGCTCCACCACGTGTTCGGCGAGATCAACGGCAAGAAGGGCATGTGGGGCCATTCGGTCGGCGGGATGGGCGCGATCACCAAATATATGGCCGAGGCGTGCGTCGAAGCCGGGGTCGAGATCAGTCTGGAGGCGCCGGTCGCGCGCGTGCTGGTCGATGGCGGCAAGGTGGCCGGCGTGGCGCTGGAAAGCGGCGAGGAGATCGCCGCGCCGATCGTCGCATCGAATGCCGGGCCGGCGTTGCTCTTCCGCCAGTTGGTCGATCGCGCCGATCTGCCCGCCGAGTTCGCGCACCGGATGGATCGCTTCAAGGCCGGGTCAGGCACCTTCCGGATGAACGTCGCGCTCAGCGAATTGCCCGACTTCACCGTGCTGCCCGGCAAGGAAAAGGCCGAGCATCACACCTGCGGCATCATCATCTCGCCGACGCTCGATTACATGGACCGGGCGTTCACCGACGCGAAGGCGTTCGGCTGGTCGAAAAAACCGATCGTCGAGATGAAGCTGCCAACCTCGGTCGACGACAGCCTGGCGCCGCCGGGCATGCACATCGCCAGCCTGTTCTGCCAGCAATTCGCACCGGTGCTGCCCGACGGACGCTCATGGGACGACGAGCGCGAGGCGGCGGCCGATCTGATCATCGACACGGTCAACGACCATGCGCCGAACTTCAAGGCGGCGATCATCGCGCGCCAGATCCACTCGCCGCTCGACCTCGAGCGCAAGTTCGGGCTGATCGGCGGCGACATCATGCATGGCAATATGTCGCTCGATCAGCTCTGGGCGGCGCGCCCGGTGCTCGGCCACGGCGACTATCGCGCGCCGATCAAGGGCCTCTATATGTGCGGCGCGGGCACGCATCCCGGCGGCGGCGTCACCGGCGCGCCCGGCCACAACGCCGCGCACGAAATCCTGCGCGACCGCTCGGTGCTAGGCCGGCTGCTTGGCTAGCGGCGCCCTGGGGCGGAAAAAGTAAAGCGGGATTGCCGTCAGCATCAGCGCGACGCTGAGCCCGGCGGCTTGCCAGCCCGATCCCCAGATCGCCCATAGGCAGAAAGCGGCGCCGACGATCGATGCCGGGATGGCGGTGCGTCGCTTGAGCGCCGCGAAGCAGGCACCGATATAAAGCCACAGGTTGGCCGCGGCGGTCAGCCGCAACATGAAGTCGTAGAACGCCGCCGCGGTGGTCGAGATATTGCTGAGGATCAGCACGCTCGCAGCGATACTCGCCAGCGCCAGCACGCCGACCGGCACGTCGCGCCGGTCGGTGCGGCCGAACCAGGCCGGCAACACCCCGGCGCGCGCCATGCCGAGCGGCACCTCGCCCTGGATCAGCACCCAGCCGTTGAGCGCGCCGATCGCCGCGATCGCGGTGAAGGCCGCCACGGCGAGCGCCGCTCCGTGACCCCAGAAGGTCTCGACGAACAGCGCGATCGGCGCCTGCGCCGCGGCGATCGTCGCTTGCGGCATCGCCATGATCACGCCGGTGCAGATGATGATGTAGAGCAATCCGGTCATCAGCAGGCCGGTATAGGTTGCGCGGCGCACGTTCTTCGCCGGATCGCGAACGCGCTCGGCGGCGACGCTGGCGCATTCGAACCCGACGACCGCGAAGAAGACCGGTGGGATCGCGGCGGTGACTCCACCCCATGCCAAGGCGGGATGCGGGTTGACGGAAAACTGGTGGCCGCCCGCGAACACCAATCCCGCGATCAGTATAACTACCGCGACGAGCGGCAGCAGCTTGAGAACGGTCGTAACGACCTGGAACCGGCCCGCAGTTCTGGCGCCGGCCAGATTGAGCAGGGTGATCAGCCAGATCAGCGCGATCGACGATATCACCATCGCCGCGGGCGTCGCGGTCAATGACGGCCAGAACACGCCGAGATAACGAATCGCGGTGATCGCGATATAGGCATTGGCCGCCCAGACGCTGACCCAATAGCTCCACCCGACGAGCACGCCCGGCAACGGGCCGAGCTCACGCGCGCAGATCGCGACGATCCCGGTTTCCTCGGGAAAGAGCTGAGCGAGCCTCACCAATACTTGAGAGATGATCAGCGCGCCGGCGATCGCGATCACCCAGGCCGCGACGCTGGTCCAGCCATAGGGCGCTAGCTGCGCGGGCAGGGTGAAGATGCCAGATCCGATCATGCCGCCGACGATCAGCGCCGTCGCGGTCCAGAATCCGAAAGGCCTTTTGTCGCTGGTATCCATCGCCCGGCTCCCCTCGACGCGCAGCAAAGCACGTCGTCCAATGCGGCGCCACTGGTCCTTTTTGATCGACCTGGTCTAGGATGCTCACGATGGCGAGCAGAGCAACAGGCGGAACAGGCGGCATGGCGATGGGCGGCCGCTATCATCCGCGCCTGGTCGAGGCGGCGATGGCGCTCAATGACAATGCGCTGCACGTCGCCGAGCCGCTGCTCAAGCAGCATTTGAAGGACGATCCGTTCGACGTCGCGGCGATGCGCATGCTGGCCGAACTCGCCGGGCGGATCGGGCGCTATCGCGATTCCGAGGCGTTGCTGCGCCGCGCGATCGACTTGTCGCCGGCCTTCACCGCGGCGCGCGCCAACCTCGCGCTGGTCCTCTATCGCCTCAACCGGCCGGCCGAGGCGATTGATGAACTCAAACAGGTCGTCGCCGAGGATCCCGACAATCCCGGCCATGCCAATCTCCAGGCGGCGGCGTTCGGGCGGGTCGGCGATTTCGACGGAGCGATCGCGCTCTACGATCGCGTGCTCAAGGATGCGCCCAACCAGCCGCGCATCTGGATGAGCTATGGCCATATCCTCAAGACGGTCGGGCGCCAGCAGGACGGGATTCATGCCTATCGCCGCGCGATCGAACTGATGCCGGCTCTGGGCGAGGCGTGGTGGAGCCTGGCCAACCTCAAGACCGTCAAGTTCGACGATGGGGATATCGCCGCGATGGAGGCCGCGCTCGGCGAGCCCGGTATCGCCGACGAGGATCGCTTCCATCTCGATTTCGCGTTGGGCAAGGCGTTCGAGGATCGCCGCCAGGCCGAGGCCGCGTTCCGCCATTACGACGCCGGCAATACGCTGCGGCGCACGACCCTGACCTACGAACCCGACGAGACCGAGCGCTTCGTCGACCGCTCGATCGCCCTGTTCACCGGCGATTTCCTGGCCGAGCGCGCGGAGCAGGGCTGCGATGCGCCCGACCCGATCTTCATCCTCGGCATGCCGCGCGCAGGCTCGACGCTGATCGAGCAGATCCTGGCGAGCCACAGCCTGGTCGAGGGCACCAGCGAGCTCCCCGACATCCCGACGCTGGCGCGGCGCGATCAATCCTATCCGGAAGGCATCGCCGACTACGCACCCGATAAGCTGCGTGCGCTGGGCGAGGAGTATCTCAAGCGCACGCGCATCCAGCGCCGCACCGACCGGCCGTTCTTCATCGACAAATTGCCCAACAATTGGGCGCATTTGCCGTTCATCCACCTGATCCTGCCCAACGCGAAGATCATCGATGCCAGGCGGCATCCGCTCGGCTGCTGCTTCTCCAACTACAAGCAGCATTTCGCGCGCGGCCAGGCGTTCAGCTACGGGTTGGAGGAGATGGGGCGTTATTATCGCGACTATGCCCGGTTGATGGCGCATGTCGATCGCGTGCTGCCGGGGCGCGTGCACCGTGTGATCTACGAGGACATGGTCGAGCATACCGAGCGCGAGGTGCGCAACCTGCTCGTCCATTGCGGGCTGAAGTTCGAGCCCGCCTGCCTGGCGTTCCACGAGACCGAGCGTGCGGTACGGACCGCGAGTTCGGAACAGGTGCGCCAGCCGATCTTTCGCGAGGGGACAGAGGCGTGGAAGCCGTTCGAGCCGTGGCTCGCGCCACTCAAGACCGCCTTGGGCAATGTGCTCGACGCCTATCCGGCCGTCCCGGCCGCGTTGTAAAAACGCAACGCGTCGGCACGTAAATATCGTGCCTGCCGCTCTTCGCTTGACGGATGCTGCGCCTGCTAACACGCTGGCGTAACAAAAACGCAAAATGGGGACTTCGATGCTCATTGGCCGCCGTCTCGCCGTCAGCGCGCTGCTCGCTTCCGCGGCGCTCGCCGCTACTCCGGCCATGGCACAGAACGCCCCGCCGGCACCCGATAGCCAGGCTAACAACCAGCCCGACAATGGCGATATCATCATCACCGCGCTGAAGCGGTCGGACAGCTTGCAGAACGTGCCGATCAGCGTCCAGGCGCTGAGCACCAAGAAGCTCGACGAACTCAACATCTCGAACTTCCAGGATTATGTCGCGTCGCTGCCGTCGGTGTCGTTCCAGGCATTGGGCGGCACGCCGGGCACCAACGTCGTCTATATGCGCGGCGTCGCGTCGGGCGGAGACGGCAACCATTCGGGATCTTTGCCCTCGGTCGGCGTCTATCTCGACGAACAGCCGGTGACGACGATCGGCGGCAATCTCGACGTCCATATCTACGATATCGCGCGTATCGAGAGCCTGTCGGGCCCGCAGGGCACGCTGTACGGCGCCTCGTCCGAAGCCGGAACGATCCGCATCATCACCAACAAGCCCGACACGTCGAAGACCTATGGCCGGATCGACATCGAGGGCAACAAGGTCAGCAAGGGCGGCTGGGGCGGCAAGGCGGAGGGAATGATCAACCTGCCGCTGTCGCCCAGCATCGCGTTCCGCGCGGTCGGCTATTACGAAAAGGACGCCGGCTATATCGATAACGTGCCCGGCACGCGCAGCTTCATCTCGCCGGCGGTTGCCGGCGGGCCGGCGGCGGTCGCCAACGGCCCCGGCGATACCATTCGGCCCGATGGCGGTATCACCGTCAACAACAATGCATTCGTCAAGAAGGACTATAACGACACCGAGATCTGGGGCGGGCGCGCCGCGTTGAAGGTCGACCTCAACAGCAACTGGACCGTGACGCCGAGCTTCCTCTACCAGGATACGCGCAGCCACGGGTCATACGGCTACGATCCGCAGGTCGGCGACCTCCAGGTCCAGCATTTCTATCCAGAATATCGTCGTGACCGTTTCTGGCAGGCAGGACTGACGATCGAGGGCAAGGTCGGCAATTGGGACGTGACCTATGCCGCCGCCTATCTCGACCGCAAGGACCTGCAGTCGAGCGATTATACCGATTATTCGGAAGCCTATGACAATCTCTATTCGTCGGTCGGCGGCCTGGCGGGTTACTTCTACTATCGCGATAATGCCGGCAACACGATCGACCCGCGCCAGCGCGTCGTCGGGACCGACCATTTCAAGAAGATGAGCCAGGAATTCCGCGTCGCGTCGCCCTCGACCGACCGGTTCCGCATCGTCGCCGGTGCCTTCTACCAGCGCCAGAGCAACTTCATCCATCAGGATTATCAGATCCCCGGTCTGGCGCCCGATCTGTCGGTCAACGGTTGGCCCGGCACCTTGTGGCTGACGCAACAGCATCGCGTCGACAAGGACTATGCGATGTTTGGTGAGGCGAGCTACGACATCACCCCGACGCTGACCTTCACCGCCGGTGGCCGCGCGTTCATCTACGACAACACGCTGATCGGCTTCTTCGGCTTCGGCCGCAATCCGGGCAACGGCTATACCGATACGCCGCACAATGCCGCGGGCAGTTCGCGCACCGGCGTGGCGGCCTGCTTCAACACGGACGGAGAGCGCCTGAGAGACGTGCTTCCGGGGGGGAATACCGCGTTGCTGCCGCCAGCGGTGGAAGGCGCGCCGTGTACCAACCTCGGCGTCTATACCGCCGGACAGGGCGTGATCCCGGTCGAGGCATCGGGCCAGGGCGTGACCTATCGCTTCAACCTGGGCTGGAAACCCAAGCCCGGGTTGCTGTTCTACGGAACCATGTCGCGAGGGTTCCGTCCCGGCGGCATCAACCGCCGTGCCGACGTGCCGCCGTATCAGGCCGACTTCCTGACCAATTATGAACTCGGCGCAAAGACCACCTGGTGGGGCGGCAAGTTCCGCTTCAACGCCGCCGTCTATCGGCAGGATTGGGACGCGTTCCAATTCTCGTTCCTGGGCGCCAACAGCTTCACCGAAATCCACAACGGTCCCGATGCGCGCATCTGGGGCGCGGAATTCGACAGTTCTCTGACGGTCGGCGGGCTCAGCTTAACGGCCTCCGGATCATATACCGACGCCAAGACGCGGAAGAATCTGTGCGGCTATGACGACCCGACTTTTACCTGCACGACGAAGGGCGTCGATGGTCAGATCAATTACATCTCGGCACCGGCGGGCACGCGCCTTCCGATCACGCCGCGCGTCAAGCTCAACGGTACCGCGCGCTACACCGCGCCGCTGGGCGACGGGGTGAAGGGTTATGTACAGGGGGTTGTGAACTATCAGAGCTCGGCGTCGAGCGACGTCCGCACCAAGGTGTTCGTTTCGGCGTTGAACGATCCCACCGATCCGGCCACCGTGGCCAATCCGGCGAACTTCATCAACCCCGCCGCCTTGCTCGGCCGCTTGCACTCTTTCACCACGGCCAATTTCTCGATCGGTGCGGAATTCAAGAACTTCAACCTCGAATTGTTCATCGAGAATGCGTTCGACACGCGCGGTCAGCTCTCGCGCTTCCAGGAGTGCGGCAGTTGCGGGCAGCGGCCGTACATCGTGACGATCCGGCCGCAGACCGTCGGCGTCCGCATCGGATCGAAGTTCTGAGGGGAGCGGCGCGGCTGTCACGGCAGCCGCGCCGCCTATAGCTGAGCTAAAGCGCCCGACAGTTCGCCGTGCTGGCATCGCGCCGCTTTTCTGCGTATCGGCACCGGCATGGAGAGGGTGGACATTCTGATCGTCGGCGCCGGGCATGGCGGCGCCCAGGCAGCAATCGCGTTACGGCAAGGCAAGTTCGAGGGATCGATCGCGATCCTCGGCGACGAGCCCGAACTGCCTTACGAGCGCCCGCCGCTGAGCAAGGAATATCTCGCCGGCGACAAGAGCTTCGACCGCATCCTGATCCGCCAGCCGGCGTTCTGGGATGAGCGCGAGGTGACGATGCTCCCCAATCGCCGCGTCGTCTCGGTCGATCCGGTGGCGCATCGCGTGACCACCGAGGACGGCGCCGGGATCGGCTATGGCAAGCTGATCTGGGCGACAGGCGGCCAGGCCCGGCGGTTGTCCTGCGATGGCCACGATCTGACCGGCGTCCATACCGTGCGCACGCGCGCCGATGCCGATCGCATGATCGCAGAATTACCACAGGTGACCAACGCGGTCGTGATCGGCGGCGGGTTCATCGGGCTCGAGGCGGCGGCGGTGCTCGCCAAGTTCGGCAAGCACGTCACGCTACTAGAAGCGCTCGATCGTGTGATGGCGCGCGTCGCCGGCCCGGACCTGTCCAATTTCTATCAGAACGAGCATCGCGCGCATGGCGTCGATGTCCGGCTCGGCGTCGCGGTCACCGCGATCGAGGGCGACGGCAAGGTGACCGGCGTCCGGCTCGCCGACGGCAATGTCGTGCCGGCCGATCTGGTCGTGGTGGGCATCGGCATCGTGCCAGCGGTCGAGCCGCTGATCGCGGCCGGTGCCGAGGGCGGCAACGGCGTCCGCGTCGACGCGCAATGCCGCACCTCGCTGCCCGACATCTTCGCGGTCGGCGACTGCGCGCTCCATGCCAATCGCTTTGCCGATGGCGCGGCGGTGCGGCTGGAGTCGGTCCAGAACGCGACCGACCAGGCGAGCGTCGCCGCCAAGGCGATCCTCGGTGAGGACGTCGCTTATGAAGCGACGCCGTGGTTCTGGTCGAACCAATATGATCTCAGGCTCCAGACGATCGGGCTGTCGATCGGCTATGACCAGGCGGTGGTGCGCGGCGACCCCGCGACACGCAGCTTCTCGGTCGTGCATCTCAAGCAGGGCAAGGTGATCGCGCTCGACTGCGTCAACGCGACCAAGGATTATGTCCAGGGACGCAAGCTGGTCGAAACCGGGGCGGAGATCGATCCGGCGCGGCTGGCCGATGCGTCGGTGCCGCTCAAGGAAATGATCTAGGACCGGCGCATGCAGACGCTGCGCTGCGTCATGGCCTGTTTGGCGCAACCGGGCGGGGCAAGGGCGGGTATCTTGCTCGCCAGCCTATCCTTTGATTTCGACTAGTCAGCGGCCGTCGTCGACCTCGTTAGTCGGTTTCAGAGCCTCCCCGTAGCTATAGAGGGTGTAGGCAGGAAGCGTGATGAGTAGGACGACCCACCAGAAGTTAAATTCCTTCATTTTATAATAAACCATAACGTTTATCGGGACGAGGTACAGGATCATCATCACGATCCTAATGGGGTCTGGCGGATGATAGGGTCTCGGCCGCCTACTATCGGTCGCGATCCCTCCGAATACCTGGGTCTGGAAATGCAGGCCCCAGTCAAAGGCCGTGGCGACCACGATCGAGATCGCAATCTGAACTAGGGTCTGCACGGATTCACCTCATTATCAGTCGCATATGGCGGCTTCCGTCGCCTTCTGCGCGCTGCAACCATGGCCACGAGTCCGGGTTATTTGGTCAACGGTTGCCAAAGCTCGATCTTGGTTCCGTCCGGATCGAGTATCCAGGCGAATTTCCCGGTCTGATCGCCCTCGCGTTTGAGGATCTTCACCCCCTTGGCTTCGAGCCGGGCGACGAAGGCGTCGAGGTCGTCGACCGCGAAGTTGATCATGAAGTCGCGATGCGACGGCGCGATCTCATCGCTATTTTCCGGCATCGCATTCCACAGCGCCATGGGCGGATGGCCGGGCGCATCGTAGCGCAATATCGCCCCGCCCCAGGACTCGAGATTGATCCCCAGCACGTCCTTATACCATTTCGCGAGCGCCTTGGGGTCCTTGCTGGTGACGAAGATGCCGCCGACTCCCGTGATGTGACCGGTTGGTCCCGCACGCAGGGCCGTAGACGGAAGGCTGGCGGCGATCAGGCTGATCGCGACGAAAATGCTGGTTTTCATCATTCCAGTTCCTCCGGGACGGTGCGGCAGAGTGACATAGTCGGAAGTGCCGACAAGCCTTTATGACGCTACGCTACGCCGGAGAGCTACGAATGCTTGCCGACGGCTGCTATTGGTTGGCTTGCCGCCCGTCCGCTTTCGGCATCGTGTTAACGATAGCGGACATCGGTAAAAGTAGAATATAGCCGGCCGCATGATCTGGAATGTCGTTGATGGCAGAGCTCATCCTTACCGTTGGAGACGCGTGAACGCGATCATCGAAGCAATCGAACACGACAATAGCGTAACGGGTGCCGACCAAGCGCCGGAGTCAGGACCGCTCGACGTAATCGACTATGCTCAGCGGGAAAGTGTGTCAGTCAAAGAGGCGGTCGACTGGGCAAACACACAGCGATGCCCGGTAACGCTCTATCTCTATGACGAGGGCGCTGGCACGACCAGCAAGGGGCACTTCAATTCCGTGGCCAACCGGTTCGACTGAACGGCGAGAAGCGGGTGGTTAGCGGTAATTCGCCGTTGATTTCTATGAGCCGAAGTGGCGCTTTCGTATACTTGTCACGATGATAGCATAGACAACTGACAGAACAGACCCGCCGACCCCGACAAAGAAAATCCATAAATTAAGGGGGTTCGTTGTCGAGGCAATCGCGATCAGCACCGCTGAAATCGCCGTAACAATCGCGCGTGGGTAGAGCGTATCTCTATAGCGATAGCCGGGTTCTACTGACCAAAGCACCTCGCCGCACAACAACAACCTTTCATATAGGGCCCAGTCCATCACAAGGACGCCAACGAACGCTACAACAGCATGGACCACCAGCATCGAAATACACCTCCAGCGGCGTTATATCCACTTCGTTCGACGACGGCTAATGGGTCGGAAGCCGTCATTTCGCCCGACTCGGTGCGACGCGGTTTGTACACTTTTGCGCAAATCCACGTTCTCGGCCGCAAGCGGACGGCCAAATTGAGGATGGTCGTTCCTCGAACTAAGCGTCGGTCGACGCCGTCGTCCATCCCAGCCGCGGGATCGTCACCGAGCGTCGTCCCGACAGATCGGTCCGCGTCACGATGACGTCTCGATCTTCCATATAGGCAAGCACGCGGCGCGCGCGGCCGAGCGAGCTGGTGCCGTAGATGCGCGCGATCTCCTCGTCGCTGGGGCAGGACGCGCCTTCGCGCGCGGCGCGGGCGATCAGCAGGAAGGCGCCGAGCATCTCGTCGGGCACCGCGGCGGCGGCGGTCATCGCCGGCGCCCATTGTTCGTCTTCGGGCTGGTAGATGCCGGCACGTGCGGCGGCGAGGCGGCGCGAGAAGCTCGACGGGTCGAGGCCGACGCGGCGCAGTCCCGCCATCCGGCAGCGCACCTGAAAGTCCTGGAACAGCGCCGCCGCGGGGCGCAGCGCGCTGTCGGGGTCGGCGACGATGCCGTGGAGCGCCTCGACCATCACCGCATCGCTATCGACCGGGTCGGCATCCTCGTGTTCGGCCGCGGGAGTCGCCGCGAGCGCCTCGAGCAATTCGGCGGCGGGCGCCGGGCGCGGCGCGGGCGGGGGCGGCGGAGGAAAGGAAAATGCTTCCTCGACCGGCGCCAGGATGAAGTCGCGCACGTCCTCGGCGCGACCCTGGTCGGGCAGCGGCACCAGCTTCGGGCTCGAACTGCGCGCGCTGGTCTCGACCTCGCCGATGCGGATCGTCACCGGTCGCCGCGCGACCGCCGGACCCAGTCCGAGGAAAGTACCGCGCGGCAAGTCGCGGATCGCTTCGGCCTGGCGGCGTTCCATCCCGAGCAAATCGGCGGCGCGCGCCATGTCGATGTCGAGGAAGGTGCGGCCCATCAGGAAGTTGCTCGCTTCGGCCGCGACGTTCTTCGACAATTTCGCCAATCGTTGCGTGGCGATGATCCCGGCCAGCCCGCGCTTGCGTCCGCGCGACATCAAATTGGTCATCGCCCCGAGCGACGCGCGGCGCACTTCTTCGCTGACTTCGGCGCCGGCCGCCGGCGCGAAGATCTGCGCCTCGTCGATCACCACCAGCGCCGGATACCAATAGTCGCGCGGGGCATCGAACAGCGCCGACAGGAAGGTCGCGGCGCAGCGCATCTGCCCCTCCATCTCGAGTCCTTCGAGGCTGAGCACGACCGAGGTGCGATGCTCGCGACAGCGCGCCGCGAAGCGCGTGATCTCGGCGAGCGAATAATCGACCGCCTCGATCGCGACATGGCCATAGGGGCCCGCGAAAGTGACGAAATCGCCCTCGGGATCGACGATAACCTGCTGCACCTGGCGCGCGCTGCCCTCGAGCAGGCGGCGCAACAGATGCGATTTGCCCGATCCCGAATTGCCCTGGACCAGCAAGCGAGTGGCGAGAAGTTCTTCGAGGTCAACAGATGCCGGCCGTCCGGCCGAATCGACCCCCATGTCGATCTGAAACGTCATCGCCTCAGCGCATGCTGGCAACAGCCGCCCCAGGGCAAGCGGCTGGGCGAAAAAAGCTGCGGATTATCGGCGAGCGGAGGAGTGTCGCGCGGCGCGTGCTCGTGCCGCCGCCTCAATAGCCCGGGATGTCGGGCGCGCAGGGGTTGGCGTCGGCGCAGCGTTGCCAGCCGCCGCCCATCGCCTGGAACAATTGGACGCGCGCGGTCAGCGCGTCGGCGCGGAGCTGGATCAGCGACAGCTGGGCGCCGAGCAGCCCGCGCTGCGCATCGAGCTGTTCGAGATAGGGCGAATAGCCTTCGCGATAACGGTTGGTCGCGAGCCGCAATCCTTCGGCGAGCGCATCCTGTTGCGACCGCGCATAGGCCGCTTGTTCGTCGAGCCGTTTGGCGCCCGCCAGCGCATCCTCGACCTCGCGGAACGCGGTCAGCGCGACGCGGCGATAGGCGAATGCCGCCTGGTCGCGTTGCGCGCCCGCCGCTTCCGCCTGCGCGGTCAGCCGGCCGCCCTCGAAGATCGGCGCGAGGATGCTGCCACCAATCGACCAGATCGTGATCGGGTCCTTGAGCAGGGTGGAAAACGCCGCTCCGGCCGCCGCGCTGAGTCGGACTTGCGGCAGGAATCGCTTGCGCGCGGCGGCGAGGCTCTTGTCGGAAGCGGCGAGCTGGAATTCGGCCTGCGCCACGTCGGGCCGCCGCCGCAGCAGGTCGGAAGGCAGGCCGTCGGGGATCGCCGGCACCGTTAGCCGTTCGATCGCCACGCCGCGGTCGATCGCTTGTGGCGTCTCGCCGGTCAATTGGCTGAGCGCATCCTCGGCCCTGGTGATGCCGAGCTCGATCTGCGGCACGATCTGCGCGGCGGCATCATATTCGGCCTCGGCCTGCTGCAATTCGAGCTTGGGGGAATAACCGCGCTCGACGCGCGATCGGGCGAGCCTGAGCGAATCCAACCGCGCCGCGACCGTCGCCTTGGCCACGTTCAGCCGCGCATCGAGCCCGCGGAGTCCGATGTACCCGCTCGCCACTGCTGCTGCGACCGACAGCCGCGTCGCATCGCGTGCTGCCTGGCTCGCAAACCACGCATTGCGCGCCGCCGCCTTGCTGTCGGCGAGGCGGCCGAACAGGTCGACTTCGTAGGCCGTCTGGACCTGCGGCTGCGCCGAACTCGACTCGGACGGCTGGAGGAAGGGGCTGACCGAGCGGGCGCGCTGGCCGACGAGATTGGCATCGATCGTCGGCAGCAATTGCGCGCGGGCGAGCGCGAGATTGGCTTCGCTCTCGCGCACGCGGCCCATCGCGACGCCGATATCGGTGTTGTTGGCCAGTGCCTTTTCGATCAGCGCGGTCATCGCCGGATCGCCGAACGATTGCCACCATGCCCGGTCGAGCGGTGCCGTCGGCCCGGCATCGGTACGCCAGGCCGGCGGTGGCGCGACCGGCGGGACGGTCGCGGTCATGACGGGCGGACCGGCGCACGACGCCAGCGCGAGCAGGAGCGGCGCGCCGGATCGCCTTCTCACCGTTGCGCTCCGTTGCGCGTGTCGATGCTGACTTCGACCGACATGCCGGGCCTGAGCCGCGCCGCCGCGGCCTGTCCCGGATCGATCGCGATGCGCACCGCGATGCGCTGCGCGACCTTGACGAAATTGCCAGTCGCATTGTCGGGTTTGAGCACCGCGAATTCGGACCCGGCCGCGGGGGAAAGGTTCTCGATCCGGCCGTTGAGCCGCGTCCCGCCCAGCGCGTCGACCTTGAACGTCACGCGCTGGCCGACCGCCATGTCGCGCGTCTGCGTCTCCTTGTAATTGGCGATCACCCAGACATTGTGCGGAACGATCGACAGCAATTGCGTGCCCGCCGTGACGAACGCGCCGTCGCGTACCCCGATCTCCGACAGCTGGCCGTCGACCGGCGCGCGGATGATCGTGTTGTCGAGGTCGATCTGCGCGAGACGAAGCTGCGCGTTCGCCGCATCGACCGCGGCCTCGAGTCCGGCGCGTCCGACGACGACGGTGCGCACGTCCTGCGTCCCGATCGCCCGACTGGCCTGGGCCTGACGCACGCCGGCTTGCGCCGCCAGCAGCGCGGCGCGCGTCTGGTCGAATTCGCGCGCGGAGATCGATCCGTCGGCGACCAGCGCCTTCGCGCGGCGCATGTCGGCCTGTGCCTTGACCAGTTGCGCCTGGGCGTTGGCGATGCCGGCATTCTGCGCTTCGGTCGCGACTTCGCGCGAGCGCTGCGCCTGGCTGGAATTGGCCAGCGCGGCTTGTTGCGCGGCGACATTGGCCTCGGCCTGGGCGACACGCGCGCGATAGATGCGATCGTCGATCGTCGCGAGGACCTGACCCGCCTTGACCTCGGCGAAGTCCTGGACGGTGACGTGGGTGACATAGCCGCTGACTTGCGGGCTGATGATCGTGACCCGGCCGCGGACATAAGCGTTGTCGGTCTTTTCCGACCAGCCGGCGAACGGCGGCAGCCGCCACGCATAGAGGATCGCCAGGATCGCGCACAGCGCCAGAACGATGATCGCCGCGACCGTGGTGCGCGATTTGGCCGGGGGGCGCCAGCCCGACGGCGGCGGATCGATCTGCGGGTCCGGCGCCGTGTCCTGCGGCGGCTGTTGCTCGCTCATTCTATTGCCCCTGTTGCGCCTGTGCTTGTTGCATCCGCTGCTGGAGCAACACAACCGGCGATGCCTCGCCCCGCCGCCGGATCGAGCGGCGGATCAGATAGCCCCAGATCGCCATCAGGATCGCGAGCACGCCGACCAGCAGGAAAACGTCGTTGAACGCCAGGATATTGGCCTCGCGCGCGACCTGCTGGCCGAGCAGCGCCGCGCCTTGCGCGCCGCGCAAGACCGGGTCGCCCACCACCCCGGTCAGCGCGCCGCCGCTCGCGCGCAATCGCGCCGCGACCAGCGGATCGGTCGCCACGATCCGCTGGACCAGTTCATGCGAGTGGAATTTCTCGCGGATCACCTGGAACGTGCCGAGCAAGGTGGTGCCGAGCAGCCCGCCGACGCTTTGGCTCAATCCGAACAGCACCACGAAGCTGACGAAATTGCGCCCGCCGGCAAGCAAGGTCCGCGCGATGCCGATCACCATCGCCTGCGCCAGGAACAGCAACGACGCGAAGCCGATCAGCGCCTGGCTGACATAGAAGCTGCTCGGCCGGGTCAGATTGGTGGCGTCGGCGTCCATGAACGATCCGATCACGATCAGGATCACCGCGACGCTGATCGGCAGCGCGACATCGTTGGGCCGGAAGGTCAGGACCGCGGTCGCGAGCCCCGCGATCGAGGCGAGGATGATGATCCAGTTGAGCGTGATCATCTGGTCGTTGATCATGCCGAGAACGTTGAGCAACCCGACCGACCCGAACGCCTGTTCGGACAGCAAGATGCGGACCGATGCGGCGACGACCATCAACCGCACGATCTCGCGGCTCGCCAGCCAGCGCGTGTTGATCAGCGGATTGGCGCGCTGATGTTCGACGATCACCGCGGCGGCGATCAACCCGACGCTGGCGGCGAGCGCCCAGCCGATCCAGGCCTGATCGGTCCACCATTCGATCCGCCCCTCCGACAGCACGGCGATCAGCAGCCAGAGCCCGGGTGCGAGCAGGCCGAAGGTCAGGAAATCGGCCGGCTCGAACACCTTTTCGCGTTCGCTCGGGGGCAAAGGTTGGCTCATCACCGCCGCCAGCGTTGCCAGCGCCAGCCCCAGTTCGAGCCAGTAGAGATTGTGCCAGTCGCCCCATTCGAGCAGATGCGGCGACAGGATCCGCGCCAGCGGCGTCGCGAGCTGCGGGATGCCGATGCCGATCATCACGCCCGCCATCCGCTTCGCCGCGGGCAGCGACTGGAAGAAATAGAGGATCGTCAGCGTCGACAACCCGCTCGCGGCAATGCCGCTCATCGCCCTGACCGCGACCGACGTCCAGAAATCATGGACGAACAGGTGCATCAGCGTCGTCGCGGCATAAGCGACCAGCGAATAGCGGATGAACGGCTGTAACCCGAATTGCTGGCGGTATTTGACCAGCAGCAAATTGGCCGTGACGTTGGTCATGAAATAGGCGCCGGTCAGCCAGGCGCTTTCGTTGGTGTAGAGATCCAGCGTCCCTTGCGCGAAATTGAGGTTCACCGTGACCAGCGCGTTGCCCAATCCCTGGGTGATCCCGACCAGGCAGCCGATCAGGAAATAGATCGCCCGTCGGCGAGCGGGGTGGTCGGGATTGGCCGGCGAACCCGGCAGTGTCGGTCTTTCGTGCGGCTTGAAGACATAATCCGTCACGCATCTGCCCCTGGCATGTCGGTCGTGCATCGCCGACCGTCTGGCATTACCAGCTTTCGCCCCCAACCGGCACGCCGCTTTGCTCCGGTATTCTGTCGATAACAAGGACAGGCGGAAAGATGGACGATCTGTACGATCTGGACAATATGTTCAATTGTGCTTATATCCGCCTCGGGAGTTCCAGATGTCGGGCAGCAGTCTTCTTCGCGCAAGCAACGCCGGGTCGGTCAAGGTAAGCCGGAATGCCGTGCAGACGTTCCTGAGAGAGCACAATCCGAAGGCGTCGGTGGCCAATGTTCGCGCCGTGGCGGCGACGATCTCCGCCATTTGGGATGTTCTGGCGGAATTGCCCGACAGCGAGCGACGCGCGCTCACAGAGGACCGGGGCCGGTTGCGAGAGGCGTTGATCGATGCCGCGCAGGAGACGCCGACTGCGGCAAGGGCGCATATCTCCGCTTCGGGCCGGCTGATCCAAAAGCGAGGTAGTGGGCTGGGGCCGCGGATATCGCTGCAGGAAGGACGAGATCGCCTCGACCGCTTCGTGACCGCGAAACCCTTGGAGAGTTGGGCCGGGCCGGTCGCGGGAGCCGGCGACATAGAGCAGCAACTCGCCATCCCGCGCTCGACGCTCAATGCCTGGCACAAGAGGGGCGCCGTCGTCGGCTTGCTGCGTGGCGAGCGCAAGTTCGCCTATCCGCTCGATCAGTTCGTCGACGCGCGCCCGCTCGAAGGCATGGCGGAGGTTCTGCGCGTCGCGCCGGACGCCCGTGCCGCCTGGCTGTGGCTGCGTCAGCCGCATCCGGCGCTCGAGGGCGAGGCGCCGCTCGCTTTGCTCCGCCGCGGCGGCGCGAAAGCGAAAGTCGTCGAGGTGGCGGAACGCGATTTCGCATGATCCCGGCGGTTCTCGATCCCCGGATCCTCACGAAATACACCAGGCGCTGGCGGTCCGGCGCCTATCTGCGGACGACGCCATGGGCGCATCGCGCGACGCCGCTCGGCATGGGATTCGGTACAACGCGGTTCGCAAGTCCGACCGACAGATTCAAGCTGCTCTATATCGCCGAAACCTTGCCGGCGAGCATCGCCGAGGCGATCGTCCGCGACCGGTTCGAAGGCATGTCGTCGTCGCGCGAGATGACTCGAGGCGAGTTCGACGGCTGGGGAATTTGCGAGGTCGGCACCGACAACGACCTCAGGCTGCTCGATCTTACGGGCAATGCCTGTTTCGACCTCGGGGCGCCGACCGATATCGTCGGCGCGAAGGTGCAGGATGACGCCCGGGCGTTCAGCCAGCGCCTGTACGACACGACCGATCTCGACGGCGTGCTCTATCATTCGCGGTGGCAACCAGGCGCGCGGTGCCTGGCGGTCTATGATCGCGCCGTCCCGCTGCTGACCGCCACGGCGGCCGTCGAACTCGAGACACTTGCCGATCTCGGGCCTGCGCTCCGCAGCCTCAACATCGAACTCATCTAGCGCGATTGCTCACGCGAACAGGATGCTGGTCGGGCTGCCGGTCTCGGTGACGATAATCGGCTGCGAGAGCCGGCCGCTCGCCCGATCGACCGCATAGCGCACGATGTTGTGGCCTTCCTCATTGGCGACGAAGAGCGCGGCGCCATCGGGCGACAAAGCGAAGAAACGCGGCGTCTTACCCATCGAGGATACCCAGTCGACCGCCGATAGCCGGCCACTGGCGTTGTCGATCGCGAACAGCGCGATGCTGTCATGGCCGCGATTGGAGGCATAGACGTAGCGGCCGTCGTCGGAGACCGCGATCTCAGACCCGCGACTGTTGCCGGTGAAATCGTCGGGCAGCGCCGACACGATCTGGAACGGACGGATGTCGCCCGTCGCCGGGTCGAAGCGGTAGCAGCAGATCGTCGAATCGAGCTCGTTGATCAGATAGGCGAGGCGATTGTCCGGGTGGAAGGCGATGTGGCGCGGCCCGGAGGTTTCGCGCGCCGCGGCGCCCGCGCCGGGCAATTGGTGAAGTTTGCCGGTGGCGTCGAGCGAATAGACCAGGACGCGATCGCAGCCCTTGTCGGGGACGACGATATACCGACCCGACCGGTCGAATTCGACCTGATGCGGCTTGGGAAAGGGCTGTTCGACGCGATGCGGACCGATCGCGCCGTCGAACGGGACGATGTCGACTGGCGCGCCTAGCCGGCCGTCTTTGCCGATCGACAGGCAGGCGATGCCCGATTTGACGCCGTCGCGAACGATATGGTTGGCGACGATCGCAAAGCGGTTCGCTGGATCGGCCATCAGATGCACCGGGTTGCAGCCGCCGGTCGGCACCTTGTCGAGCAGGCTCAACTGCCCGCTCTTGGCATCGATATGGAACGCGCTTGCCTCGGTCCCGTCGCCATGGACGGTATAGAGCGTGCGGCCGCTGCGATCGAAGGCGAGCCAGGATGGATTGACCAGCGGCGCGACCAGCTGGACCCGCGTCCACGTCCCGGTGCCGTCGATCCGGTACACGGTGATGCCGTCGCCCTTGGCGTTGCGCTCGCGGCTGGTCCGGCACCCGACATAGGCGAAACGGGGGGCGCTATTGGTCATGATCGGTGCTGCTTCCCCAGTTGACGCAGCGACGACAACCCCGGCCAGCCCGGCGGCGTAGCGCAGCACCGCGCGTCGGTTGGGCGGGTCGTCGAACTGCGGCATAAAGCTCAAATCGCTCTCCTGGCGCCGCCCTAGCCAGATAATTGCATTTTGTCATCACGTTTGTACGGTTCTCGGCTAAGTTGCGCCAGCATCCTTGCTTGGCCATCATGCGGCGGGCCGAGGTGCGCTGTCCATCATGCCGCGCTGTGGGTATCGAGGAGCGATGAAGGAAAAGCTGGCGGCGCAGGTCGCGCATCGGATCGTCGAGCATATCCGGGAAAATGGCCTGGAAACCGGCCATCATCTCGGCGCGCAGAAGCTTGCCGATCTGTTCCGCGTGTCGCGCGCGCCAGTGACCGAGGCGCTTCGGGTGCTCGAACAAATTGGGGTCGTCTATAGCGAGCCGAACAAGGGCCATTTCGTCACGCGGCCGATCGCGCACCTTGCGCCATCGCGCGCCGACGCGGCGGCGAGCGAGAGTGAGGACAAGCTCTATTTCCTGATCGCCGAGGACCGCTTGTCGGGGCGGTTGCCCGACCGGGTCAGCGAGAACGAGCTGATGCGGCGCTACGCCGTGCCGCGCGGCCGGTTGCAATTGTTGTTGGGGCAGATCGCCGAAGAAGGCTGGGTGGAACGCCTGCCCGGCCATGGCTGGGCGTTCGGCAACACGCTGTCGACCGGCGAGGCCTATGCCAAGGCTTATCAATTCCGCGCGGCGATCGAATCGCAGGCAGTCCTGCAACCCGCCTTTCGGATCGACGCCGAGGAATTCGAGACGATCCGGCGGCAGCAGGTCGCGTTGCTCGGCGGCGAGATGTTCACGCTGCCGCGCGCGCGCCTGTTCGAGATCAACACGCGGTTTCACGAGACGATCGTGTCGTGGTCGCAGAACAGCTTTTTCCTCGACGCGTCACGCAGGATCAACCGTCTGCGCCGCCTGATCGAATATCGCGTGACCGGCGGCGACCGCGGCCGGTTGAAGGGCCAGTCGGAGGAGCATCTCGAGATCCTCGACATGCTCGCGGCGGGCAAGGTCGAGGCGGTATCGCACCGGCTGCGGGATCACATTCTCGCGGCCTGGACGATCAAGCAGCCGGGGGTCGAGCGTACGCCGGAGGAGTAAGCGTAGACATATCCTCCGTCACCCCGGGCTTGTCCCGGGGTCCACCAGGCATCGCCTCCGACGCTTCGGGCCTCTTGCCTCGCGCCCAGTCTCCCGGCGGATCCCGGGACAAGCCCGGGATGACGTTGTAAAACCACACCCTCATTCCGCCGAACGCGACGCTGTTGGTATCCAATATCCATTGACCCTCTAGATTGCATTTTGTAATGCCATATTTGCAATCGAGAGGCTTCCCTGATGGACGATTCGGCAATGCGGATGGAGCGCGCGGTCGTCGCGCGCGTATTCCGCCGGATCGTCCCGTTATGCTTCCTGCTCTACATCATCTCGTACATCGAGCGCGCGAACATCGGCTACGCCGCGCTGCAGATGAATGCCGAACTGGGCCTGTCGTCCGAAGCGTTCGGGCTGGCCGCAGGCATCTTCTTCATCGGCTATTTCCTGTTCGAGGTGCCGAGTAACATGCTGATGGCGCGTTACGGCGCGCGCGTCTGGATCGCGCGTATCCTGATCGGCATGGCCGTGGTGTCGATGGCCAGCGCCTTCGTGCAGAGCGCGGGGCAACTCTATGCCGCGCGCTTCATGCTGGGGGTGGCCGAGGCAGGTTATTTTCCCGCGATCATCATCTATCTGACCGCCTGGTTCCGGTCGAAGGAGCAGGCGACGGTGGTGGCGCTGTTCACGTCCGCTATCCCGGTTTCCTATGTCATCGGCACGCCGGTCAGCACGTTCATCATGGACCATGTCTCGGGCTTCGGCCTGACCGGCTGGCGCTGGATGCTGTTGATCGAGGGCGTACCGGCGGTGATCGGCGGGATCGCGACTTATTGGCTGCTGGTCGACCGGCCGGCGGACGCCAAATGGCTCGCGCCCGACGAGCGCGACTGGCTCGAGCGCGAAATCGCGCGCGAGCATGAGAGCGCCAGGGGCATCCGTCATCTGTCGACCTGGCGCGCGATCAGCGATCCCAAGGTGCTGTATCTGTCGGCGATCTATTTCGTCTATCAGGCAGGCAGCCTGGGGGTCGGCTATTGGCTGCCGCAGATCCTCAAGGGCGCCGGCAAGTCGCTCAGCAATGTCGAGGTCGGGCTGATCGCGACCGGCCCCTATCTGGTCGCGACGATCGGCATGATCTGGTGGTCGCGGCGGTCGGACCGCACCGGCGAGCGCCAGCGCCACGCCGCCTGGCCGTTGTTGCTCGCGGGGCTGACGCTCGGCGCGGTCGCCTGGATGAGCGGCCCGATCCCCGCGGCGGCGATGCTCGCCTTCGCGCTGACCGGTTTCTATGCATTCAAGGCGCCGTTCTGGACCTTGCCCGGGCAGTTCCTGTCGCGCTCCACCGCGGCGGTGTCGATCGCCGCGATCAACTCGATCGGTAATCTCGGCGGGTTTGTCGGCCCCTATGCGGTCGGCTGGTTCACCAAGGCGACCGGGCAACCCGCCTCGGGGCTGATCTTCCTCGCTGCCCTGACCCTCGTCGCCTTTGCGATGGTGATGGTCGCGCGGCTCGTTCCCGCCGAGACAGAATGATCCCGACCGCCGACCTCACGTCCGGCGGCGCGCGTTATCGCATCGTCGACCTGCGCCGCCTCGATCTCGCTCGCCTGCCCTGGGTGCATCGCATCCTGATCGAGAATCTCGCGCGCCATGGCGAGGATCTGTCGATCCTGCCCGCCTGGACCGCGACGGGCGCGAGCGATGCCGAAATCGCCTTCCGGCCCGGCCGGGTGATGATGCACGATACGACCTGCGGCCCCGCGCTGGTCGATATCGCCGCGGCGCGCTCGACCCTGGCCGAAGCGGGCGGCGATCCGACCCTGCTCAACCCGATGTTGCGGGTCGATGTTTCGACCGATCACAGCCTCGCGGTCGACGTTTATGGCAGCCCCGATGCCAAGGCGCGCAACATGGCGCGCGAGATGGAGCGCAACGCCGAGCGCTACAGCTTCATGAAATGGGCGGCGCGCGCGCTCGACGATTTCACCGTCCATCCGCCTGGCACCGGGATCATGCATACGATCAACCTCGAGCGGCTGGCGACGATCGTCACCGCTGAAGAGCGCGACGGCGTACGCTGGGCGATGCCCGATACGTTGATCGGCACCGACAGCCATACGCCGATGATCAACGGCATCGGCGTGCTCGGCTGGGGTGTCGGCGGGCTCGAGGCCGAAAGCGTGATGTTCGGCCAGCCGGTGATGATGCGCGTGCCGCGCGTGGTCGGGGTGAAGCTGACCGGGCAGCTGCGTGAAGGGATCACCGCGACCGATCTTGCGCTGACGGTGACGCATCGGTTGCGCCAGCTCAGCCTGGCCGGGCGGTTCGTCGAATATTTCGGGCCGGGGGTGTCGACCTTGTCGGCGGGCGACCGCTCGGTGGTCGCCAACATGGCGCCCGAATATGGATCGTCGACCGGTTACTTTCCGATCGACGAGGCCACACTCGCCTATCTCGCCGCGACCGGGCGCGCCGCCGAGGCGATCGCGCTGGTCGAGGATTATGCTCGGGCGACTGGCTTGTGGTTCGATCCGGCAGCCGAGCCGATCTATGACGATCTGGTCGAGATCGACCTGTCGGCGGCGTCGCTGTCGCTCGCCGGTCCGCGGCGGCCGCAGGATCTGGTGGCGCCGGCGGACGTGCCGGTGTTGCTTGGCGGCAGCGGCCAACGCGGCGGTGCGTTGCCGCGCCGTGCGGTGGGGATCGCGGCGATCACCAGCTGCACCAATACCTCCGATCCTCGCCTGCTGATCGCCGCAGGGCTCGTCGCTCGCAAGGCACGCGGCTTCGGCCTGACGCCCCCCGCCTGGGTCAAGACCAGCTTCGCGCCGGGATCGCCGACGGCCGAACGGATGCTGGCGCGTGCCGGCCTGCTCGAGGATCTGGAAGCGGTCGGCTTCGCCATCACCGGTTACGGCTGCACCGTCTGCATCGGCAATTCGGGGCCACTGTCGGATATCGCCACCGCCGCGGTCGAGCGCGGCGAGATCGCCCCGGTCGGCATCCTGTCAGGCAACCGCAATTTTCCCGGTCGCGTCCATCCGCTGATCGACGACGCCTTCCTCGCCTCGCCGCCGCTGGTGGTCGCCTATGCGATGGCCGGCGACGCTGCGATCGATATCGCCGCCGATCCGATCGGCCATCGCGCGGATGGCCGCGCGATCCGGCTTGCCGACCTATGGCCGAGCGGCGCGGAGATCGACGCGGTTCTGGCGCGAGCGAGGCGCGCGAGCGACTTCGCGCCGGCTTATGACGCGGCCGAGGTGAGCGCGGCCTGGGCGGCGCTCGAGGCGCCCGCCGGAGCGCTCTATCCGTGGAGCGAAACCTCGACCTATTTGCGGCGCCCACCCTTCGTGCGATCGGACAGCGCGAGCAAACTGGGTGCCTATCAAGCGACACCGATCCTCGTGCTCGGCGACGACATCACGACCGATCACATCTCGCCGGCGGGTGCCATCCCCCCGGGCGGCGAGGCCGGGCGCTGGCTGATCGAGCGTGGGGAACAGCCGCACGACCTCAACGTCTTCTCCTCGCGCCGCGGCAATTGGGAAGTGATGCTGCGCGGCCTGTTCACCAACCGCAGCGTGGTCAATTTGCTCGGGCCGGACATCGCTCCCGGCGAGACGATCCTGTCCGGGACGAGCGAGCATCTCCCATTGTGGAGAGCCGCCGCGCGCTATGCCGAGACCGGCACGCCCGTCGTGATCGTCGCTGGAGAGCGATACGGCACCGGCTCCTCGCGCGACTGGGCGGCGAAGGGCGCGGCGTTGCTCGGCGCGCGCGCGGTGCTGGCGAGCGGGTTCGAGCGGATTCATCGCTCCAACCTCGTCAACATGGGCGTCCTGCCGCTGCGGCTGCCGCCCGATTGCCATCCGGCCATCCTCGCGCTGGGGCCGGAGGATCGTATCGAGATCGACGCGCGCCAGATGTCGCCGCGCGCCGAGGTGCCGGTGATCATCCATTATGCGACGGGCGCCACGCGGCACCTGCGCGCAGTGGCTGAGGTCGAGACCGAACGCGAGGTCGACGTGCTTCTGGCGGGAGGACTGATCCCGCTGGTTCTGTCCGCCTGTCTCGCCCCCGCGTGGTGAGTGCGGGGCATAGCGATCTGTTATCGTATGGAATTAATCGAGCCGAAGCCGGGCCGCTAGCCCGGGCACATTCCGCATCATGTCTCAGTCGCTCAACTTCGGCCTTGGCTCTGGCAACGTGAAATATTCCCAAGATGTCGGGATTTCTTTCCGTGGCCCGGGCGAATAGCTCGGTCGATGGCAGGTTGGCAGAAAGGGTGGCGTTCGCCGACGGCGTGATCAATCAGCCCAGCGGTGCTGACCGACGCAAAAAGGGCGCCGACCGGCAATCGGGTTGGTGCTGATCTGGCGAAGCCGCAACCGAGCTAGTCGCGACGCACCGCGACGAGCCGGGCGCCGCGCACGGTTGGAATACCGGCAACCTTGTTGAGCAATGTTTCCGCCCGCGCGTCCTGCAGCCGGCCGAGGTCGATCGAGAGCTTCAGGCTGGCCCGACACCGGGTGAGCGCGATGCCGTACGGGATTTCGTCGAACTGGGCGACGAGGCCGAGCAGGCGCGGTAGCAGATTGGGACAGATATCGCCGCTGACATGCAGCCGGACGAGGTTTGGACGAGCAGTTTTGGGCGCACGTTGAGCGCGAGTTTGGCCATAGGGCACGGTGAACAACCTTCACGAAATTTGGCAGGAACGGTGGGGCGTTCGATCACGCCCGGTCGACGACGCGCCGGATCAGCCGATCCGGCTGATGCTAATTCGCGCCTGAGGATCCCGCATTCGTGCGCGCGCAAGGTCCGGGCGAAGGAGCCCGGCTGCTACGTCGAAGATCGCGCGCATGGTCATGCCGACCGTATAGGGTCGCATTTTTGCTTTGGCCAGCCGGGCATCCACAGGTGTAAGCCCATGAATCCGCCTGCGTCGGCGGTTTTGTCGATCGGTATGGGTACCCCTCGCAAGGGGAATGGTGCCCAGAAGAGGACTCGAACCTCCACGCCCTTGCGAGCGCCAGCACCTGAAGCTGGTGCGTCTACCAATTCCGCCATCTGGGCACGGGGTAGGCGGGGCGCTCTATTGGGGCGCCTGCTGGTTGTCAACAGCAACCGCCAGCGCTTGCGGCATGGCGCGGGGCGCGGCATGGGGAGGTCAGGCATGTTGTCGAGGATCGTCATGAAGGACAAGCTGGTAACGCTGATCGGCGGGGGCGGGTTTATCGGCCGCTATGTGGCGCAGGAATTGCTCGCCGCCGGCGCGCGCATCCGCGTGGTCGGGCGCGATCCGCGCAAGGCCTGGTTCCTCAAGCCGCTGGGCGGGCTCGGCCAGACGCAATTCGTCGCGGCCGACGTGACCAGGCCCGACACGATCGCGCGCGCGGTCGCCGGGTCGGACGCGGTCGTCTATCTCGTGGGGACCTGGGGCCCTGATTTTGAGGGCGTGCATGTCGCCGGCGTGCGCGCGGCAGCAAAGGCGGCGCGCGAGACCGGGGCGACGGCGTTCCTCCACGTTTCCGCACTCGGCGCCGATGCCGAATCATCGTCGCTTTATTATGCGACCAAGGCGGCCGGCGAGGCCGCGGCGCGTG
>DASVNU010000170.1:0-10883 GCA_036383655.1 Sphingomonas sp. | reverse complement strand
TTGGGTAGGCCCGATGGCCGGCCCGGACCCGCGCCCGTTCCCGCAGCCCAATGTGAACATCAACGTTCGCTCCGCCAATTGCGGAAACGCCGGTCCTGGTGGCGACAAGGAAATGGTCATCAACAAGGGGCAAGGCGACAGACGCGTGATGATCATCTGCAATGATCGTATCGAACGCGTCGTCACGCTCAGCACGGCGAAGCTCGAAAAGTCGAAGGACATCCAACGCCTGGCCTATTCCAGGGCGCTCGAGAGTCTCCGCGGCGCCCGGGCGCGGATCGCCAACGATCCGAGGATGTCGGACGATCAGAAGAGAGAGGCGCTCGAAGGGATCGACGATTCGATCAAGGACCTCTCTTCGGACATGGCCAATCCGGATTGATCGTTCGACCGGTCAAGGGGGCGGAGGCGCGCGAGCGGCCGCGGTATCGCCTCAAGCCCTCTCCCGCTTGCGGGTGCACCGGGTCGGTCATGCCGGGGGCATGACCGACCTGATGCGCCCGCAAGCGGGAGAGGGGCTCGCAGGTCAGGCCGCGTTGACCCACGGCACCGCCGCCGCCAGCCCAACTGACCACCAACTCTTGCCAAGCCCGGTTCCAGCCGCCATCTCGCCAGATATGGACGAGCAAAAGCCCGGCGTGCCGCAGGTCCTCGAACCGCTGGTGACGCGGGTTCTGGCGGACAACCCATCGCATTTCACGCATACCGGGACCCAGACCCACCTGGTCGGCACGTCCGATCTGGCGGTGATCGATCCCGGTCCCGACGATCCCCGGCATATCGACGCGCTGGTCCGCGCGATCGGCGGCCGCCCGATCACCGCCATCGTCATCACCCACACGCATCGCGACCACAGCCCCGGCGCGGCGCCGCTCAAGGCGAGGACCGGCGCCCCGATCATCGGCTGCGCGCCGCTGGCGATCGAGGATCTCGGCCCGCGCGCCGATGCCAGTTTCGACCTCAACTACGCACCCGATGCCGTGATGGCGGACGGCGACAGCGTGTCGGGCAGCGACTGGACGCTGACCGCGATCGCGACGCCGGGGCATACGTCGAACCATCTCGCCTTCGCGTTGCCCGAGACCAAGGCGTTGTTCACCGGCGACCACGTCATGGGCTGGTCGACCACCATCGTCTCGCCGCCCGATGGCGATATGGCGGCCTATATCGACAGCCTCGCCAAGCTGCAGGGGCGCGACGATCGCATCTATTACCCCGCGCACGGCGACCCGGTCGACAAGCCGCAACGGCTGGTGCGCGGGCTGATCGGCCACCGCAAACAGCGCGAGGGGCAGATATTGCGCCTGCTCGACGTCGAGCCACGCACAATCCCGGCAATGGTCGAGAAAATGTATGTCGGTATCGACCCGCGCTTGTTTCCCGCCGCCGAACGCTCGGTGCTGGCGCATTTGTACGATCTGCGCGACCGCCATATCGTGACCGAACAGGGGGATGCATGGCGGAAAGCGTGAAACATACGCCCGACGGCAGCGCGACGCGCTTCCTGGTCAAGTTCGGCGGCGCTCTCCTGTTGATCGCCTTGTTCTTCGCCGGCGGCCTGTGGGTGGTGCAATCGTATATCAAGGCGCGGGTCGATCCCGATCCGGTCACGATCGCCAGCGGCAGCATCCAGGGGCTGCGTGAGCAGAACAAGCTTTCGGCGTTCCAGGCGAGCTATGTCGCGGTCGTCACCTCGACCCAGTCGCGCTTCGGCCTGTCGACCGAGCGCACGCTGATCATGCCGGGCACGGTCGATTACGAGGTCGACCTCAGCAAATTGCGCCAGCACGACGTGGTGTGGGACGCCAGGAGCAAGACGCTGGGCGTGACGCTGCCGCAACCGATGCCGTCGGCGCCGCGCATCAACATCAACGCGATCAAGAGCTATGGCCGCAATGGCGTGCTGGGCACGTTCACCGATGTCGGTAGCCAGCTCGACGACGCGAACCGGGGCGCGGCGCAGAAGGAACTGACCAGCCAGGCGCTCCAGCCCGAGCCGATGAAGCTGGCGCGCGACGCCACCAGGCGCGCGGTCGAGCAGAGCTTCGCGCTGCCGCTCAAGGCCGCCGGAATCGACGCGACGGTCCGCGTGCGGTTCGCCGGCGAAGGGCAGAATGACGAGATCTGGGACATGTCGAAGCCGCTCGATGGCGTAAAGTATAACCAAAGATAAAAGCCGCGGACTTGCGAATTACGTAGATTAATTTGCGCATCGCGTCGAAACGGTTATTGTCGCCCTGCCGATTTACGTCGGGGGGACGATTCAAATGGCGACAGTGGCACCGTCCGGATCAGGGCCGGTCTTCGCGCGCGAGGATCGCGTGTTCTTGTGGGGTGGCATCGCGATGGTGCTGGTGCTCGTCACCGGTTTCTCGATGCAGCTTGCGGCTGGCCGATCCAGCTTCGGTGCCCCGCTCTACGTGCATGCCCATGCGCTGACCTTCTTCGGCTGGACCATGCTCTATTTGACCCAGACGTTGCTCGCCACGAGCGGCAATATCGCCCTGCACAAGCGGCTGGGGTGGATCGCGGTGGCATGGATTCCGCTGATGGTCGTGGTCGGGACGATGGTCGCCTATCTGTCGCTGCGCCGGGGCCACACCGCGCCGTTCTTCACGCCGGCCTATTTCACCGTGATGGCGCCGATGACGGTCTATGCCTTTGCCGGCATGGCCACTGCCGCGATCATGCTGCGGCGCCGGACCGACTGGCACAAAAGATTGCAATTCTGCGCGATGGCGGGGCTGATGGGGCCGGGATTCGGCCGCATCCTGCCGATGCCATTGTTCATGCCTTACGCCCAGCAGGTCGAGACCGCGACGATCCTGGTCATTCCGGTGATCGCGGCGTTGGTCGACTGGCGCCGCGCCGGCGGCCTGCACCGTGCCTGGTTGTGGGGGATCGGGACGTTGGTTGTCGTCCGGATCGTGATCGATTTGCTGGGTACCTCATTGATCGCCGCTGCGCTGTACCACTGGATCACCGCGGGTTCGCCGGGCGCCGCGCTGGCCCCTTTCGCGATCCCGATGATGCCGGGGAGCTGAGCGCACGGCACGTGGCGCGCCGGTAAGTTTTGGTATAGATACGGCATCGATTTCGGGGGGAAGATTACATGGCTACCGTCGCGGATACTCGGATGAATCCCGTCGTCCGGGAACGCCTGTTCTTCTTCGTGATGGCGTTGGTGATCGCCGCAACCGTGGTCAGCGGCTTCTCGCTCCAATTGGTCATGGGCCGCTCGAGCTTCGGCGCGCCATGGTGGGTGCACGTCCATGGCCTGACCTTCATGGGCTGGATCGGCATCTATCTGACGCAGAACTTCCTGATCTGGCGCGGGGAGACGGCGCTCCATCGCCGGCTCGGCCGCGTCGCCGCGGTCTATGTCGGCTGGATGGTGCTGGTCGGCCTCAGCGTGAACACGCTGACGGCGATCAATCACCGCATTCCGTTCTTCTTCGAACCCAATGTCTTTCTGGTGATGGACTGGTTCACGGTGCTCACTTTCGCCGGGCTGACGCTCGCCGGTGTCGCGATGCGTGGCAGGACCGATTGGCATCGCCGCCTGATGCTGTGCGGCGCGATCCAGGTGATGACGCCTGGTGTCGGCCGCCTGCTGCCGCTGCCGCTCTTGGGGACGTGGATCATCTGGAGCATCTGGGGAGTGATGCTGGTCTATATCGCGGTCGCCATGGTCTATGACCTGCGTACGCGCGGCAAGGTGCACCCGGCTTATTTCTGGGGGTTTGGTGCGATCACCTTGTCGGTGGCATTGATGCGTCCGATCGGCTTTTCGCCGCCGATGTTGAGCCTGACGCATTACCTGATGGGTTGATCCGCCCCCCGCGCGGGGCCATGTGAGCGCCGACACTTGGCGGAGCGGACGATGGAACAGCGTAGCAACCTCACGGGCCTCGATCTGCGTGCCGAGATCGATCGGCTGCGCAAGGAGCGTAACGCCGTCATCCTGGCGCATTATTACCAAAAGCCCGAAATCCAGGACATTGCCGATTTCGTCGGCGACAGCCTCGACCTCAGCCGCAAGGCGCAGGCGACCGATGCCGAGGTCATCGCCTTTTGCGGCGTGCGCTTCATGGCGGAGACCGCGAAGATCCTGTCGCCCGAAAAGATCGTCGTGCTGCCCGACATGAATGCCGGGTGCAGCCTGGAGGACAGCTGCCCGCCCGACCAGTTCGCGGCGTTCCGCGCGCAGCACCCCGATGCGATCGCGCTGACCTATATCAATTGCTCGGCGGCGGTGAAGGCGCTCAGCGACGTCATCGTCACCAGCTCGTCGGCGGAAAAGATCCTCGCCCAGATTCCCAAGGACCAGAAGATCATCTTCGGCCCCGACCGC
The DNA here is from genome assembly GCA_036383655.1 of Sphingomonas sp. Taxonomy (GTDB): domain Bacteria; phylum Pseudomonadota; class Alphaproteobacteria; order Sphingomonadales; family Sphingomonadaceae; genus Sphingomonas. The sequence continues at coordinate 6,529 of DASVNU010000170.1, read as the reverse complement.
AACCTTGGCGGCTATCTCGCGCGCAAGACCGGCCGCGACCTCATCCTGTGGCCGGGCGTGTGCATCGTGCACGAAGCGTTCAGCGAGACCGAATTGCTCAAGCTCAAGGCGCAGCATCCCGGCGCCCCGGTCGCAGCGCACCCCGAATGCCCGCCGGTCATCCTCGACCATGCCGATTATGTCGGCTCGACCAGCGGCATCCTCAACTACGCACAGGAATTCCACGGCGACACGCTGATCGTCGCGACCGAGCCGCACATCATCCACCAGATGGAAAAGGCGCTGCCGAACAAGCATTTCATCGGCGCACCGGGCGCGGACGGGAACTGCAACTGCAACATCTGCCCGTATATGGCGCTCAACACGATGGAGAAGCTCTACGTCGCGCTGCGTGACCTCGAGCCGCGGATCGAGATGGACGAGGACCTGCGCCTCAAGGCCAAGAAGAGCCTCGACGCGATGCTGAGCATGGCCTCGGCGACGGTCGGGATGGGCGATCTCGGGCCGGCGAAGGTGACGGGGGATTGAGCCGTTTCGATTGGCTCTTCGCCTGGTTGGCGCCGCTCTGGCTGGCGACCTGGATTGGGGCGTCGATCGTCTTCAGGCTGAATCGCGGCAAGCCGGTCTATCCCAAGCGGCCGGCCAATAGCGTGTATTACGAGGGCTGGGGCTCCGGGCGGTCCCTCAACACAATTTGGAGCCGAATTGGCGGCGCGTCCAATTGCCTGATCATAGCAGTGACGCGGGAACAACTCGTCGTTTCGCCGCGCTTTCCATTCAATCTGGGTTTCCTGCCAGAGGTTTACGGCCTGGAGGTGACTGCGCCTCTCCGCCGAGTTCAGGTCGAGAAAGCGGCCGCCGGAATGTTCCGGACGCACGTTCTGTTATCGATAGACGGCGAGCAAAGCACTCGGATGCAACTGAAGCTGCGCGACAGGGCCAGCTTCCTTGCCGCGCTAACCGTAGCCTGAACGGCAGAGAATTCATTTGCCAGGCGGCTGTCCGTCTTTTTCGCCATAATCACTCTCCGTCGCCCGCGAGCTTGTCGAACCGCGGCCCTTTGTACAAGCTACGCGACGGGCAAGCGGGGGAAGCATGTTGGACGACGTCGCCGGACGGCGCGACGCGACGCTGATCGCGCCGTTGACGACTACCCGGTTCATCGCCGCCTCGGCGGTTGTGTTCTACCATTCGGGCGCGACCTGGGTGCTGTCGCATCCGCAGGCGCCGGCGATGCTGCGCGCGCTGCTGCTCAATGGCTATGTCAGCGTGACCTATTTCTTCACGCTGTCGGGGTTCATCCTGCACTATACCTATCGCGGCAGCGTGGTCGGCGCGGCGAAATGGCGGCGCTATGGCATCGCGCGGTTCGCGCGCATCTATCCGGTCTATCTGCTCGCCATCCTGGCAATGATGCCCTTCGTGCGATGGCGAGGCTTGAGCGATCTACCGCAATTCGCGCTGATTCATTGGTGGCTGCCCAACCATCTCTATCATTGGCGCGCCTGGAACATGCCGACCTGGACGCTGTCGATCGAGTTCTTCCTCTACCTCTGCTTTCCGCTCCTTTCTCGCCTGATCGCCGGCCTCGGATCACGCTGGATCTGGGCGATGGTCGCGGCAGGTGGGGCGTTCGCACTGGCGAGCGGAAGCGCGTCACTCTTCGTCAATAGCGAAGCGCATTACGGCTGGATGTTATGGATGCCGATCCCGCTGCTGCGGCTACCCGAATTCGTCGTCGGCATCTGTGCGGGCGAGTTGCACCTGCGGCGCGAGGGCAGGCCGTTTCCGATCCCGTCATGGGTCTTCGTGGTTATCCTGCTGGTCGTGCTCTGCGTCAGCCGCGCGCAATGGGTGGCGGGGTTCACGACGCTGACCGCGGCGGGGTTCATGTCGGCGATCGCGTCCGAGCGCGGCTCGCGCCTCGCGCGTGTCCTCAGCCTCCGCCCGCTCGTGCTGCTCGGTGGCGCGAGCTACGCTTACTACCTGTTCCATCAGCCGGTGCATTTCGCGCTTCTGCGCCTGTTTGGCGGGTCCAAATTGGTTCTGGCCGCGCAATATCCGGTCCTACTCGTCTTGGCGGTGCTGATCTTCCTCTTCATCGAGGAACCGGCGCGCGAATGGATCAGAAAGCGCATGGGCATGAAACCCTCGGTGATCGGCCAAACGGTCGTGCACCCGGCGGGCTGACGCGGCGCTCCTGCTGCATTAGGCTGAGCGCATGAAAACCCTGTTGTCCCGCCGCGAGGCCACCCTCGCGCTCGGTGCCGTCGCGGCAACGCCCGCCTTCGCCAGGCGCGCCGCCATCGACTGGCACGCGCTCGGCGAGGACGTGAAGAACGAGATGCGTTGGGCCTGGAGCCAGTATCGCGAGCACGCCTGGGGCAAGGACGATTTCAAACCGGTCAGCGGCGGCAACAAGAGTTTCCCGCTCAAGGATCGCCATCTCGGCCTGTCACTGATCGAGGCGATGGACACATTGTGGGTGATGGGCCTCGACCAGGAATTTGCCGACGCGCTGGCCTGGGTGAAAGCCAATGCCGACTTCGACGTGGATGGCGAAATCTCGGTGTTCGAGACCGAGATCCGGTTGGTCGGCGGGTTGTTATCCGCGCATCATGCCAGCGGCGAACCGGTGCTGCTGGCCAAGGCGCGCGATCTCGCCGACCGCCTGCTTCCCGCGTTCGATACGCCGACCGGGATGCCGTATCGCTACGTCAATCTGCGGACGAAGGCAGTGCGCGATCCGATGAGCAATCCGGCCGAGGTCGGTACCCACATCGCCGAGCTCGGCACGCTCAGCAAATTGACCGGCGACCGCAAATATTACGACGTCGCCAAGCGCGCGTTGGTCGCGATGTACGATCGTCGATCGAAGGCGGGGCTGCTCGCCGATACGATTGACGTGCGGACCGGCGTTTGGGGCAGCCGCCGCGCGACGATCGCGCCGCCGGCGGACAGCTATTACGAATATTGCTGGGATGGCTGGCAGCTGTTCGGCGATCGCGATTGCAAGGCGATGTACGACAATCTGACCGCGGCGATCCTCAAGCATCAGGTCGCCCACGCGAAGGGACAGATCTGGTTCGTCGACGTCGACTTCGAGACCGGCAAGCAACTCTCGACCGACCAGGACGAACTGGCGAGCTTCTACGGCGGGCTGCTCGCGCAGGGCGGGGCAGGGGCGATCGGCGCCGCCTATACCCGCGCCTGGGCGAGTGTGCAGGCGACATTCGGCATCCTGCCCGAGGGTTATGATTATGCCACCGGCAAGCCGATCTACGTCACCAACGCGCTCCGCCCCGAGCTCGCCGACGCCGCGTTCAACCATTGGCTGCTCGACGGCCGCACCGAATGGCGGATGCTCGGCCGCACCCACTATCTCAACATGAAGCGCTGGAACCGCGCCAAATACGGTTACACCGACATGGCCAATGTCGTGACCAAGGCGCAGGCCGACCATTGCCCCGGCTATTGGTGGTCGGAGCAGATGAAATATTACTATCTGCTATTCAGCGATACCAAGCGGTTCGATTACAAGGACAATTACCTGTCGGCCGAGGGCAATGTGTTGAGGGGATTCCGGCGGTGAGGATGCCGTTGTGGATAACGGGAGCCGGTGTGGCGGCTCTGCTGGCGGCTGGTGCGGCGATTGGTGGCGCGGTCAACCACGGCCATCGCTTCCTCAATGACAGTCTTCGTCCGGCGGTGCTCGATCGCGCGGTCTGGTGCTGGCAGGATGCGGCGGCCAGGGCGCGAATATCGGCTTCAGAATCCCGCCGTGACGAGATGGTGGTTCGCACCGCCATACTCGGCGCAGAACGATCCAGTCCGAAACACGACGATCCCGGATCGTTTGGGGGCATCATCGACCCAATTCGCCGGATCGATCGCGACGCCGATCGCCTTGGCTACATCTATTCGCTTTTCTGGTCGCCGGCCGACCGTCGGCGGCTGTTCGATCATGTCGCGGCAAGCCGTCCGATCTGCTCAGCGAGCTTCGGTCCGTTCACTCGATCGGCAGGTTGAACACCAGTTCGCGAACGAACCTTCCCGGCGGCGAACCGTGCGCCAGCACCGCGTCGTTATAGGTCTTGAGGTCGAACTTCGCGCCCCAGCGGCGTTTCGCTTCCTCGCGCATCGCCATATGCTCCTCGTACCCCGAGAAATAACTGAGAAGCTGGGTCGAGGAGAGTTGCGCGCGCACCCATTTGCCCGCCGCTTCGCGCTCCTGCTGGAACGCGCCCTTCATCATCAGCTCCATCGCCTGGTCGCGGGTCATGCCCTCGGTCTGGATGCCGATGTCGAGCAAGGTGTTGGTGATTGACCGCAGCCGCATCTTGAGCACGGTCAGCTTGAACAGCGGATCGCCGTTGAGATAACCCTCATCCGCCATCATCCCTTCGCCATAGACCGCCCAGCCTTCGACGAACGGGCCCGACGACAGCACGGCGCGCAGCACCGATTTGTCCTGGTTGCTATGGTCGATCTGCAGCCAATGCCCCGGCATCGCCTCATGGATGCTGAGGTCGTGGATCATGTAGCTGTTATATTCGCGCAGGAACGACGTCGCCTGCGCATCGCTCCAATCGTCGGGGATCGGAGAGATCGCGAAGAACGTGTCCTGGCCCTTGTCGAGCGGCCCCGGCGAATCGCAATAGGCGACCGAATTGCCTTGCTGGAACTTGGGCATGGTGATGATCTTGACCGGCGCGGTCGGCATCGTGACCAGCCCCTTCGCGCGGACGAAATCGCTCGCGCTCGCCAACGTGGCCTTGGCCGCCGCCTCGACGCCGTCGCGCGCCGGACGCTGGGCATAGCTCAGGTCGAGCGCGGCCTCGATCGCCTTTTGCTGCTGGTCGCGGGTCGGACGGTCGGGAAGCGCGGGGGCGTCGGCCTTGCCGGCCAGCACCTGGCGCGCCAGCGAATACATCTGGTCGCGCGTCGCTGCCGCCGCCGCGGTCGCCTTGGCCTTGAGCTCGGGACGCGAGACCGTCGATACCAAGGCGAATTTCATTTTCTGGTCGTAGAGCTTCGCCCCCAGGCGGAAGTCACCTTTGGCCGCCGGCATCAGCGTCTTGTCGAGCCAGACTTGCTGATCGGCGACGGCGGCTTTCAACTTGGTCAGCGCCGCGTCGAACCGCACCTTGTCGGCGGGCGCCAACTCGCTCGCGTGCGGGGCGAGCATGCCCTCGGCGATCTCGGCGATCCCCGAATTCTGCTTCGCGACGGTGCTCGCATAGATTTGCGGCACCTTCGCCGCGATCAGCTGGCGCCGCGATTCGAGCAGGAAGGCGGGGAGTGCCTCCATCCGCGCGGTCGCCGCCTTGAGCCGCCGCGGCCATGGCGCGAAATCGCGCGCGGCCAGCGTGTAGAGCGCACCCGCCGCCGCATCGTTGTAATTCTGCGCGTTCCACGACCAGCTCTTGAGCACCTGGATATCCCAGAGATCGTAGTCGAGCGCGTTCTTGAGCAGCAGGAAATCGACCTGGTTGTCGCGGCTCAGCGCCTTGAAGTTGACGCCGGCGAGACTGCCCAGCATCGCCTGGTCGAACGCGGCCTGATTGCCGCGGCCGCGCGCGGTGATGTCGGGCAGCTTGTCGTCGAAACGATGATCGCCGAGCTGCGTTCCGCTGACCGGCGAGAACCGCGCCAGGCTGTCGACATAGCGCTTCGACAGCGCCGCGAACTGCGCATTGGCGCTGACCGCTTTCGATATGGCCGGCGTCGCGGCCGGGACGGAGGCGCCGAGCGTGGCGGCGGCGGCAAGCAGCAGGAAGGCGGTGCGGCGCATGCGGATATCCCCTTTTGTCGCGGGCTCGCGCGGAGCCCTTGTCGTTGCGGGATTATCTAAAGCTTTGCGGCCATCTCCGCCAGCTTGGCGACGGTATTCATGTTGCGCGCCGTGCCGGTTTTCGCGCCGGGGATCTTGAGCTTCGAATCCGCCATGCCGCGCTCGGGATAGCGGATGAAGATTTCGCGTTCGCCCAGCGCCATCTCCTCGCCATTGACGTTCGTCGCCTGCTCGATCGCGTCGCTCGCCGGCGCTTCGTCCAGGAACGTGGCGACGACGCGATTGCCCGGCGCCTCGGCGAACGGATTGGCGTCGCGTACCGCGGCCATTTCGGCGGCGGTGCGCACCATCACCCCGACCGGCTTGCCGGCATATTTCTCCATCGCCTGTTCGAGCGCGGCCTTCACCGCCGCCTCGCTCTTGGTCGAGGTGAAGACGACATTGCCGCTGGCGATATAGGTCTTCACCTTGGCGAACCCGGCGTGCTCGCACATCGCCGCCAATTCGGTCATCGGCAGCTTGCCGGTACCCCCGACATTCACGGCGCGGAGCAGGGCGATATAGGCGGTCATGCCGCCGGTTTGGCGATGTTCGGCGCGGTTCGCAAATGCCGGTTTTCCGGGCCGGACGATTCTTGGTCGCGCGGCTGCTTGCGGCACGCTACCAGCAGGTCATGTTCGACTTGCCCGGTTTCGACCTCGCCGCCTTCGTCCGCGCCACCCTCGCCGAGGATCT
>DASVNU010000169.1:0-4959 GCA_036383655.1 Sphingomonas sp. | reverse complement strand
CGCGACGCGCATCGGTTCGTGGCCGAGCGCGCGAATGGTGATCGCCTCGGTCGTGTCGGGCTGGCTGACGTCGAGCAACGGCCAGCAATCGACGTTGACCCCGACTTCCGCCAGCATCAGCGCGGTCGCCTGGGCATTGACCCGCGCCGCTTCGATCGCGCTCATCGGCGCGACATCGTAGAGCCTATCGAACTCGGGCCCGGCGGGAAATTGCGGCCATTCGGGCGGCTGCATGCGCTGCACCCTGCCGCCTTCCTGATCAATCAGGATGGGGAGTTCGTCACGCCCGGTCAGTTCGCGCAGGCTGTCGGTCAGCGCGCGGACCTGTTCGCGATTCTCGATGTTGCGCTTGAAGAGGATGTATCCGGCGGCGTCCGCGTCCTTGTAGAACGCGCGCTCGTCGTCGGTGAGGGTCAGGCCGGACAGGCCGAAAATCACGGGCTTCATGGCGGTGCTTCTACTCGCACGGCCCTCGCGTTCAAGGCGGGATGGGCGAAGTATGCCGGCTAGCTTAAGCCGCCTTCACAATTGACAGTTCCACGCGGGAGAGGACATTTGCGATCATGCTGATTGTCATTGTCGTCGCCGGACTTGCGCTAGTGTCCCTTGAGGCTGACCAGAGCGGCTCGAGCGAGCCGAAGCCCATCGAACCAGCCTCGTGGTTCAGTAATGACGATTATCCGGCCGAAGCCTTGCGCGGCGGCCAGGCGGGACCGGTCAGCTTTTCGGTCCAGGTCGATGCGAACGGAGCCCCATCCAGTTGTTCCATCGCCCAATCAAGCGGATCGCCTTCGCTCGATGCGGCCACCTGCAACGTGGTTATGCGAAGGGCGCATTTTGTGCCGGCTCGCGGCCCAGGCGGCGCGAACATCGCCTCGCGGTACAACGGACACGTACGTTGGAGCATGCCCGCTCCGCTCCCGAACGCCTTGAATTCCACGGTCGAGCTCAGTGGCACCATCGAACATCCGCGATGCGCGCTGGTGGTGGACAGCAAGCCAAGACAGCTGATCCCCGAAATGTGCCGGTCGCTCGCAACGTCGATCGTTGCGCGGGGCGGCAGGCTTGATCAGCCGGTGCGCGTATCGATTCCGCTTGATCCCGGATATTTGGCGCCAGAATCGAAGTGACCCGAAAAAAGAATGGCCGGAATCGATCCCGGCCATTCACTTTCGGTCTAATAGAGCCGTCAATTCGTGACGATGCACGCCTCGCCCGCGACCTTCAGCTTGCCGCACAATTCCTGCGCGGCGCCGGCGCTGCCGGCATTGACCTTGAGCCGGTAGAAGGTGCGACCGTTGACCTCGGCCTTTTCGACCGATTTGCCGAGATTGGCGATATAGTTGAACCGCTTCGATTCGCGCGTCCAGGCGGCATTGGCGCCCGCCTCGCTCGGGAAAGCGCCGAGCTGGACCAGCGCGCCGCCACCACCGCCATTGGCGACCGCGATCGGCTTGCCCGGCGGCGGTGCCACCAGCTTGCCGCGCGAACCCGCGACGCTGGCGGTTGCCGTCGAGCTTCCGGGACCAGTCTTGGCGTTGGATGCCGCCCTGGTGCCGGCCACCGGCGCTTCGGGCAGCTTGGTCACCGCGATCTGGCTGTTGCCGCTGCCGTTGCCGCCGCTCGCCGCGACCGAGGCATCGCCTTCGCCTTCGACCTTGAGCCCGCCGGGATCGTCGGGCTTGACCTTGTAATCGCCTTCCTGCGCGGCGATCAGATCGCCATTGCCGCGCGTCGGCGCGCGGTGTTTCCACCAATAGACGCCGCCGAGCACCGCGCCGAGCGCGACCAGCCCGAGCAGGACGAGGCCGACGAGACGGCCGAGCGACGGCCCCTCGTCATCATCGTCCGCCGCGGTCTCGAGCCAGGGCAGCCGGTCCTCGTCGCTTGCCGCGGGTTCGGGCGTGGGCACCGGCTCCGATGCCAGATATTCATCCTCTTCGCCCGCCATCACTTCATCTCCTGGACGGCCTCGACCCCCATGATGGCGAGACCGTTGCGGACAATCTGCCCGATCGCGTCGCCGAGGAAAAGCCGCGCACACGTCAGCTCGGGACGATCCGGAATCAGGTAACGGCGCTCCGGTCGGTCGTTGCCGACATTCCATTGCGCGTGAAAGGCCGCAGCCAAGTCATAGAGATAAAAGGCGATCCTGTGCGGTTCACGCGCCGCGGCAGCGGTTTCGACCACGCGCGGGAACTGCGCCGCGAGCTTCACCAGCTGCAGGTCCTCCGTATCAAGCTGGGACAGGTCGATGTCCTTGCAGACGATCCCGGCCTCCGCCGCGCGCCGCTTGAGCGATGCGACTCGCGCATGGGCGTATTGAACATAGAACACCGGATTGTCCTTCGACGCCTCGACCACCTTGGCGAAATCGAAGTCCATCTGGGCGTCGGCCTTGCGCGTCAGCATGGTGAACCGCACCACATCCTTGCCGACTTCGCGCACGACATCGGCGAGCGTGACGAAATTGCCCGAGCGCTTCGACATCTTGACCGGCTCGCCGGCGCGCAACAGCCGCACCATCTGGACCAGCTTGACATCGAACCGCGTCTTGCCGCCGGTCAGCGCCTGGACAGCGGCGACGATCCGTTTGACCGTGCCGGCATGGTCGGCGCCCCAGATGTCGATCAGCGCGTCGGCGGTCTGCGCTTTCTGCCAATGGTAAGCGAGATCGGCGCCGAAATAGGTCCAGCTGCCGTCCGACTTCTTGATCGGCCGATCCTGGTCGTCGCCATATTGCGACGAGCGGAACAGCGGCAGTTCGACCGGTTCCCAATCCTCGGGCGTCTCCCCCTTGGGCGCCTCGAGCACGCCGTCATAGATCAGGCCGCGCGCGCGCAGTTCCTTCTCGGCGGCTTCAGGCTTCTTCGCTGCCTGCAACTCGGCCTCGGACGAGAACAAATCGTGGTGGATACCGAGCAGGGCGAGGTCGTCCTTGATCAGCACCAGCATCTGCGCGACCGCGATCTTGCGGAACAGCACCAGCCAGTCGCTCTCGGGCGCCGACACGAACTTGTCGCCATATTCTGCGGCGAGCGCCTGACCGACCGGGATCAGATAGTCGCCGGGATAAAGCCCCTCGGGAATCTCGCCGATATCCTCGCCCAGCGCCTCGCGATAGCGAAGGTGCGCCGAGCGCGCGAGCGTATCGACCTGACCGCCGGCGTCGTTGACGTAATATTCGCGGATGACCTTGTAGCCGCCCCATTCGAGCAAGGCAGCGAGCGCATCGCCCACCACCGCGCCGCGGCAATGGCCCATGTGCATCGGGCCGGTCGGGTTGGCCGAGACGTACTCGACATTGACCGTCTGGCCCTGCCCGCGCGTCGAGCGGCCATAATCGTCGCCCCCGTCGATGATCGCGGCGAGTTCGTTGCGCCAGGTATCGTCGGTCAAGGTCATGTTGATGAAGCCGGGGCCCGCCACCTCGACGCTCTCGACCTCATCGAGCTTGCCGAGTTCCGCCGCGATCTTGTCGGCGAGCATGCGCGGATTGGTTCCGGCCGGTTTGGCCAGCACCATCGCGGCGTTGGTCGCGAGATCGCCATGGCTGGCGTCGCGCGGCGGCTCGACCGTCACCGCGCCTCGCGCCAGCCCGCTCGGCAAGTCGCCGTGCGAAGTCAGGGCATCGAGCGCCGCGTCGATATGCGCGGCAAAGCGGGTGTAGAGAGTCATTCCTGGGGTCCAACGATAAGGAGAAGGCGCGCCCTTAGACCAAGCGCGCGCGACACTCAAATTTGGGTCGCAGGTTCCCGTTACAACCAGTCGCGGCGATTGACGATGTTATGTTGTATCATTATCCGGCGACGGATGACCGCTCGCCCCCAAGCCATCAACGATCCCGCGCATTGGGATTCACTAGCCGAACGTTATGCCGACGAAGCCGATCGCATGACCGGCCTGTATTGCGAGGCGGCATGGCAACTCGCCGCTTTGCCCCTCGGCGCGCGGGTGCTCGACGTCGCGACGGGCGCGGGGGCGCTGCTGTCGATCGCGCTGAGCCACGGCGCCGATGCGACCGGGATCGATTTCTCGCCCGGCATGGTGCGTGTGGCGCAGGAGCGGGCCGCGCTCATCCGCCCCGGCGACCGCGCCTTGGTGATGGACGGCCAGGCGCTCGATTTTTCCGATGCGAGCTTCGATGCCGCTTTCTCGATGTTCGGCGTGTTCATGTTCCCGGACCCGATCGCTGGTTTCGCGGAGATCGCCCGCGTGCTGCGGCCGGGCGGGCTGGCGGTGATCGCGGTGTGGGAAAGCGCCGGCGGCGCCGGCCCCGCGCAATTGTTCCAGGAGGCGGCGCGGCGACTGTTTCCGGAACGGCCGGTCCCGACCCCGATGGCGCAATTGTTCAATACGCCCGCGCTGCTCGACGACGCGTTCCGCAAGGTCGGTCTCGAGCCTCAAGCGGTCCGCGCGGTGGAACGGGCCTGGCCAGCACCGCCGGTCGAATGGTTTCGCGACAATGCGAAGCTGGCGTTCGGCTGGTCGCCGCTATGGCGCGATCTCGACGAGGACCAGCGCGCCGCATTCGCCGACGAGGCGGCCGCGCTGGCACTGACCCTGCCGCCCGAAGGAATCCGATCGACCGCGCTGATCGGCATGGCGCGCAAGCCCGCTTAGACGGCCCGGACTAGGTTGAGAACCAAAATAAGCCGTTGTTCTTAAAGCGATCCATTCTCAAAACTCGTCATCCCAGCGAAAGCTGGGATATCACGCGGCATCGCGTCACCGCGAGAGACCCCAGCTTTCGCTGGGGTGACGGGAGGTGCGCTGGGGTGACGGGACGGTGCGCGGGGGTGACTACAGAAATATGAATCCCCAACCCAAGCCTGCGCGCTCATTTCCGGGCGTCCAGGAAATCGCGAACCAGCTTCACCGTTGCATCGGGCTGTTCCTCCATCAGCCAATGGCCTGAATTGGCCACGACCGCCCCGGAGACATTGGTCGCCGTGGCGC
>DASVNU010000168.1:0-7759 GCA_036383655.1 Sphingomonas sp. | reverse complement strand
GTCCACCCCTTATTTTCCTGGGCCATCAATCTTCCTTTCTGGCAACCACCACGGGGGGCGGCAAAGCATCGTCTTCGGTGGGGGCGCTACGCTCGGCGTCGAGCCCCATCCAGATCCGGTCGAGCGCCTGATCCTCGGGCGTGCCGGTCGCCTTGGCGTAGGTCGAGGCGGCGTTGCGGATGACGTCGACCATCGCGATGCCGAACAATGCCGGGTCGGCGCCGAGCGGGCGCGGATTGACGAAACACAGCGTGCCGCCGTGCTTTGCCCAGACGCGCAGGCATTCGTGGCTGTCGCCGAGCAATTCGGCATAAGGGACGAGGTCGATCGGGATCGGCTTCTCGGTCATTTCTTCACCGCCGGAGGAGCGGAAACCGCGACAGGCGCAGGCATCGGCGCGGTGGCGGGCACGGCCGAAACAGGCTGCGCGCCGGGATCGGTCCAACGCCGATTCTTGGGGAAGACGTCGTCGATATCGCCCTTGAGCGCGGTGCCGTACACCGGGTTGGGCAGCACGAACCAGCCATGTCCCCACAGCATCCTGAGCTTGGGCGAATTGGTCTGCGTGCGACGCTGCGCGGGCGTCATGCCGGGCGCATTGAACAGGTCGGTGAAATCGCCGAGCTGGTCGCCGACCATCGCGATCACGCAATATTTGGCGGCAATCTCCCAGCGTCGGGCATCCTTGCCGCTGCCGCCGGTCGCATCGTCGCCTTTCAACCACAGGTTTTGCAGATGAACCACGGGGCCCAGGCCCGCGAGCGTCAGCGCGTCGATCGTCGCTGTCGCATTGACCGAGGCTCGGTTGGAGTTGAACACCACTTCGATCCCGCTGGCGCGCGCCGCCCGCAACGTCTCCACCACGCCCGGCACGGGATCGACCGCGGTTACGCCGCTTTCTTCCCAACGATCCCAGCGCTTCTGGTCATACGCGCCACTACGCTGGCTGTCGTCGGCTTCGTAGCCCAGGTTCATCAGCGCGGTCTCGTCGATGTCGAGCACGACCGCGGGCCGCTGTTTGGGGCCGCATTTGACGAATTTGGGCGCCTGCAATGTCGCATCGGGCGCGAGCACGACCGAGGAAACGGGGTGACCGACCGCGAAATCACCGCCGCGCGAAACCAGGAAGTCGGTCAGGGCGAGATAGGCCTGGATCGACACCGCCGACGCTTCGCCCGAGCCGTAGAGATACTGCATTCCCGGCGGCACGCTACCCGGCGGCGGCGGCGGTGGTGCCGTGGGCGTGGTCGGGCCGGCGGAAGGAATCGCCTCGGCCGCCGGAATTCCAACCGGCGCGGTCTGAGTATCGGCCGCAACGACGGCGGGAGGAGTCGAAGACGGCAGGTCCTCGTCCTTCTTGCCGAAGAACTGTTTCTTGCCGATCGCTCCCGCCGCCAACACCGGCACGGCGGCAGCCACGCACCCGCTGATCGCGGTGCTGCCGGCGAGCAATATCAGCAGCGCGAAGCGGCCGTTGATCACGCCGCGGTCCGCTCGCGCACAGTGCGGAACTCGATCTTCTTGTCGTAGGGCGCGCCGACGATCATCCGGTTCACATAGATGCCGGGCAAGTGAACCTGATCGGGATCGAGGCTGCCGACCGGCACGATCTCCTCGACCTCGGCGATGCAGACCTTGCCCGCGGTTGCCATCGGCTGGTTGAAATTGCGCGCGGTCTTGCGGAAGATGAGGTTGCCCGCCTCGTCCGCCTTCCAGCCCTTGATGATCGACAGATCGGCGCGGATGCCGCGTTCGAGGATATAATCCTCACCGTCGAAGCTCTTCACTTCCTTGCCCTCGGCGACCTGGGTGCCGACGCCGGTCCGGGTGTAGAAGCCGGGAATGCCCGCCCCGCCCGCGCGACAGCGCTCGGCCAGCGTGCCCTGCGGGCAGAACTCGACCTCGAGCTCGCCGGCCAGATACTGGCGTTCGAATTCCTTATTCTCGCCGACATAGGACGAGATCATCTTCTTCACCTGGCGCGTGCGGAGCAGCTTGCCGAGCCCCTCCCCGTCGATGCCGGCATTGTTGCTGGCGATGGTCAGGTCCTTCGTGCCGGCGTCGCGGATCGCGTCGATCAGCCGTTCGGGGATGCCGCACAGGCCGAACCCGCCGGCACAGATCGTCATACCATCGAACAACACGCCGTCGAGCGCCGAGGCGGCGTCGGAATAGAGCTTACGGGCCATGCGGACTCCTTGGGTGATGCGCGCCCGAATAGATGGCGGCGCGATCAGGAGCAAGCGGGCGCGCCGACTTTACCGCCGCCCCTGACTCGCCGTCCTCATGTCCGGCAAAATCATGGCCGTCGCCCGTCGCATCGGCCCAAATCCCGCCACGAACCGTGTCCAACACGCGATCAACCGGGGGGTCGCAAGGCCTTCCGGTTTTTTGTTTGTACAGGAGTTTTTATGCGTTTTCTTCTCGCGTCCGCCCTGTTGGCCAGTGCCGCCATCGCCACCCCCGCGCTTGCGCAGGATACCTCCGCGCCGGAAGGCAAGGAGTTCCAGGGCGTCAAGATCCTCGCCGTGACCGGCATCGACCGCGTCACCAGCTCGTCGGGCAACCAGACCGGGCTCTCTTATGGCGGGGTCGTCGGCTATGACTATCAGGCGGGCAAGGCGGTGTTCGGCGTCGAAGGCGAAATCGACGGCTCGACCGCCAAGGATTGCGTGAACAACGCCTTCGCCGCGGGTGACCGTCTTTGCGCCAAGGCGGGCCGCGATCTCTATGCCGGCGTGCGCGCGGGTGTCGTCGTTGGCAACAAGGCGCTGCTCTACGTCAAGGGCGGCTACGACAATGGCCGCGTAGTCGCGACCTACACGCTCAACAACGCCACGACCAAAACCGCTCAGAACCTCGATGGCTGGCGCGTCGGCACCGGCGTCGAGCTGCCGCTTGCCAAGAACATGCTGGTGCGCGCCGAATATCGCTACACCAACTATTCGGACAGCGATGTGGCCCGCCACCAGGGCCTGGTCGGCGTCGGCGTCAAATTCTGACCTGACGAACGACCTCACGGACAGCAGGGGCCGCGCGGGGAAACTCGCGCGGCCTTTTTCGGTTCAGACCTGCGTACCGAACAGATGACCGATGGCAGCGGTCACCGCCATGGCGAGCGCGCCCCAGAACACGACGCGCACCGCCCCGCGAACCTGGCTCGCGCCGCCCGCATGCGCCCCGATCGCGCCGGTCGCGGCGAGCAGCAGCAGCGTGACGGCCATGACCGCAGCGACCAGCGCACGGCCGCCGAACAATAACGTCATCAGCACCGGGACGATCGCGCCGCTGGCGAAACTGGCGGCCGATGCCAGCGCGGCCTGGACCGGCCGCGCGGCGAGATTCTCGTTGATCCCGAGTTCGTCGCGCAGATGCGCGCCCAGCGCGTCGTGCACCATCAGCTGATCGGCGACCTGAAGCGACAAATCGTGGTCTAGCCCGCGCTGGCGATAGATGGCGGCGAGTTCCTGGCGTTCGGCTTCGGGCTCGTCGGACAATTCGGCGGTTTCACGCGCGACATCGGCGCGTTCGGTATCGGCCTGGCTGCTGACCGAAACATATTCGCCCGCCGCCATCGACAAGGCGCCGGCGGCGAGCCCAGAAATCCCCGTCAGCAGCACGGTCGTGCGGTCGGCATTGGCGGCGGCCACGCCGACGATCAGGCTTGCGGTCGACAGGATGCCGTCATTGGCGCCGAGTACGGCAGCGCGCAGCCAGCCGATGCGCTGGACCAGATGCCGTTCCCGATGCCGCCTGACTGCCATGTATCCCCTCCTAGATGGTTTCCCGCACGGAACAAATGCAGAGGGTGCGGAGGCGTCAGGCGAGCGTGCCGCTCTCAAGACCCAGCGCCAGCTCCAGATCGCCGAGCGCCTGCTCACCGCTCGACACTTTGATCGCCGCCATCCCGAGCGAGGCCGCGGGTTTGCAGTTGATCCCGAGGTCGTCGAGATAGACGCATTGGTCGGGCGCGACCCCCAGCGCATCGCACGCCAGGCGATAGATTGCAGGATCGGGCTTGCGGATACCGACCTTCGAGCTTTCGACGACATGGTCGAACCGCGCCATGATCGCGGCGATCGCTTCGGCCTTTTCCGCGGTCGACGACATCTGCGCGCCGTGGCCGGCCGGCACATTGTTGGTGATGCAGCCGATGCGATAGCCGTTCGCCTTCAGCCAATCGAGCGCCGCGACCATGGCTGGGCGGATATCGCCCGACAGCAAGGCGAGAACGTCGCGGCCGGGAAGATCGAAACCGATCGAGCGAGCCTCCTCGGCGAACAGCGAATCGAACCGCGCGGCGTCGATCTCGGCGCGCTCGAACAGCGCCCAGGCATTGCCGTCGGGATTGGCCGAGTTGATCCGACGGACGAGATTGTGCGGCAGGCCGCGCTCGGCCTCCATCCGGTTGAACGCCTCGAACGGCGACGAGGTGATCACGCCGCCGAAATCGAAAATCACGGTGTCGCGCGTCATGGTTCGATGAGCACGCCCATTCGCGGATCGACCTTGCCGGCGACCGCGTCGCGATAGGCGGCAAGCGCTGCCTCGGCCCCCGAGCGGCGGTCGATCGCGGTCAGTCGCTTGGCGGTCGGCATGAAGTCGAGCCACGCCTCTTCGCTCTGCCGGCGCAAGCCATGAGCACCCCAGTCCTTCGACCGCTTCTTCATCCTGCCGGGCGCGAAGAAACCGATCGGGCGAGGTCCCGGCAGCGGGGCGGTGCCGCGCTCGGCATCCCAATGCGTGATGCCGACGATCATATCGACCGCCAGGGCGTCGCCGAAGCGTTCATGCACCGCGCGCGTCGCCGCGGGGTTGCCGGCAAAGTCGACCAGGGCGACCTTGCCCTTGGCCGTGATGTCATCGATCGCGCCATAATCGACGACCTGATCGTACAAGCCGGTGTCGGCGGTAAAGGCGGCGCTGCGCGGCGAGGCGAGCGCGACCAGCCGCGGTGCCGACCCGCGCGCCTTCATCACATGCGCGAAGGCCAGCGCGGTCTTGCTCGACGCGCCGCTGACGATGATGGTGTCGGCATCGAAATCGTCTTCGTCCTCGAACTGGTCGGCGATCAGCCAACCGGTCAGGAACAGCGGACGATAGACCGGCCACCAGTCGTGATCGGCGTCGCGGTGATCGCCCAGCGCCTTCAGCCGGGAATATTGATTATAGGCGGCGGGCAACGACGCGCGGCGCGGCGTCGCCTCGGTGAACCCGGTGCCGCGAATCTGATCGGCGGCGAGCGTCACGTGGCTGGCTAGCGGCCAATAGCCGTAGAAGCGATCCCCCACCGAGAGACCCTCGGCCGCCGACTTCGTCACCGTTGCGAACCCCCAGACCGGCAGACGGCCGGGCTCGTCGCGCTCCGAAAAGAAATCCCAATAGCCCGCGTCGGGACCGAGGAACGGCGTCTTCTGGCCCAAGGCGGCGTAGGTGATGTTGTTGGCGGTCAGCGCGACCAGATCGATCGCGAATTCGGCCTCGCCTGGCGCCGGCGCGCGGTCGGGCACGTCGACGATGCCGGCCTGCGCGATGTCGTCGCGCGCGATCTCGAGTTGCCAGCGGCCCATGATGTTCTCCTGCGTCACACCGACAAGGGGCCGCGGCGGGGTATGTCGCCCCGAACACTCGAATCCGCAACCTTCAATCCCGCCGCCTCCAGCGCCGCGCGCTGATCGATGCCCCGCGTCGTCAGCATGATCTGTTCGACCATCACCGACCGCGCGAACAGCGGCGTCGCGAAAACATGGTCGATCCAGGCGGCGGTGCGCGGCCAGCGCGCGGCGTCGGGCGTCCAGCCGGCCAGCGCCGCGTTGCGGAAGAAGCTGGCAAAGGTCAGGTCGGTCATCGACAGGTCGCCGAACACGAACCCGCCGGTCGGCGCCTGCGGCTCGAGCCAGTCCATGATCTCGGGCAGGTCGCGCGTGATAACGGCGGCGACCAGATCCTCATCGGTCCCCTCTTTCCACACCCGCGGTTTGACGTTGCGCTGGAAGAACAGCTTCCAGATCATCACGTCGCCCAAGCGGCTGTCGGCGAATTCCTCGAGCCAGCGCGCCCGCGCGCGTTCGGCGGGATCGGCCGGATAGAGCGGTTTCTCGGCGTAGCGATCGTCGAGATATTCGCAGATGACGGTCGAATCCGGGATCACCAGGTCGCCGTGGATCAGCACCGGGATACGCCTGAGCGGGTTGAGCCGGGTGAATTCGTCGCCGCCGAAAAACGGCACGATCGGGTCGATCTCATAGTCCACACCCTTATGGTCGAGCGCCAGGAAGACCTTGCGCGCATAAGGCGAGACGTGGTTGCCGATGATCCGGATCATGCCGCTTATCCGTTGTACTTGAGTTTGAGGCCAGGCCGCGCCCAGCGGAGCTTGGCGAGACGCCCGGTACCCGACAGGCAGATATAGGCGTCCCTCCTGTCCGCCCCTCCCCAGCAGATGTTGGTGGTGAAGATATCGTCGGTGGCGACGAACTCGACCAACTCTCCAGCCGGCGAGATCACCGAAATGCCGCATTCGCCGATTGTCGCGACGCAGATGTTGCCATTCTCCTCGACCCCAAGCGAGTCGAAGAATTTATAGCCGGCGGGGCGATAGAGCGGGATGCCGGGGCCGCCCGGACCGGCGCTGCCGTCGACCTTGCCCGGGGCGATCACGTTGAACGCCATCAGCCGGCAAGTATAGGTTTCGGCCGCGTAGAGGCGCTTGCCGTCGGGCGACAGGCCGACCCCATTGGGATTCTGGCTGGGGAAGATCACTTCCTCGAGATGGCTACCGTCGACCTTGCCGTAGAAGATGCCGACGATGT
This sequence comes from Sphingomonas sp., assembly GCA_036383655.1. Taxonomy (GTDB): domain Bacteria; phylum Pseudomonadota; class Alphaproteobacteria; order Sphingomonadales; family Sphingomonadaceae; genus Sphingomonas. The sequence goes on along the minus strand of DASVNU010000168.1, from coordinate 947 downwards.
CGTGACAGCGCTTGGCATAATCGATCTTGCCGTGATCGGTGAACCAGAAGCCGCCTTCGCCATCGAACACGATATCGTTGGGCCCGCGCAGTACGCAGCCGAAATCGCCCGATTTGTAGAGTATTTCCACCGCGCCGGTGGCGATGTCGATCCGCTCGATCCGCCCGCCCGAATAGTCGCCGGCGATGCCGTGCGGCGCGAGCATACCGCCATTCTCAATATACTCGAACCCGCCATTGTTGCAGCAATAGAGCTTGCCATCGGGGCCGATCGCCAGCCCGTTGGGGCCACCGCCGGGTTCGGCGACCGTCTGCTTCGATCCGTCGGGCATCACGCGCGTGATGCGTCCTGCCGCGATCTCGACCAGGATGACGCTGCCATCGGCCATCGCCACCGGTCCTTCGGGAAACCGCAATCCGTCGGCAACGATCTCCATGACCCACTCCCGCTCGTCCTGGCCGGGTTTCATACCCGGTCTTCGAAACGGTCATGCCGCGTCCCGCGGGAGAAAGGAAGGCGGTTCTTAGCCCTCTCCCGCTTGCGGGTGCACCGGGTCGGTCATGCCCCCGGCATGACCTGAACAGCGCGGGGCGCTGTTCACCCGGTGCGGGTTGGGTGAGGGTCTTCTTTCTTCTTCCAAGCGTGTGGCGAAACAGAAGAAGAAAGAAGACCCTCACCCTCCCACCGCTGCGCGGCGGGCCCCTCCCTCTCCCGCAAGCGGGAGAGGGGAAATTCCCCCCGACAGGCACTCAGTCGTCTATGACCGCGGCAATCAGAAACGCTCGCCGACCATTTCTTCGCTCTTCGCCCACAGCGCTTTGGCGTTGTCGGGGTCGATCGCATAGGGGCGCACGCCGCCGCGAAGGCCCTCGCCTCCCACCACCTCGGCGACGTGGAAACCCTCGCAAAAAAGGGGGTCTCGCGGCACCGCACGGCCCCCGCGTCAG
>DASVNU010000167.1:0-6642 GCA_036383655.1 Sphingomonas sp. | reverse complement strand
GCCCGCTACGAAGTATTCCCCGCCCAGACTGTGCAGGACGGCGAACGTGTGCGCGTGACCTGGGCTTGGCAACGTGTGGTACGGTCGGGCGCGATTCGTCATGCAGCGTTGTACGATACGCTCGAGGATTGCCTCTCCTCGATCAACCGCCGTTGTCGCGATCGCGCGCTGCCCGCGATCCGCGTGATCCTCGATCCCGCCGACGCCTCGCCAGCCCGGATCTGACGGCACAGAATCGGCACCGCGCAGAGCCTGCTAACTACTTTCGATCACAATGCTATTTCGGCCAGGTCGACGCTGGTGCCGGCGTGGCGGTCGGGGAAGGCGAGGGCTGGATCGCTTTTTGCCACTCGGGCGACAAATCGGCGATGCCGGGAGATGCCGGAAAGCGGGTGCGCGCCGTGGTGAACAGGGTACGCGCGGTTGTCGCGCCCGGAACGGTCGCATTGGTGCCTACCCAGCGCCAGTGCCACGGTTCCCATGTCACGCCCTGCGCATTGCCCGGCGGAAACGACAATTCGAAGCCGAACTCGGTCGCATGCTGCAACAGCCACTTGCCCGGCGCCGTGTTGGCGATGCAATCGCTGACATCGCCGCAGCCGCGCGTCAGCGGCCGGATCGCGAAATCGAGCGCATAGCCGGTGGCGTGTTCGCTATAGCCCGGCGGGCCCGAACTCCGGGCGCGTTCGGCGGCATCCTTGCAGCGCTTGCCGGGGCCGATCTGGCCGCAGAAGATCTGCCGCTGGCGTTCGATCGTGCGAAAACAGGATATGCCGCGCAGCTTGCCCTTCACCTCCGGCACCTGGTCGGCGGCGGCGAGCAGCGCGGTCATCGCCGCCGCGGCATCGCGGTGGAGCTGGCACGCCCGCCCGACCCCGAAATTGCCCGGCATCGCCACCATGTCGGCCGGATTGCCTTCCGGATAGGGAATGTGCCCCAGCATCCGCCCGTCGGGCAGCGGCTCGATATTCTGGCCATTGCACAAGGTGACCGGGGTCAGCGCGAGAGCGGCGGCGGGAGCGAACAGGAACAGGGCAACCAGCAGCCAGCGCAATGGCATCAAAACGCTCCGTGGGGGAAACAAAGCGCGCAACCACTGGCACGGGCGCGGCTTGAGTGGCAAGGGGTGCGGCATGCTGGCGGATAAGGTGTTGTTCCTCGACGGTGAAGCGATGGTGATCGACAAGCCCGCGGGCCTGCCGGTCGATCCACCGCGCCGCGGCGGGATCAGTCTGGAGAACCATCTCGACAGTCTGACCTTCGGATTCCACCGCTGGCCGATGGCGGTGCACCGGCTCGATCAGGATACGTCGGGCTGCCTGCTGTTGTCGCGCAATCCCAAGGCGCATGCCCGGCTGCAACAGGCGTTCGAGGCGAACCGCGTGGAGAAACGCTATCTCGCGGTGCTCGAGGGCGTGCCGGACGGGATGGAGGGCGTGATCGAGCTGCCGCTCGCCAAGGTCTCGACGCGCGAAGAGGGGTGGCGGATGACCGGCTCGCCCGATGGCAAACCCGCGCGCACCGCCTGGCGCGTGTTGCGCACCGAGGGTGAGCGGGCGCTGGTCGAGTTTCGTCCCGCGACGGGTCGCACGCATCAGATCCGTGTGCATGCGCTCGAGGGGCTGGGCGTGCCGGTGGTCGGCGACGCGGTCTATGGCCGGGCCGACAAAGCCGGAATGCTGCTCCACGCCGCCGAACTGATCGTCCCGCGCGACGGCAAGCCGGCGATCGAGGCGGTCGCGCCGATCCCCGAAAGGTTCGCCGCGGCCGGCTTCGGCCATGAGTAACGACGACGGCTGGGTCGACCGGGTCGATACCGCGATCGTCGAGGAACGCTTCCTCGCCGCGACCGGCCCCGGTGGGCAGAATGTCAACAAGGTGGCAACCGCGGTCCAGCTTCGCGTGGACGTATTCGCGCTCGGCCTCCAGCCTTATGCCTATGAGCGGCTCAAGGAACTGGCCGGCAGCCGGATGACCGCCGCCGGTGAGTTGCTGGTCACCGCCCGCCGTTTCCGCACGCAGGACGCGAACCGCCAGGATGCGCGCGAGCGGTTGGCCGAATTGATCCGCGCCGCGCACGTTCGCCAGGCCAAGCGCGTCAAGACCAGGCCATCTCGAGCTGCCAAGGCGCGGCGCGTCGACGAGAAGAAAGGCCGCAGCGCGGTCAAGGCGGGGCGTGGCAAGGTCAGCATCGACTGAGGGGATAGGATATGGCGAAAAAGCCCACGCCGAGCCTGCGCCGCTACACCAGCCTGCCGGTGGTGATCGACATGTTGATGAACGAGCGGATCACGCTGGTCAGCCCCTCCGCTTGGGTCGACGCCAACGACCGCAAGGCGATGGCGGTCTATCAGGAACATCTCGGCCACGGCTTCGTCGGCGCGGTCTGCCTGACCGAAGCGCCCGAGACCTTCCATCACTGGCAGGTGTTCGCCGGTGGATCGGCGGGCATGTGCGTCCATTTCGACAAGGCGCGGTTCTGCGTGATGTTCGATGGGCGCGCCAATTGCCTGATCGGGCCGGTCGATTATGTCCGCATCGCGGATATCGCGACGATCGACGCCAGCGACATCCACCGCCTGCCGTTCATGAAGCGCGCCGGTTTCCGAGACGAAGCCGAATTCCGCGCGATCGCGGTCGGCGGGGATGAGGATGACGTGATCCATATCCCGCTCGATCGCGCCGCCGTCAGCCGCATCACCTTCAGCCCGACGATTCCCCCGGCGTTGGTCGACACCACGCGGCGGTTGCTCCACCAGCTCCCCGGCTGGGAAAAGCTCCGTATCGTCCAGTCGCGCCTGACCGACAGCGTATCGTGGCAACGCGCGCTGGAGAAATATCCGGCGCGGCATGCCGGCGGAGCGGAGCGAACCAAAAAGAAATCGGACTGAGGCCTGCTCGGTTCGCTGTGTCGCGGACCGGCGACCATTCCACCCCTCCCGCTGGCGTCGTGCGATCGCTACATGGGCCACCATGTACGCCTTCGACATCGCCGCCGGCTCCAAGCCCGACCTCTATCGCGACCTGCTCGCCGCCTGTGACGCCGTCACCGGGGGCGAACCCGACGGGGTCGCCAACATGGCCAATGTTGCCTCGCTGCTGTGGCAATATCTGCCTGACCTCAATTGGGCTGGCTTCTACCGCAATGTCGGCGACGAACTCGTGCTCGGGCCGTTCCAGGGCAAGGCGGCGTGCATCCGTATTCCGTTCGGCAAGGGCGTGTGCGGCGCGGCGGCGGCGACGCGCGAGACCCAGCTCGTCGCCGACGTCCATGCTTTCCCCGGCCATATCGCTTGCGACGCCGCGAGCCGCGCCGAACTCGTCGTGCCGATCGTGTCGGGAGATCGCGTTGTCGCGGTGATCGACCTCGACAGTCCGGAACCATCGCGCTTCGATGAAGAGGATGCGGCCGGAATCGAACAAATCGCGCGGATGCTAACAGACAGGGTTAACGGCTGAATCCTGATCCAGATCGGGACAAACATAACGCTGGCGAAAAACTGGCGGAAATCCGGGGTTTTTGGTACTCATTCCCAAGATTGATCGTGCGCGCTTGGTTAATGGCTGCGCCGGGTAACAGGGAGTGTTAACCATGCGAACCCTAATGATTGCTGCGGTTGTGGCCACATTGGCCTTCGGTGCCAGTGCCGCCGACGCCCAGCGACTCGGCGATGCTGGCACAGCCGCCGGCTGGCGGGGCGGCCAGCCGATGCCGCAAGGCCAGCCGATGCCTCGCCCCAATCCCGGCCAGTGGCAGGGGCCACGTCCGGGCAATCCGGGTGGCTGGAACGGTAACGGTCAGCGCCCTGGCAATCCGGGCAATTGGAACAATGGCGGCCAATGGCGCGGCGGCTGGAACGGCAACCGCAGCCGATGGGGCAATCGTGTCGGTGGCTATTGGTGGGCGGGCGTCCAGGCGCCGGGCGGCTGGAACGGCTATTCGCGCATCAAGCGCGGCAAGCGCATCCCGAATTATTGGCTGTCGTCCAATTTCATGATCGGCGACTGGCAGCTCTATGGCCTGATGACGCCGCCCGCGGGTTATTATTGGACGCGCTATTACAACGACGCGCTGCTCGTCGACCGGTATGGCGTGGTCTATGACGGCGCCTATGGCCTCGATTGGGACCGTTATGACGACGGTTATGCCTATGACGACAGCTATGGCTATGCCGGCGGTCCCGATTTCGGCGGTCCGACTGGTCCGGGACCTGCTTATGGCGCGGGCTATTCCGCGCCGGGCTATGGCGGCAACAACAGCTATTACGAGGAACGCACGGACTATCGCGCTGCGCCGCTGTCGCCCGCACCGACGATAGCCTATCGCGGTGGCTATACCGGCACCTATTACACCCCGCCGGGTACCACGACGACGATCGTGATCCCGGGGGCGACGACGACAACAACCTCGACCGAATATATCACCGAGACGTATCGCCCGGTTGCCCGCAAGGTCTATCGCGCGCCGGTGAAGAAGTGGCGGCCGAGGGTGCGGTGCACCTGCTATTGCGGCTGCCGCCGCTGATCTGACTGGTTAGATGGGGGGGAAGACTGCCCGTCGTCGCTGTCGCGATGGCGGGCAGCTCCTTTTTCAGCAGCCTAGGCGCTCGCCGCCATGCGCTCCGGACGATGCGCGCGAAGCTGTACCGCCAGCGCGCTCAGCAGCACGCCAGCGACCAGAATGCCCGCGGCGATCGACCGCAGCGCCATGTCGGGCGCCAGTGGCAGCGCGACGCCGGTGACGATCGCGACGAACAACAATACGACGCCGCTGCCGATCAGCCAGCCGCGCCCGTGATCGTCCTCGAGCCGTGCCGCCGCCAGCACGCTGGTCAGGCCGATCAGCAACGACCAGGCGGTCAGCAGCCGCAGGAACGTCGCGATCGGCATGTCGGGATAGATCACTGCCACCGCCCCGGGGAGCAAGCCGACCACCGCTGCCACCGCTTGCCACGCCCAGCGCGTGCCGCTCACCGCGTGATGACTGGCGAGCACGGCCGAGCCGACGCCATCGGCGAAGCAGTAAAGCGCGAACACCACCACCAGCGAGCCCAAGGCGGCAACCGGGATAGCAAGCGCCGCCGCGCCCATCGCGATCGCCAGTAGTGCCTTGATCGCGACCATCGGCCAGTGATTGGCCGCGCGATCGTTCAATTGTTCGTCCAACTGCCCATCGGGCGGCAACCAGTCGTCGGGCGCGAGCGTGGAAAAATGCGCGAAGGCACGACGGCCCGTTCCGATCCGTGCCGGCGCGTCGTCCGCCACAAGCCCGTCCCTCGATGCCCGATCGACGGGATCGCGCTCGATCTCGATATCGCGTGTGCGTTGCCGGTCCATGTCCCTACCTCCTCCTACGCGCGTTGCGCCGCGCGCGGCGTCCATCGCGCGCGAGGGGAAGGGGTGATGCGGCGATATGCCGTGATCGGCGTCCCTCCCGCAGGAGCGCGCGGAACTCGACCTTCAGGAAGGTCGTTCGCTGTCGCTCGCCATCCGCGCAGGGATGCGGTCGGCTGCCCCGTGGGGTGTCGGCTCGATTCTGGTCAGGACGTCGACGCGGCCGCTCGGAAACCGACCTGCGTGGTCGAGCGTTAAACGATCGAAACGGCCAAAGTTTCCACGATTTGCGGTGAGTTGCCATAGGTCATTAGCGGTCGGAAGCGTTCGCTCTCTCCTTCGCGAGCTCGGCGGGATGTACCGTCCATCCGCGCCAGGTGAGGCCGGTTCGATAACCGACGAACAATGCCGATCCGACCAGCGCGGCGAAGAATCCGATCCACAGGGCATCGAAGGTCATCAGTGCCCAGACGATCGCGGTCGGTCGGCCCAGCGCCAGTTTATGGTTGGCCAGATGGACGCCCTGCGCTGGAACGAAGGTCAGCACCAGCAGCAAGGTCACGATCAGCGACGCCGGCAACAGGCTGGTAAAGGCGCGACGCGGGCTGATCGATCGATCCTCCAGCAACGCTCCGATCATGTAGATCGTCACGCCGGCCTGGATGACCAGCGACACGGCTTGCAACGGCAGGTTGACCGCCATCGGCAATCCCTGCCGACCCAGCCAGCTGAACGGCCATGCCAGGAGGCAGGAGACGGCGATCGCGGCAACCAGGCGTGCCAGGGTCGCCGGGGGGATCAGCAGGGCTCGTTTGACCGATCCGACCGCCCAGAACCGCGCCGTCATCAGGATCGCGATCAGGAAGCCCGCCACCTTGGGATAGCCGAATGCCCAGCGCAGCGGATCGTTGCCATGTGCGTGAAATGCGTCGCCGCCGGCGAACATCCCCAGATTGATTTCCACGACATGTTGGGCGAATTCGGGGATCGCCGCGATCGCCAACAGCGCGGGAATGGTGGTGATCGCCTTGCCGCCGCGACGATAGCTCTCCCAGATCGTGCGGCCGCCTCCCCCGATCGCCGCGCCAATGCCTCCGCGTCGTTCCAACGCTATCGTATGATCGCTCATTCTGCGTCTCCCGGTTGGTCGGTAACCGCCAGCAGGTCGCCCGGCTGGCAGTCGAGCACGCGGCAAATTGCCTCGAGCGTCGAAAATCGGATGGCCTTGGCCTTGCCGGTCTTGAGGATCGACAGGTTGGCGAGGGTGATGTCGACCGCGTGGCTGAGGTCGGTCAGCGTCATGCGGCG
>DASVNU010000166.1:0-5693 GCA_036383655.1 Sphingomonas sp. | reverse complement strand
CGTGAAAGGTTCCGTTCATCGCGCCGACAGGGTTCCCATGTCGGTTTTGTCCACCTAACCCACCATCAACAGTTCAACGGGCCTTTCGGGGGGTCGCATGAAATTTGGTGGTTTTGCAGCGCGATTCGCGCTGGTGGCGGTCTGCGCCCTGGCGACGACGGTGCCCGCTCAGGCGCGGTTCTGGCAATGCGCTCCCTACGCCCGTGAGATTTCGGGCATCCAGATTTTCGGCAACGCCAATACCTGGTGGTCGCAGGCCGCCGGCAAATATGAGCGCGGCAACACCCCCAAGGTCGGTTCGGTCCTCGCCTTCGCCTCGTTCGGCCGCATGCCGCTCGGTCATGTCGCCATGGTCTCGGCGATCGTCAACGACCGCGAGATCCTGCTGACCCACGCCAATTGGTCGCGTCGCGGCGGCGTCGAATACAATGTCCGCGCGATCGACGTCTCGCCCGAAGGCGACTGGAGCGAGGTCAAGGTGTGGTACGGCCCGACCGGCGGACTCGGCACGACGACCTATCCGACCAAGGGCTTCATCTATGGCACCGGCGCGCCCAAGATGGACAATGGCGATGACGACCAGCTCGACACGCGCAGCAGCCAGACGATCGCGACGATCGCCCCGGTCGGTGCCCGCGGGATGGTCGGCGTCCGCGACTGAGCGGGACCTGCTCGGCCAATTGCAGCGAAAGCGTTGAGTTTTACGCCTCCCTGGCGAAGGCCGGGGCCCAGCTTCGCTGACGTGGAGATGGCGCGGCGCCGTCGCGAGCGCGTTGCCACTGGGCCCCGGCCTTCGCCGGGGAAGCGCTGGTTCAATTCGGCGGCGGCAATTTCTCGTCGTCGATGTGCTACGCCTTGCCCGGCGTGAAATTCATCGCCGCGCCGTTCATGCAATAACGCAGTCCTGTCGGCTTGGGCCCGTCGTCGAAGACGTGGCCGAGATGTCCGCCGCAGCGGCGGCAATGGACCTCGGTCCGGCTCATCCCCAGCGAACCGTCGTTGCGCGTCTTGACCGCCTTGGACAGGGGTGCCCAGAAGCTCGGCCAGCCGGTCCCGCTTTCGAACTTGGTTGTCGACGAATAGAGCGGCAGCGCACAGCCCTTGCACGAGAAGATGCCGGCGCGATGCTCGTTGTTGAGTTGGCTCGAATAGGGCGCTTCGGTCGCCTCGTGCCGCAGCACCTGGTAGGACAGGCCGGGTAAACGCTTGCGCCATTCGGCGTCGCTCAACTGGAATTCGAACTTCTCGGGCGGCGAGGCGGGCGCGGCGCGGCAGCCGCCGAACAGCATCGTCGCGGCACCGGTACCGGCCAGGGTCAGGAAATGGCGGCGGTCGAACGTCATCGTTTCAGGCTCCATCGGTCGAACCTATATAGGTACGGACGAGGGCCGCTGTCGGTTTCAATCCGCCGCGATTAGTGAGCTCAATATTTGCTGATCTCGACCGGCAGTTTGCGATAGCCGTGAACGAAGCAGGCCGCGACACGCTCGGGTTCGCCCAGCACGTTCACGCGCATGCGGCGCTTGGCCATTTCCTCGAGCAGCACGCTGATCTGAAGCTCGGCCAGGCGGGCGCCGACACAACGGTGGATGCCGTGACCGAACGCCAGATGACGGCGCGCATTGGCGCGGTCGACGACGATATTGTCGGCGTCGTCGCCGAATACGGTCTCGTCGCGATTGGCCGACAGATACCAGAGCGCGAGCTTGTCGCCTTCCTTGATCATCTGCCCGCCCAGTTCGTAATCCTGTGTCGCGGTGCGGCGCATATGCGCGAGCGGCGTCTGCCAGCGGATGATTTCCTGGACCGTGTTGGGAATCAGTTCGGGATTCGCCTCGAGCTTGGCGCGCTGGTCGGGGAACAGGTCGAGGCCATAGGCGGCCGCCGTCATCGAATTGCGCGTCGTGTCGTTGCCGCCGACGATCAGCAGGATCAGATTGCCGAGGAATTCATATTGATCCATTTCGGCCATCGCGTCCGAATGGATCATCATGCTGATCAGATCGGGGGTCGGCTCCTTGTCGACCTTCTGGTTCCACAGATTCTGGAAATAACCGCCGCATTCGAACATGTGCGTCAACCGTTCGGCGCGCAGCTCGGGAGTCTTGACCAGCTCGATATCGCCCGCCCAGTCGGACCAGAAGGTCAGCTTGCGGCGATCTTCCCATGGGAAATCGAACAGGATGGCGAGCATCTGGGTGGTGAGTTCGATCGACACCGTATCGACCCAGTCGAACTTTTCGCCCCAGGGAAGCGTATCGAGGATCTCGGCGGTACGGCGGACGATGTCTTCCTTCATTCGCACCATTTCGCTCGGCGTGAAGGCAGGAGCGACGGTGCGGCGCTGGCCGGTATGCTTGGGCCGGTCCATCGCGATGAACATCGGCATCTTGACGTCGCTGTCGGGCAGGAAATCGGCGAGCGTGATGCCGCCGGCCTCGGACGAGAAAATCTCGGGCAGCGACTCTGCTTCGAGGATCGGCTTGTAGGTGGAGATCGACCAATAGGGACCGAAGTCCGAATGCTCGACCTTGTGGATCGGCGATTCGGCGCGGAGCTGCTTGAACGGCGCCTGCCAGACGTCGTCGCGATAGAGTTCGGCGCGGCTGACGTCGAGCGGATCGACCGGACCGTCATATTTATAGGTCGGCCCGTTCGCCATCATCTCGGTCAATTCGGCCTGAGTCGCCATGCCCACTCTCCTATATATGGGCCGAAACAAACCTATACTTACATAGATGTCAATAGCGAAGCGATCAGGTGCTTGCCGGAGGCGTCCGCTTGCGCTTGGGACCTTCGCCCGATTTCAGCACGCCACGGCGGAACCAGCGCGCGCCGAGCGAAATCACCACCGACACCCACAGCAATTGCCACAGGATGGCGACCGCATGCGGCCATAGCGAGGGCGAATTGGCGGCCTGTGCGGCCATCGCCATCGGCGAGCTGAACGGGAAGATCTCCGCGATCCAGGCAATCGTGCTCCCGGGCTTGCCGGCGGCGGCGGTCGACATGCCGACATTGGCCATCTGAACCACGGTCATCGGCAGCGCCATCAGTTGCAGTTCCCGCTGGGTCGAGGCTTGCGCACCGAGGATCAGATAGACCGCGCCGATCAGCAGATACGACATCACGAAATAGGCGAGGAACAGCAGTGCGAAGACCGGCTTGCCGACGGCCGGCGCCACGCCCGCGAGCGCCGCCGCTGTCCCGGCGGGCAGGATGCTGGTGATCTGGCTTGCGACCGTGCCCCAGAAACCGACGAACAGCAGAGCGACGCCGAACATGCCGATCAATTTGCCGAAGAACACGGATTCGAGCGGCACCGCGGCGGCGAGCACTTCGATCACCTTGTTGCTGCGCTCCTCCGCCATGGTGCCCATCGTCAGACCGGCGAGGAACAGGGTCAGCAAAAAGATCGCCATGACCGCGAACAATGCCGCGGCGTTATGGCCGCTGGTGGTCACGACGGTGCGAACGATCTTGGTCTTGGTCGGCGTGCTCAGCGTCGCGGTCGAGCCGAGCTTCTGCGCGCGCAGCACCTGTTCGGCGAGGCCCGCGAGATAATCCGCCTCATCGCGTCCGCCACCACCATAGACGATCGTTGGGTGTTCGAGCGGACCATAAAGCGCGGCATCGACATCGCCGTCGCGGCTAGACACGCGGGCTCGTGCCTGCGCGGCGGGATCGCCCGAGGGCGTCAGCACGTCGAGCGGCGGCGGAATGTCGCCATGCCCGAACACCTGGCGCAACTGGCGATCGGTCGCGGTGATCGCCGCCACCTGATCGGGCGCGGCGATCATGACGATTCGCGCGCGGTCGGCGGCGCCCTGCGCCATGCTCGAGGCACCGAAGCCGCCGGCTGCGCCGAACAGGATCGTGAACATCGGTGACAGCAGGAACAACAGGAAGGTCGGGGTGAACACGGTAGCGATGAAATCGCGCCGGGCGACGGTCATCGCCTGGCGCAGCGCGCGACGGAAATTGCCGGTCATCACAGCGCCTCCGCTTCGGCCTGGGCAAGCGCTTCGGCGCCGACGATCCGGACGAAGGCGTCGTGCAGGCCGGGGCGCTCGATCGACAGACCGGCGACGCCAAAACCCGATTGAGTCAGCTTGAGCAGCAAGGCCTCCACCCCATCGTCGGCGACCGGGAAAACCCAGTCGCGGCCGTTATGCTGCGCGTCGGCGGGCAGCACCGCCGCGACCTCGGGTCCGTCGCGTTCGGGCTGGTAATGCGCGCGCATCGGCAGCATCCCGCGCGCGTCGGCGACGGTGCCTTCGAACCGGCGCTTGCCGCCGGCGATGATCGCGAGGCGGTCACACAAGCGCTCGGCATGTGCCATCACATGCGTGGAGAACAGCACGGTGGCGCCGCGCGCCTGTTCGGCGCGGATCAGCCGCTCGAGCCCTTCCTGGTTGACCGGGTCGAGCCCCGAGAAAGGCTCGTCGAGGACGAGCAGATCGGGTTGGTGGACGACCGATCCGAGCAACTGGACGAGCTGTGCCATGCCCTTCGACAATTTGCGGATCTTGAAATCGACCGCATAGCCAAGGCCGGCCTGCTCCATCATCTCGATCGCGCGCTTGCGCCCGATCTTCCACGGCAGGCCGCGCAGCGCGCCCATGAAGGCAATCGCTTCGCGCGCCTTCATCTGCGGATAGAGGCCGCGTTCCTCGGGCAGATAGCCGACCTGGTCGCTTGCGTCGCGCGGGCGATCACGGCCGAGCAGGGTGCGCTCGCCTTCGTCGGGCTCGATGATGCCGAGCAACATGCGCAGGGTCGTGGTCTTGCCGGCGCCGTTCGGCCCGAGCACGCCGTAGATCGTCCCGGTCGGCACCGCGAGGTCGACGCCGTCAACCACCCTCCGCCCACCGAAATTCTTGACGAGGCCGTGGGCAGAGACGGCCAGAGATTGAGACACGCGACCTCCCTCGACTGGTTCGTCCGTGGTAGCGGGGCGGAGTGACCGAACACAAGCTATTCGAGGATCGCCTGCGGGCAGAGGCGTTAACGCTGGGTTTCGCCGCGGTCGGCATCGCGCGCGCCGATGCCGCACCGCGCTCGGGCGAACGGTTGCGGCAATGGCTGGCCGAGGGCCGGCATGGCGAGATGATCTGGATGGAGGAGCGGGCGCATCACCGCGCGGCGCCGGCGGGCCTGTGGCCGGAGGTCAGCAGCGTGATCGCGCTCGGCATGAGCTACGCGCCGGGGCGCGATCCGCTGGCGCTGGCGGGCGAGGGGGATCGCGGTCGGATCTCGGTCTATGCGCAGGGGGGCGACTATCACGATCTCGTCAAGCGGACGCTCAAGGCACTGGCGCGGTGGATCGTCACCGAAGCGCCGGGCAGCGACCTCAAGGTGTTCGTCGACACCGCGCCGGTGATGGAAAAGCCGCTGGCCGAGGCGGCGGGGCTGGGCTGGCAGGGCAAACACACCAATCTGGTCAGCCGCGATCACGGCAGCTGGCTGTTCCTCGGGGCGATCTACACAACGCTCGATCTCGTGCCCGACCAGGCCGGACGTGATCGCTGCGGGTCGTGCGATGCTTGTCAGCGCTCGTGCCCGACCGATGCTTTCCCTTCGCCTTATCGGCTCGATGCGCGGCGCTGCATTTCGTATCTGACGATCGAGCACAAGGGGCCGGTGCCGGAGGAATTCCGAGCCGCGCTCGGCAATCGTATCTATGGCTGCGA
>DASVNU010000165.1:0-3037 GCA_036383655.1 Sphingomonas sp. | reverse complement strand
GACGCGATGGTGCTCGCCTGTCCGGCGCTTCCCGGTGAACGGGCAGATGCGCGCGGTCAGATCGTCGCGGCGACGCTGAACGGCAGCAAGGTCGACGTGCGGCTGATCACCGATGGCGACGCAGCGACCATGTTCGACATCGCGCCCGGCACGACGCCGTCGGAACTGATCGTCGAGTTCGCCGCGCCTTACGGCGCACGCTCCTTGTTGCTGCAGGCGGCTCCCGTCGAGGACACCGCGAATTTCTCGCCACAGGCGACGTTCACGATCGAGGCCTCGGACGATGCCCGCACTTGGCGCAAGCTCGGGGACGCGGCAGTGCCGGTCTGGCGCGTGCACACGACACCGCCGATCACGATCGATTTCGCCCCGACGACCGCGCGCTTCTATCGCATCGCCGTGCCGGCAACCTGTCGGCTGTCGGAGCTGACGCTGTCGTCGGACTCACGCATCGCCGATCTGGGCGCGAAGGGTGGCTGGGGCCGCTTCGCCAATCAGGGCGAGGCCCCCGGTGCCCCTGACTCAGCGGCGACCATCGATCCGGCGACGGTGATCGACGTGAGCCGCTTTATGGACGCCGACGGCAGGCTGCGCTGGACGGCGCCCGCCGGTACGTGGACAGTGTTGCGCCTCGGCCATACCGCCACTGGCGCGCGCAACGTCTCGGCGTCCGAGGCCGGGATCGGCCTCGAATGCGACAAGTTCAGCGCCGACGCGCTCGAATTTCACTTCGCCACCTATTTTCGCGAACTGCTTCCCGCGCTCGAGAAGCTGGGCCAGCGTCACCTCGCGGGCGTGCTGATCGACAGCTACGAAACCGGCATGCAGAACTGGACCGCCGATTTCCCTCGCGAGTTCGAGGAGCGGCGCGGCTATTCGCTCACCCGGTACATGCCCGCGCTGACCGGCCGTCTGGTCGGCGATCCGGAGACCAGCGAGCGCTTTCTATGGGACATGCGCCGCGTCCAGGCGCTGCTGATGGAAGAGCATTATTACGGGCGATTCCACGAATTGTGCCATCAGCACGGGCTGCTCTCATTCACCGAACCCTATGGCAATGGGCCGTTCGACGACCAGCAGGCGGGGGCAAAAGTCGACGGCCTGATGGGCGAGTTCTGGATCCGCGGGGGTGCGGCCGCCTATTCGGTCAAGGTAGCCGCGACGACCGCGCACGTCCACGGCAAGAATTTCGTCGGCGCGGAGAGTTTCACCGGCCGCCCCGCCCAGTCACGATGGCAGGAGCATCCCTATGCGATGAAGGGACTGGGCGACGAGATGTATTCGCTCGGCCTCAACCATTTCGTCTTCCACCGCTATGCGCAGCAACCCCATCCGACCGCGCGACCGGGCATGACGATGGGGCCCTGGGGGTTCCATTTCGAGCGCACCAACACCTGGTTCGAGGAAGCCGGTCCCTGGCTGACCTATGCCTCACGCTGCCAGCACATGCTCAGCGCCGGTAATTTCGCCGCCGACATTCTCTATTTCGCCGGTGAGAATTCGCCGGTGCAATGTCCCGTCCATGTCGAGGAGCCGGTCGCCGCGACCTTGTCGGGCGCGCGACCCAAGCTCGCGATGCCAGTACCGCCGGGGCACGATTATGACGTTTGCGATGCCGAGGTCCTGCTCAAGCGCGCCCGGATCGAGGACGGGCACATCGTGCTCCCCGACGGCATGCGCTACCGAGTGCTGGTGATGCCCGACGATCCGCGCATCACCGCCGAGACGCTGACCAAGATCGACTCGCTGGTCCGCGCCGGCATGTGGCTGGTCGGCGCACGGGTCGAGCAGTCGCACGGGCTTGGCGGCTATCCGGCCGGCGATGCCGAGGTGAAGCGCCTCGCCGCTGGGCTGTGGGGCGACCTCGATGGCCGGACCAAGAGGTCGCGCGATTGCGGCAAGGGCCGCGTTTTCTGGGGCATGCCGCTCGACCGTGTGCTGGCCGAGGCGGGTCTGGGTGCCGATGTCGATCTGTCCGCCAAGTCCGCCGACGCGGTGCTGCACTGGATCCACCGACGCACCGCGGACGCCGATATCTATTTCGTATCCAACGCGCGGCGTCGACCCGAGGAGCTGGTCGCGACCTTCCGCATCGGCGACCGCGCGCCCGAATATTGGGACCCGATGACCGGCGAGACGCGCCCGATCGCGGTCTATGAGCAGAATGGCGCATCGACCCGGGTCGCCCTCCGCCTCGACGAAGCCGGGTCGTGCTTCGTGGTATTCCGCAAGCGCGCCACCAGCGCCGGCGTTTCGCGGCTCGACGGGTCGGCAGGCGCATTGCTGCAAGTAGCGCCCTATCCCGCCGAACCCCGCAACGATGCCGGCCAACGATTTACCGTCACGGCGTGGATCAAGCCCGAGACCGAATTGTGGCCGATCAGCCCCGAACTCGCCTCGCCCAGTTCGGACCCCAAGGTCGCGGCGGCCCGCGCGACCGCACTCGCGCGCGGCGGCGGGGTCGATCGTCTCGGCGTCGCCGGCGCCAGCTTCCTGATCGATCCGCCGGCGGGCGACGCGATCTACGGCGCTGGCCACGCCACGCTCGCGATATCGGCGGGCCGCAACGGCGTGATCGCTTATGCCAATGCGGGCGAGACCTATCGCGCGCTACTGACGACGCAGACCCCGATCGCGGGATGGACGCATATCGCCCTCTCCTGCGACGACGGTAAAACGCGGCTGTTCCTCGACGGCAAACCGGTCGCCGAGGGTATGTCCACCCGGCTGAAGCTCCACGCACTGCTCAACGCGATGATCGCGCGACCGAGACTGTTCGAGGGCGATATCGCCGGTCTGTCGGTATCGCACGACGTGCTGGACGCCGGTACGATCGCGCGGCTCGCGACACAGCCGCTGCCGGCGCCGAACGCGCCGCCGCCGGCCGAGCTTGTCCGGGGTGGCCTGCTCGTTTGGCAAGCTGGCCAATATGCGCTGGGAAATCACCGTATCGACGCAGCGCGGATGCCCGCGATCGACCTGCCTGGGCCCTGGCAGGTCAGCTTTCCTCCCGATCTCGGGGCGCCGGAGCATATCT
>DASVNU010000164.1:0-19902 GCA_036383655.1 Sphingomonas sp. | reverse complement strand
CCTGTTTCTGAACGTCGCCCTTGGCATCGAGCACCACCGCGCTCGCGCCGGCGCGAGCCGCCGCATCGCTGAAGCCCTTGGCGATCGCCGCGGCGAACGGATAGCTCAGCCCGACCGTCGACAGGCCATAACGCGGCCCGGTCGTCGTCGCGGCCGCAACCGTCCCCGCCTCCGCCCGCGCGGCATGCCGGACACCGGCGAGCGACGCCGCCGCAACCACCGCGATCGCGACGCAGAGCGTTAACGGGACCGGTCGCAGCCTCATCACGGATCAGGCGGTCTCGCGCCGCGCGACGAGATAGAGATGCTCGCACGCCAGCACGGTCTCGCCGCGCTGGTTGCGGATATCGACCGCCTCGGTGACGACGCCGTGCGTGGCGCGCTTGGGATGGTCGCGCTTGTCGGCGATCCGCGTGATCGTCGTGATCGTGTCGCCGATATGGACCGGGCGGATGAAGCGCAGCCGATCATAGCCATAGGACATTGCGTGGGGGTTGATCGTTGTCGCGGTCAGGCCGATGCCGATCGAAAAGACCATCGTGCCATGCGCGATGCGTTGGCCGATCTCCTGCGTCGCGCACCATTCGGCATCCATGTGATGCGGAAAGAAGTCGCCCGTGTGTCCGGCGTGGACGACGAAATCGGTCTCGGTGATCGTGCGGCCGAAGCTCTTGCGTTCGTCGCCGATCGAATAGTCCTCGAAATATTGTTCGACGATCATGCCATGAGCTCCCGGTCGATGGCCGCGCGGTCGGCGCCGAGACGAGGCGCCGCGCGGGGCGAAGTCAGGATCGCGCCATCGACGCGGATCGGGCAGCGCGTGAGCGACAGGGTCGCGCCATCGGGCGCGCGGACCCGCTGAACCGCATCGAGCGCGGTGAACGCCGGCTCGGTCATCAGCGCGGGCCAATCGAGAACGGGCGCCGCCCAGATTCCCGCGGGTTCGAGCAATGCCAGCCAGTCCGCTGTCGGACGCGTCGCGAGATGATCCCGGATCAGCGCCTTGATCGCGTCGCGGTCCGCGAACCAGCGATCGGCGGGGAAATCGGCAAGGTCGGGCAGCCCGATGATCGCGCCCAGCCGGTCGACCGGCGTCATCGCCAGCGCGAGATGGCCATCCGCCGTGGCATAGATGCCGTAAGGAGCGGCCAGATAGACGTTGCCATTGGCGACGCGACTGCGCGCCGGCATGCCGTCCTCGCGATTGAGATGGACCGACAGATGCTCGAACTGCAGATCGATCGCGGTCTCGATCAGACTGACGTCGACCCGCCCGCCCTTGCCGGTGACGCCGCGCCGAACGAGGAGCGAGAGGATGCCCTGGCAGAGCTGCGCGCCCGCCATCATGTCGGTGATCGACAGCCCCGCCGGGACCGGACCGCCGTCGGCGTCGCCCGACAGCCACGCGATCCCTGACAGCGACTGCACCAGCAAATCCTGCCCGGGCCGATCGCGCCACGGCCCATCCGGCCCATAACCGCTGACGCCGGCATAGATGAGGCGGTCGTTGAGCGCCGACACCGCATCCCAGCCCAACCCCAGCCGCTCCATGATGCCGGGGCGGAAATTGTGGATCAGCACGTCGGCGCGGGCGATCAGGCGCTTCACCGCAGCGAGATCGCCGTCGTCCTTGAGGTCGGCGG
This sequence comes from Sphingomonas sp., assembly GCA_036383655.1. Taxonomy (GTDB): domain Bacteria; phylum Pseudomonadota; class Alphaproteobacteria; order Sphingomonadales; family Sphingomonadaceae; genus Sphingomonas. The sequence continues at coordinate 18,259 of DASVNU010000164.1, read as the reverse complement.
CGTAGCTCTCCTTGCCGCGATTGATCGCGTGGAACAGCGCGCTGTCCTGGTCGAACCGCATGTCGGCGAGAAACAAGCCACGGCTGGCGTCGCCGCCATCGCGTCGCTCGATCTTGATCACCCGCGCGCCGAGATCGCTCAGCCGCAAGGCGCAGGACGGGCCGGCAAGGAACTGGCTGAAATCGAGCACGGTCACGCCGGCAAGGGGCAGAGCGTCGAGCGATCCGTTCGCGCTGTCGACCTGCCCTACCGCTTCCACACATCAACTCCCAAAAAGTATGACTATATTATCTTTGCCGAACTGCTATTGGCGGCAACAGGGCGAGTCAACCGTTTCCCGAACGGCTGGCGATCAAATGCATGGAGTAGGCGCGGCGCATGCGCGGTATGACTTGGAATCACCCACGCGGGTACGATCCGCTGGTCGCGGCATCGGTGGAATGGAAGGCGCTGACCGGCGAGACGATCGAGTGGGATCAGCGATCGTTGCAGGATTTCGAGAGCTATCCGGTCGAGGACCTCGCGCGACGCTACGACCTGATCGTCATCGACCACCCGCATGTCGGCCAGGTCGCCAAGAGCGGATGCCTGCTGCCGCTCGACGAGGCGATCGACCGCGCCAGCCTGGACGGCATCGCCGGCGGCTCGATCGGCGGTTCGTACGAGAGCTACACCTGGGCCGGACACCAATGGGCGCTGCCGGTCGACGCCGCCGCGCAGGTCCAGGCCTGGGTGCCGTCGCGGATCGCCGCGCCGATCACCGACTGGAATGCGCTGGCCGCGCTCGTTGCGGAAGGCCGCGCCTCGCTGCCGTTGCGGCCGCCGCATAGCCTGATGAGCCTGTTCACCTTGTGCGGACTCAGCGGCGTGACGCTCGACGGCAGCGGCAACACGCTGTTCCCGGCGGAAGCGACACGCGCCTATGATTTGCTTGCCACGCTCGCCGGACAGGTCGATCCCTCGGCCTATGCGATGGACCCGATCGACATGCTCGAGGCGATGGCCGATCCCGGCGGCAAGCTGGCGGTGGCGCCGTTGATCTACGGTTATGTCAGCTATGCGATCGACGGCTTCCGGCCCGAGACGGTGCGGTTCGCCGACATTCCCGCGCTCGGTCATGGCCCGGCGGGCTCGACGCTCGGGGGCACCGGCATGGCGGTGTCGGCCTATGCCGGCAATCCGACCGCCGCGGCGCGCTTCGCCGCCTGGGTCGCCAACGGCAAGGCGCAACGCGACCTCGTCGCGCGCAACGGCGGTCAGCCCGGCCACGCCGACGCCTGGGAGGCCGACAGCGTCAACGCCGCGACGCACGATTTCTACCGCGCCACGCGCGCGACGCTCGACCGCGCCTGGGTGCGGCCGCGCCATGACGGCTACATGCCGTACCAGCATGCGGCGTCGGAACGGATCAACCAGGCGCTCCGCAGCGGCGAGCCCGCCGAAGAGGCGATCGCCGCGCTCAACCGTCTCTATCGTGAAAGCCGATGACCGCTCCGCTCGACGGACTGCTCGTCATCGACATGGCGCAATTCCTGTCGGGTCCGTCGGCGGCGCTGCGGCTGGCCGATCTTGGCGCCCGCGTGATCAAGGTCGAGCGGCCGGGAAGCGGTGACATCTGCCGCACGCTCTATCTCAGCGACACCGATGTCGCCGGCGATTCCACGCTGTTCCACGCGATCAACCGCAACAAGCAAAGCCTGGCTGCGGATCTGAAAGACCCAGTCGACGCACGGCGCGTCCATCGGCTGATCGACCAGGCCGATGTCGTCATCCAGAATTTCCGGCCCGGGGTTGCCGAGCGGCTCGGCTTCGGACCGGCCGCGCTTCGCGTGCGCAACCCGCGGCTGATCGTCGGCAGCATTTCGGGTTATGGCGAGGACGGCCCCTGGGCCGCGCTGCCCGGCCAGGATCTGCTTGCCCAGGCCTTGTCGGGCGCGATGTGGCTGAGCGGCAGCGCGTCCGATGGACCGGTTCCGTTCGGGCTGTCGGTCGCCGACATGCTGGCCGGCCACGTGCTGGTCGAAGGAATATTGGCCGCGCTGGTGCGACGCGGGATCAGCGGCGACGGTGCGACGGTCGAAACCAGCCTGCTCGAAGCGATCGTCGACCTGCAGTTCGAGGTGCTGACCACGCATCTCAATGACGGCGGCCGCCCGCCGGCGCGCGCCGCGACCGACAATGCGCATGCCTATCTGGCGGCGCCGTACGGCGTCTACCGCACCAGCGACGGCTGGCTCGCGCTGGCGATGACACCGTTGGAGACGCTGGAGCCGCCACTCGGCCTGCCGCTTTCCGGCCGCGACGCCTTCGCCGAACGCGACGCGATCAAGGCGGAGATCGCGCAGGTCCTCGCCGACGGCAAGACGGCGGACTGGGTCGACCGGCTTCGCGCCGAGGGTATCTGGTGTGCGCCCGTCAGCGACTGGCCGACGTTGCTCGCGGAGGAAGCCTTCGTCCGGCTCGACATGCTCCAGCGCCTCACCCGCGGCGCCACGCCGGTCACCACTACGCGCGCGCCGGTTCGCCTGAACGGCCACCGCGTCGGCACGCCTGTCGCGGCTCCCCGCGTCGGCGAGCATAGCGACGCGATCGTCCGCGAATTCTCGCTCGACGCCTGAGGCTCCCGCTTTCCCAAAACAAAAAGGGCACGAACCAAGGTTCGTGCCCAGTTGGAGGCTCAGGGGAATTTCCGGCCGGAATTTCCACCCCCCTTGAGTGGAACGCCCGGCCGGTCGGGGTAATCGCTGTAGACTCAGTATTTCACGCGCACGCCGACCATGAACTGGCGGTCGTCGATGGTGAACTGACCAGGCTGCGTCGAAACCTGATAATATTGCTGGATCTGCGTACGCTGGATGTTCTGGGCGTCGAAGGTCAAGGTGAAGTGCTTGCCGACATCGACGTTGAGCGAGGCATCGAGCCAGCCATAGCCCTTGGTGTAGACGGGGAACACGTAAGAGACGGTCGATCCGCCCGGCGGGGTGTACCCGCCGGCCAGGATGCTCGACAGGAAACTCGACCGGTAATTGTAGGCGACGCGCGCGGAGACGCCGTATTTCTCGTAGATGGCGGCGACGTTGAAGCTGTTCTTCGACAGCTGCGTCAGCGGCGCGGTAAAGCCGACCAATGAGCTTGGCGCCTTACTGTCGGCATAAGTGTAATTGGCCTGCAGCCCCAGGCCCGACAGCGCGCCCGGCAGGAAATCGAAGAACTGCTGATAGCCGACTTCGACGCCCTTCACCGTGCCGGGGTCCGAGTTGACGGGAAGCGAGACCGTATAGCCGGTGACGCCATCGATCGTCTGGCCGGGCGTAGCGCGCGTGAAGATGAAGCCCTTCACCCGCTTGTAGAAGCCGGCGATGTAGAGCGAGCTCGACTTGCCGAAATACCATTCGAGCGACACGTCGGCGTTGGTCGAGGTGATCGGGGACAGGTTCGGGTTGCCGCTCGATGCGGCAAGCTGCCCTTGCACCACGGTAACCGCCGGCGATAGCTGGCTGAAGTCTGGCCGCGTCAGCGTTTTCGAGCCCGCCAGGCGGAGTTGCAAATTGTGCGTCAGATGGAAGCGGATGTTCGCGCTCGGCAACCACTTGTCATAGGCGTTATCGACGATCACCGGATCGACCACCGGCGGGCTGTCCAGCACATAGGTGGTAACCTTGGTGATTGGATCGGTAACGGCATGCCTGCGTAGCTGGAAGCCGTTGATGCTGTCCTCGGTGCGGACCCAACGCACGCCGATGTTGCCGTCGACCACGTCGTTGAAATTGAACTTCGCCATGACATAACCGGCGTAGCTCTTTTCGTCCGCGGCGAAGCCGGCGAGCTGATTGCCAACCGAGTTCGGGTCCGGCGCGGCCAGGCCAAGCGTGGTCACGACACCGTTGAAGCCGTTCGTCAGATTGGTCGGGATCGCGTATGGATAGTTGCGCTGGAAATCCAGGCCCGAACCGGCCCCGGTATAGAAATCGCCAAACTGATTCGCGGTGAACAGCCCAGGATACAGGTTCGGGTTGGTCGCCTTCGTCTGGCCGACATAGCGTACCGGATGCTGCTGCGCGACGGCCCGGTCGGAAAAGCGGAAGCCGACGTCGATCGCCGACAGGAAACCTCCGTCGAACTTGTATTCGCCGTCCAGGCGACCTGCCCATTCGTGCCCGACATAATGGTTCTCGTTACGCGTCAGGCCACCGACCGTATAGTTCGAGATGTTCGACAGATCGAAGCCGGGGGCCGAGGACGAGGGCGGATTGGTCGCCGCATATTGCGTGAACACCGGCGCGCGCGTCACCAGATCGAGCTCGGTGTACCAGAGGTCGCTCTTCGACTTGGTGTAGGTACCGTCGCCGGTGAGCGTGAAATTCCCGCTGCTCCACTTGCCCTTGAGCGAAACCTGCTTGTTGACGTCGAGAAGGTCACGCTCGGTGCCGCCGGCGGTGATGATCTGATTGCTGTAGCTGGCCTGGCTGACGTCGTTGGTGCCGCCGAAATAGCTGGCGCTCCCCGCGATGTAGGGCGAGCCCGCCGTCGGGATGTTCACCGAATATTGCTGCTGATTGGTGCGGAAGCGCTGATATTGCCCCTCCAGCGAGAATTCGAGATTCGACGCCGGGCGCCATTGCAGTGCGGCGTTGGCGCCGATGCGCTGGCGGTTGCCGGTGATCAGCACCTGATAATTGCCGTTCGGTGCGAACACCGTTCGCGTGGGATCGATCTGGCTGGCCAGGCCCGGCACGCGCGGCGTCGGGGCGCCCGTGGAGTCGAGATCCTGGCGGTACGACCGTTCCTGATACGACACCGCGGCGAGAAAGCCGATCTCGCCGATCCCGGTCTGCCAGCGGTCGGACACCAGGAGCGAGGCCATCGGCTCCGACTTCTTGATCCGATCGGCATAGTTGTTGCGCAGCGTCGCGCTGAGCGTCGCGCCGGCGAAATCGAACGGCAAATGGGTTCGCACATCGACGGTGCCGCCCAGGCCACCTTCGATGAGGTCGGCGGTCGGCGACTTGTAGACGTCGATGCGGCCGATCAGTTCGGCCGGAAGATCCTGGAAATTGAACGTGCGACCGCCGCCGGCGGTGAAGGTTTCACGGCCATTCAGCGTGGTCTCGACTTGCGGCAGACCGCGAATGGCGATCGAGCCGCCCTCGCCGACGTCACGCGAGACCTGCACGCCGGTAATGCGCTGCAACGCCTCGGTCGCGTTGTTGTCGGGGAGCTTGCCGATGTCCTCGGCAACGATCGAGTCGACGATCGACGACGCGTTTCGCTTGACGTTCTGCGCCGATTGAAGGCTGGCGCGGACGCCGGTGACGACAATGTCCTTGGGCGCGTCGGCGGACGTGTCAGCCGGCGCAGGCGGTGCAGCCGGGGCGGGATCGCTGGCGGTCTGCGCCTGCGCCGCCCCGGCACTCAACGCCGTCGCCATCGCGCCAAGCGCCGCACCCCAAAAAATCTGGTTCACGCTTTTCATGCTCATCCTCTCACCACGCGCTTCCGCGGATTCTCATTTAATATTACTAATAGGCGATTATTGTCTGACTAGATGTTTGTCAACGGCTCAAGCTGCGCGCTTTCCCCTAGGGGGATGGCGCGCTCGATCCGCAGCGATCCGCCTCGCATTTATGTCTGAGTTATCGGCGAATATCGTGATCGACGCTTTTTTCGCGGATCGGCTCAACCCGGCGAGTCGCTCGCTTATTGAGTTCGAGGACGGCCGGCGCGGTGTGGCCGCGCTTGGCGACGATGGCGCGCATGTCGAGACCGGCGTCGAACAGCACGCTGGCGCCGGTGCGGGACGCGATCGCGCCGGGCGAGGCGAATATGTCGCACAGCCTCGCCAACCGCGAACATCATCATTTCAACTATGCCGGCTTTCGTCGTCTCGGCGACGTTCACGTCTATTTCTTCGGCACCCCCACCCTGTCGTTCGGCGAGGGCGTGAAAACGCTGCCCGGCGACATATTCGAGGCCGAAGCGCCGCCGTTCCGGGCGTTACCGCGCGATCCGTTACCCGACCACCAGCGCGTCTATGCGGCGATCGAAGCGGCCGATCCCGGTGCGGCCCGGGACGCGATGTCCGACCTTCTCGTGCTCGCGCTCGAGGACATGGACCTGTCCGCTATCAACTAAGCTAGTGATTGTCGCGCGGGAGGCCGCGCGTCTGCGCGATCCGTTGATAGCGTTCGGCGCCCTCGAGGATCGCGCCGGTGCCGAGTTGCCCCACAACCGCGCGCTGGATCTCCTGCCACGGCGTTTGCGAGGCCGGATAGGCATAGCCACCCGCGGCATCCAGTTGGCGTCGCCGCTCGTCCAATGCCGCGTCATCGAGCAACACGTCAGCGGTGCCGCGCCTGAGGTCGATGCGCACGCGATCACCCGTCCGCAGCAATGCCAGCGCACCGCCCGCCGCCGCTTCGGGTGAGGCGTTGAGGATCGACGGACTGCCGCTCGTCCCCGACTGCCGGCCGTCGCCGATACAGGGAAGCGCGTGGACGCCGTCGAGGATCAAATGCGCCGGCGGCCGCATGTTCACCACCTCGGCAGCACCCGGGTAGCCGATCGGTCCGGCACCGCGCATCACCAGCAGGGTGTCGGCGGTGATTCCGGTCGCGGGATCGTCGATCCGCGCGTGATAATCCTCCGGCCCGTCGAACACCGCGACCGGCCCTTCGAACGCCTCGGGATCGTCGGGATTGGACAGGAAGCGCTGGCGAAACTCCGTCGAGATGACGCTGGTCTTCATGATCGCATTGTCGAACAGATTGCCCGACAGGACGACGAAGCCGGCATCCTGCATCAGCGGATCGTCGAAGCGACGGATCACCCGCTCGTCCTCGATCGCCGCGTTACGGCAATTGTCGCCGATCGTGCGGCCGTTGGCGGTGATCGCGTCCTCGGCGATCAGCCCGTGCTGGATCAACTGCGCCACCACCGCGGGAACGCCGCCCGCGCGATAATAATCCTCGCCGAGATACTCGCCGGCAGGCTGCAGATTGACCAGCAGCGGAATGGCGTGACCATGGTCCTGCCAGGTCTTGAGCGGCATTTCGACGCCGATATGTCGCGCAATCGCGGTGAGATGGATCGGGGCGTTGGTCGATCCGCCGATCGCCGAATTGACCGCGATGGCGTTGAGAAACGCCTCCTTGGTCAGAATGTCGGATGGTTTGAGATCCTCGGCCACCATGTCGACGATCCGCTTGCCGGTATGATAGGCGACCTCCTGTCGGTCGCGATACGGCGCCGGGATCGCCGCCGAGCCGGGCAGCGACATGCCGAGTGCTTCGGCAAGCGAATTCATCGTCGTCGCGGTGCCCATCGTGTTGCAATAACCGGTCGAGGGCGCCGACGACGCGACCAGCCGGATGAATTCGGCATCGTCGATTTCGCCCGTCGCCAGCATCTGCCGCGCCTTCCACACGATCGTGCCGGATCCGGTCCGCTCGCCCTTGTGCCAACCATTGAGCATCGGACCGACCGACAAGGCGATCGCGGGAATATTCACCGTCGCCGCCGCCATCAGGCAAGCCGGTGTCGTCTTGTCGCACCCGATCGTGAGCACCACGCCGTCGAGCGGATAACCGTACAATGTCTCGACCAAACTGAGATAGGAGAGGTTGCGATCGAGCCCGGCGGTCGGACGCTTGCCGGTCTCCTGGATCGGATGGACCGGAAATTCGAGCACGATGCCGCCCGCTTCACGAATGCCTTCGCGCACGCGCTCGGCCAGCACCAGGTGATGCCGGTTACAGGGACTGAGATCGGACCCGGTCTGCGCGATGCCGATGATCGGCCTGCCCGAGCGCAGTTCCTCCAGGCTCAACCCGAAGTTCAGATACCGCTCGAGATAGAGGGCGGTCATGTCGATATTGTCGGGGTTATCGAACCACGCACGACTGCGAAGCTTTGATGATCGGGAAACGGACATTCAGGGCTCCGATTAGCTTGGCGGCGATCGAGCCGAGCAACGACGACGGAACCGGGCGCCGCGACCAGACGCCGCAAAGCCAATTGGCACCCCCGGTTACCCGTCCGTGTCACACGGATCGACCCCTATTAGAGCAGTATATAGTCAGACAAATAGTGGCGACACAAGCGTCGCCGCGACATACGGCAGCGGAATATGGCAACTCCGGTCGCGGAAACTCCCCGGACTCAAGGCCCGATACCCGGCGCCGGCGGCGATCGTCCGTGGCACGGCTCATTGGTCCTGAGAGTCGACGAAACCAAGCCGGCATGGATCGACATCCCGATCTCCCCTCCCGCGAGCGGGAGGGGAACTACGACGGTCCTCAGCATTGGCGGCCGCCTGCCCAGCGGATCGCGCCGGCGATCAACTTGCGGTGGAGCGGCTCCGCATAAGTCTCTGCCTTGTGACCGAGCGCGGAGAAGAACATCCTCCCCTTGCCGATGCAGCGCGTCCAGATGATCGGATGCGGACTGCCCATCCGGACACGGTCGGGGAACGGATCGTAGCTGGTCTCGTCGAGCGTCGCGAGGATCCGTGTGCCGTACCCGGTCGGCACGCGATCGAACGAATACCATTCCTCGGTGCGCACCCATTTCGCGGGAAGATCGCGGGTCGCGGGATTGGCGCGGTCGATCACGTCGATCGTTGCTTGCTGGAACTGTTTGGGTCGTCCGGTATGACCGATGAACTGCGCGCCGATCAGCACTTGCGGATACCAGGCCCAGTCGTAGGTCGGATCACCGCCCGCGCCGTGGAGCAACACCACCCCACCGCCCTGCTCGATCCACGCCTTGAACACGGCGCGTTGCTTGTCGTCGAAGATCGTCCCGCTGGTGCTGCTGAGCACGATCACCGAAAATCTGGCGAGGTCGCGCGGATTCATCACCGCGGCATTCTCGGTCACGAACACGTCGCGTCCGATGCCGTGAACGATCTTGTCGAGCGCCCGGTTCGCGGCCGGAATCTGATCGGGATCGCGAAAGCCGTTGGTCTTGGACAGCACCAGCACCGCGCCCTTGCGCAGTGCCGGGATCGGCGGCGGGACCGCGTCCATCACCGGCGTCGGCCAGTTGCGCGGATCGCGTGGCGGCGGCGCGACCGGCGCCGGGGTGGTGGATTGGAGCATGATCGCGAGCACCAGCGCAGCACGCACCATCATGACTTCTCTCCCCCGATTTGTCCGGTTGTTCGCATCACCATTCGAACGGGTCGCTGGTCGTACGCTCGGCGATCAGGAACGCGTCGGCGACGAGCTGCAGAGGCCGCAAGTCGACATCGCTTTTTCCCGTAGCGACCAGCTCGGCGAAGCGACGATAGAGACCCGGATATTCGGTATCCGCCGCGTCGCGTGATGGCTCGCCAGGCAGTCGCAGGATCGAACCGCCCAGCGACAACACCAGCATGCCGGCATCGGTGTCGACCTCGATGTCCCATGTCTGCGGACCGGTCTGCAGGAAATCGAAATCGGCGGACACCGGTACGACGCCCGATACCATCGCGAGCGTCGCCTTCAGCGGCCCTTGTCGGCCGGCCGGGACGGTGATCGTCGCGGTGTCGACCCGCAACGGATCAGGCAAGATCCTGGTCGCGATCGAAAGCGCGTTGATGCCGGGATCGAACACCCCGAACCCTCCTGCCTCCAGAATCCAGTCCTGCCCCGGATGCCAGCGGCGGATGTCCTCGCGCCAGGCGATCCGCACCGCGTCGATCCGGCGCCCGGCGAGCCAGGCGCGCGCCGGTTCGACTCCGGCCGCCTCGCGCGAATGCCAGGTAGCGAACAGCACCACGCCCTTCGCTTGCGCCAGGTCGGCCAGCGCGACCGCTTCCGATATCGTCGCCGCCGGCGGCTTTTCCATCATGACGTGCAGCCCGGCCTCGATCGCCGCGCGCGCCTGATCGAACCGGCCACGCGGCGGTGTACAAAGCGATACCGCGTCGAGCGCGACGTCGCTGCCGAGCATCGCCTCGATCGTCGGAAAATTGACCACGCTATCGAGCGTGGCGTTGCGGCTGGCGATCGCGACAAGATCGAAGCCCGGGTTTGCGGCGAGCGCCGGCAGATGCTGGTCGCGCGCGATCTTGCCCAGCCCGACCAGCCCGATCCGCACCCTTTTCATGCCCGCTCCGTCGTCGAATAAATAATCATACATATTCCTATCGGCCAGCCGGGCTGCTAGCAACCGCGGATCAGCAAAGAGCCGTTGTGAAGGGCCGACCACCATGCGCTTCCGCACCCTCGTTTACCTGCTCGCCTTGCTGCTCGTCCCGGTCGCGGCTCATCCGCAAAGCAAGCCCGATAGCTGTGCGACCGAGCCGACGATCCCGCCCGAACTGGAGGCCTTTCGCGTCGCCGCGGACGCCGCGCGTGCCGCCGGGCGCAAGCCGGATTTGCCAGGTCCGGCGGTGACCGCCGCTTATGCCGCCTGGCAGCAGAAACTGTTCGCGGTCGATTTCCCCGGCGTCTGCCGATACCGCGCCGCCAACGCCGCGCTGCCGCCGGCGACTCCGCGCCGCATCGTCTTCTTCGGTGACTCGATCACCGAACGATGGCTTACGCTGCGCCCGGATTTCTTCGCCGGCGATCGGGTGGACCGCGGCATCGGCGGGCAAACCACGCGACAGATGATCGCGCGCTTCCGGTCGGACGTGATCGAGCTTCACCCCGCCGTCGTGCACATCCTGGCCGGAATCAACGATCTCGCCGGTGCGACGGGGCCGACCAGCCTGGCCGAGATCGAAGGCAATCTCGCCTCGATGGCGGAGCTTGCGCGTGCTCACAAGATCAAGGTCGTGTTGAGCGCGGTGCTTCCCGCCCGCGCGCTCGGCGGCCGGCCTGGGTACAATCCGGCGCCGGACATCGCGTCGCTGAACGCCTGGCTGCGCGCCTATGCCGCGCGCGAGGGCTTCGGCTTCGTCGACTATAACGCAGCGCTCGACGACGGCGCGCATGCGCTGTCGTTCGCCAATTCGGCCGACGGCATTCACCCAACCGCCGCCGGCTATGCGATCATGGAGCCGCTGGCGGAGAAAGCCTTCGCCCGCGCGGCGCGCTGATATCCGTGCGGGATCGCCGCTAGTTAATCATACTATACGATCCAATAGAGCTCTTCTATATCCCCGGCTCCCCACGGAGCCCGACATGTCCCAGCCCTTCACCATTCTGAATGACGGCAGCAAGATTCCCCAGATCGGCCTCGGCACCTATCAGGCGGCCGCGGAAGGAACGGCCACGATGGTCGAAGCGGCGCTCCGCCTCGGCTATCGCCACATCGATACCGCGATGATCTATCGCAACGAGGCGGGAGTCGGTGACGGCCTGCGCGCCAGCGGCGTGCCGCGCGAGGATGTCTACATCACGACCAAATTATGGAACACCGACCAGGGCAGAAACGCAGCCCGCGCTGCGTGCGCCACCAGCCTCGATCTGCTGAAGCTGGATTATGTCGACCTCTATCTGATCCACTGGCCGGTTCCCGCGCGCGATCTCTACCTCGACTCGTGGGAAGAGCTGATCCGGCTGCGCGAGGAAGGCCGGGTGCGCGCCATCGGCGTCTCCAACTTCATGCCCGACCAGATTGATCGCCTGATCGACGCGACCGGCGTGGTGCCCGTCGTCAACCAGATCGAGTGCCACCCGGCGTTTCAGCAGGTGGCGGCGCGCGCGGAGAATGCGAAGCGAAAGATCGCCGTGCAATCCTGGAGCCCGTTGGGCCAGGGAGACCTTCTCGGCAACCCCGTGCTAAAGACCCTGGCGGAGAAGCACGGTCGCACCGTCGCGCAGATCATCCTGCGCTGGCATGTGCAGAACGATCTGATCGCCATCCCCAAAACCGTGAACGAGGGCCGCATGCGCGAGAATCTCGACATTCTGGCCTTCGCGCTCGACGCCGGCGACTTGGCCAGGATTGCGACGCTCGACGATCCTCGGGGTCGCATGGGACCCGATCCGCTGACGTTCGAGTAAGTCGCTGCCCGGCCGCGCGCCGATCGGGACGCCACCAATCAATTTGACCCTGCTCGGCGACATGCTGGCTATGTGCCAAAAATCGCTGCACACCGGTTCTCGCCATCCCCGACCGGAGAGAATTGTATGTGCTTTTCGGCCACGGCCAGTTTTGTCGCTTCCGGCGTGATCGGGGCGGTCGGCGTGGCGACTCTCCGCCATGTGCGCGAGCCGCGCACCCTGTTGTTCGCCTCGGTGCCAATACTGTTCGCGCTGCACCAATTTACCGAGGGGTGGGTGTGGCTCGGCCTTGAGGGACGGATCGACAAGGTCGCGCTCGACCATTTCACCTTCCTGTTCATGCTCTATGCGCAAGGGATATTGCCGCTGCTGATGCCGGCCGCGGTCGCGCTGATGGAGCCGCCGGGCCGGCGCCGGAACTTCATCCTCGGACTGACTGCCATCGGCGCGCTGGTATTTGCCTGGGACATCACCGGACTGATCATCTTGCCCAGCCGGTGCGTCATCATCCAGAACTCGATAGGCTATCGTAATCACATAACCGGCAATTTCTGGATTTCCTGCCTTTATATCCTCGCCACGTGCGGCGCGCTGCTGCTGTCGAGCCATCGCGTCGTCAGATGGTATGGCGTGCTCAACGTCGTCGCGCTGACCATCACGGAGATCGTCAGGCAACACGCTTTTGCCTCGGTCTGGTGTTTCTACGCCGCGATCATGAGCGTGATGATCTATTGGCAGTTCAGGCGGCTGAAGATCGATGTCGAGACGCCCAACGGTACGTCGCCGATCCTCCGACCGTTCCTTCTCAGCTGGCTACGGCTGGCGAAGGCGCCTGGCGCGCGAACGGACTGAATTGTCGGCAGCGGCCCGGAAATGGGCTTTCGAACGGCGGCTTGCCTGGACGAACGATGTCGTCCGGCAAGCCGCCGCGCGCGTTTATTGGAAGGTCTGCGACAGATTGCCGACCCCGCCCAACGGGTCGGGACCATATTTGTTCGGACCGTTGGTCCCCGGCAAACACCAGAACACCAACAGGGCGATCGAACCGACAAACCCCACTAACGAGAACAATCCGCCGACCAGCGACATGCTGGCGCTTTGGCTGGCAGCGCCGCCGAAACTGAAGAACCAACTGACGATGGCAGGCCCCCAATAGATCATCAGCCACCAGCCCGACCGGTCGCTGTCGTGCAATCGCCGCACCTGGACCGCCAACGAGGGAATCAGCAGCGCCAGCCAGATGATCGCAAAGATGACGAGGAAGATGCCCAACGAAGCGAACATGCCGACCAGTCCGCCTACACGCGGCGTACCGTCAGGGTTCACGCCCGCCATGCTCATCGCGCCGACGCCCATCACCATCAGCGCGACGAACGCCACCATCCAGATCAGGAACTGCAGCAGCATGAACATCCAGAATTCCTGCCGACGCGAGCGCCCCGAAAATTCGGCATAGCGCCGCAACGGCATAAACATCCATTCCATGGAATGTCTCTCCTTGCTCTAGTGTGGTGGATTGGAAATTCGCCACATTAAGCGGCTAGGTACGGAGCGAATTTCAAATCCTTGAACCACACTAGAATCAATGGTTTCCAGTGACCCTCTTGAATCTGAAGTTGGCACCCACCTAGCCAAATCGTTGAGCGAACTTCAGATTCGGGTCACTAATCTCGACCGGCTTATGCGGCGGTGCTTACTGGAAGGTCTGTCCCAGATTGCCCCCCGTGCCACCCAGCGGATCCGGCCCGAAGCGGTTCGGACCCGGTGTGCCGGGGAGGCAATAGAAGACGAGATTCGCGATCGGAATCAGAATGAACCAGCCCGATTTGTCCTGATCGTGCATGCGGCGAACGCCAACGGCGATGCTCGGAATAAGGACAGCCAGATAGAAGACCCAGAGGATGATGGCGAATATGCCGAAGCCGCCGCCGCCGGTTACCGCGCCAGTCTGCGGGTCAACCGACATGCTCGATGCCAGCATGATACCCGCGATCGTCTGAAGGACGATCAAGACGACCATCACGAATAGAAAGAACATCCAGAATTCCATCCGGGTCGAGCGGCCTTGAAATTCGGCGTACCGTTTCAGCGGCATAAACATCCATTGCATCAAACGTCTCCCTGTTGGTCACTCAAGATTTCACTTGGGTTGTGCGATCCGTTTCATGGCAATTTCATCCGATGGACGACATCGGTGTGCGCCCTTGCGCCATGGCTGACGAGGTGGAAGCGAAAAATCTCAGCGTCTTAGCAGGCGCAGGCGATCCATTCATCGTGATACTCCCCCGAGTCGCGACGACAACCTGATCCTATCTCCGGTCGATTACAACCGACTAGGCACGCGCCCGATCCCTCAGTTGGACGGTGCCCGCCGCCGATAACTGAGCGCCTCGGCGACATGAACCCGCCCGACATCGGGCGCGCCGGCAAGGTCGGCGATCGTCCGCGCTACCCTGAGCACGCGGGTATAGCCCCGCGCGGACAGCCGCATCGCTTCGGATGCCTGCGCCAGCAGCTTGCGACCGGCATCATCGGGCGTCGCCACCGCCTCGAGCAGATCGCCATCGGCTTCGGCATTGGTGCGCGCGGGTTCGTCGGCATAGCGCGCGCTTTGCACCTGGCGCGCAGCGGCCACGCGCCGCGCGACATCCGCCGATCCCTCAACCGGCGGCGGCAGGACGAGATCGGCTGCGCTCACCGCCTGAACCTCGACGTGCAGGTCGATGCGGTCGAGCAGCGGCCCCGACACCTTGGCCTGGTAATCAGCCGCGCATCTCGGCGCGCGGGCGCAGGCGAGCGACGCATCGCCGAGATGACCACAGCGGCAAGGATTCATCGCCGCGACGAGCTGGACACGCGCAGGAAAGGTGACGTGCGCGTTGGCACGCGCCACGCTGACCGTGCCAGTCTCGAGCGGCTGGCGCAGCGAATCGAGCACGCCGCGCTGGAATTCGGGAAGCTCGTCGAGGAACAGCACGCCGAGATGCGCCATGCTGACCTCGCCCGGCCGCACCTTGAGGCCGCCGCCGACCAGCGCGGCCATCGATGCCGAATGATGCGGCGCGCGGTACGGCCGGGTCCGCGTGATCCGCCCGCCGTCGAGTGTGCCCGCGACCGACTGGACCATCGATACTTCGAGCGCCTCGCCCGCGTCGAGCGGCGGCAGGATGCCGGGCAGGCACGACGCCATCAGCGACTTGCCGGCGCCGGGCGGCCCCATCATCAGCAGATTGTGCGCGCCGGCGGCGGCGATTTCGAGCGCGCGCTTGGCGGTTTCCTGGCCCTTCACTTGCCGGAGGTCGGGGCCGAACCCCGGCTCTTCCACCCGGCCCGGTTGCGGCGGGCCGATCAGCTGGTTGCCCTTGAGGTGATTGAGCAGCCCGATCAGGTCGGGCGCGGCGATCACGTCGATCGACCCCGCCCAGGCCGCTTCCGCCCCTTGCGCCGCCGGGCAGACCAGCCCCTTGCCTTCGCTCGACGCATGGAGCGCCGCGAGCAGCACGCCCGGCGACGGCGCGATCCGGCCGTCGAGCCCGAGTTCGCCGACGACAATTAACTCGCTCAGCGTTTCGGCATCGACCACGCCCATAGCGCCGAGCAGGCCGAGTGCGATCGGCAGGTCGAAATGCGTTCCTTCCTTGGGCAGATCGGCCGGCGACAGGTTCACGACGATGTGCTTGGGCGGCATCGACAGCCCCATCGCCGCGATCGCCCCGCGCACGCGCTCGCGGCTCTCCGCCACCGCCTTGTCGGCGAGACCGACGACGAGGAATTTGGGCAGCCCGGCGATCAGCTGCACCTGCACGTCGACCGCGCGGGCTTCCAGTCCGAGATAGGCGACGGTCGAAACGATCGTGGTCATTGAGGCCGCACCCTAGCCCGTTATCCTGCCGGCGCGACCGGCTTTATCGCCATTTTGGCGCCATCTCACGTGTCTTGTATCGACAAGACACCGCCCCCATCTTCACGCGATGCCGGGTGACCGTTCCGCGTTGACTTCCACCGCACTCTCCCTTATGCGCGCATCCCACGAGGCCGTCCCTGTGGCGGCCCTTTTCAATTTCGACGTACAGGGAATGAAACATGAAGCGGACTTTTCAGCCGAGCAACCTGGTGCGTGCGCGCCGGCACGGCTTCCGCTCGCGGATGGCGACGGTGGGCGGACGCAATGTGATCCGCGCGCGTCGCAACCGCGGCCGCAAGAAGCTGTCGGCGTAACACCCGACCCTGCTTTGCCGCAGGAATTGGCCAGCCCGCCTCCCCCGGGGACGCGGGCTGGTGCCGTTTCGGCGACCATCACCACGCTGACCAAGCGGCGCGATTTCCTCGCGGCGAATGCCGGCAAGCGCGCGCCGATGCCGGCCTTCGTCTTGCTGGTCCGCCGCCGCGACGATGACGATGCGGCGATGCGAGTCGGCTATACGGTCACCAAGAAGATCGGCAACGCGGTCGTCCGCAACCGTATCAAGCGGCGGTTCCGGGCGCTGGCGCGCGCTGTCCTGCCGGAGAACGGCGTGCCGGGCGCCGACCATATCCTGATCGGACGGTCGGACGGACTGACGCGCGACTTCGCGCAACTCAAGGCCGATCTGACCAAGGCGCTGGGCAAGGTGTCGCGATGATCGCCAAGCTGCTGATCGCGCTGGTCCGGCTGTGGCAGATCGGGCCGTCGGCGGTGATGCCGCCGACCTGTCGCTATCAACCCTCGTGTTCGGCCTATGCAATCACCGCGCTTCGCCGCTATGGCGCGCTCAAGGGCGGGTGGCTGGCGGTCAAGCGCATCGCCCGGTGCCATCCCTGGGGCGGGTACGGGCCCGATCCCGTTCCCTGATTTGTCTGCCTGGTTTTTCTGCCCGATTTTCCTGAACGAAGGTTCCTGAACGCGTGAACAACGACAATCGCAATTTCCTGATGTTCGCGGTGCTCGCGGTGCTGCTGCTGTTCGCCTGGCCGCTGGTCATGAACAAGATCATGCCGCCGGCCAATCCGCCGGTGACCAAGATCGAGGGCGGCAAGACCCAGATCCAGCCCAATCCCACCGCTCCCGGCGCGAACAATCCGGCCGCGATTCGCGACCGCAACCTGGTGTTGAAGGAAACCGCCGCGCAGCGCGTCGCGATCGACACCCCGGCCTTGAAGGGCTCGATCAACCTCAAGGGCGCGCGGATCGATGACCTGGTGCTGATTCGCTACAAGGAAACGATCGAGAAGAACTCGCCGCCGATCCGCCTGCTGTCGCCGGCGGGCACCGAGGATGCCTATTTCGCCGAATTCGGCTGGCAGGATACCGGCATCAAGCCGCCCACGCCCGATACCGTCTGGACCGCGACCGGCGATGTGCTCGCCCCGGGCAAGCCGGTGACGCTGAGC
Organism: Sphingomonas sp.; assembly: GCA_036383655.1. Classification (GTDB taxonomy): domain Bacteria; phylum Pseudomonadota; class Alphaproteobacteria; order Sphingomonadales; family Sphingomonadaceae; genus Sphingomonas. The sequence goes on along the minus strand of DASVNU010000164.1, from coordinate 953 downwards.
GCGACCAATGGCCAGGGCCAGTTGTTCCAGGTCGAGATCGCGGTCGACGACGAATATATGTTCACCGTCAACCAGAGCGTGAGCAACGGCGCCGGGCAGCCGATCAAGGTCGCCCCCTACGGCCTGGTCAATCGCGCGGCGGCGTCGAAGGACCTCGACAGCTGGTCGATCCAGGTCGGGCCGATGTCGAGCCACAACGGCGGCGCCGATTACGACGTCAACTGGAAGGACGTCGACAAGGCACCGAGCAAATTCTCGACCACCGGTGGCTGGCTGGGCTTCACCGACAAATACTGGCTGACCGCTCTGGTGCCCGATCAGGACGCGGCGTTCGCCGGCGAATTCCAGTCGACCGGCAAGGGCGGCTATCAGGCCGATTACGCGCGTATCGCCAAGACCGTGGCGCCGGGCCAGAAGCTCACCCAGACCAGCCGCTTCTTCGCCGGCGCGAAGGAAGTGAACCTGCTCGATCGCTATGAGGACAAGCTCAAGATCGCGCATTTCGGCCGCGCGATCGACTGGGGCTGGTTCGAGATCATCGAAAAGCCGATCTTCAAATATCTCGACTGGTTGTTCCGATCGATCGGCAATTTCGGCGTGGCGATCATGCTGCTGACCGTGACGATCCGCCTGCTGATCTTCCCGATCGCGCAGCGCCAGTTCGCCTCGATGGCGCAAATGCGCGCGATCCAGCCCAAGATGAAGGCGCTGCAGGAAAAGCATAAGGACGACAAGCAGCGCCAGCAGCAGGAAGTGATGGCGCTGTACAAGGCGGAAGGCGTCAATCCGCTCGCCGGCTGTCTGCCGACCTTCCTGCAGATCCCGATCATGTATTCGCTCTACAAGGTGCTGATGCTGACGATCGAAATGCGGCACCAGCCGTTCGTCGCCTGGATCAAGGATCTGTCCGCGCCCGATCCGCTCACGCCGCTCAACCTGTTCGGGCTGCTCAA
>DASVNU010000163.1:0-17247 GCA_036383655.1 Sphingomonas sp. | reverse complement strand
ACGCCGGTGGCCGCGAATCTCGGCCTCGTCGCGCACGCCACCCAGCGACTGGCGGATGAACTCGCGCCCGGTCGCCTTGGCGATCGACTTGCCCAGGCTGGTCTTGCCGACGCCGGGAGGGCCGACCAGGCACAGGATCGGGCCCTTGAGCTTGTTGGTGCGCGCCTGGACCGCGAGATATTCGATGATCCGGTCCTTGACCTTCTCGAGCGCATAATGGTCCTCGTCGAGCACCGCCTGGGCCGCGGCGATATCCTTCTTGAGCTTGGACTTCTTGCCCCAGGGCAGGCCCAGCAGCACGTCGAGATAATTGCGCACAACGGTCGCTTCGGCCGACATCGGCGCCATCGTCTTCAACTTCTTGAGCTCGGCGGTCGCCTTGGTGCGCGCTTCCTTGCTCAGCTTGAGCGTCGCGATCTTCTGGGTCAGCTCGGCAATCTCGTCGCCATCGCCTTCGTCGGCCTCATTGCCCAGTTCGCGCTGGATCGCCTTGAGCTGCTCGTTGAGATAATATTCGCGCTGGGTCTTCTCCATCTGGCGCTTGACCCGCGACTTGATCTTCTTCTCGACCTGCAGGACGCCGAGCTCGCCTTCCATGAAGGCATAGACCATCTCGAGCCGCTTCGACTGATCGAGCTCGACCAGCAACGCCTGCTTCTCGGCGACCTTGATCGCGATGTTGCCGGCGATCGAATCGGCCAGCCGCGAGGGCTCCTCGATCTCGCTCAGCTGCACCGCGGTTTCGGCGGGCAGTTTGCGGTTGAGCTTGGAATAGGCCTCGAACTGATCGACCACCGAGCGCATCAGCGCCTGGATCTCGACGCTCTTCTCGGAATCCTCGTCGATCCGGGCGATCTCGGCGGTGAGATGGTCGCCGCCGCCCGACAAGGTCGTCAGCGTGGCGCGCGCCTTGCCCTCGACCAGCACGCGGACGGTGCCGTCGGGGAGCTTGAGGAGCTGCAGGATCGTCGCGACGACGCCCATGTCGTACAGATCGTCGCGCTGCGGATCGTCCTGCGCGGGGTCGAGCTGGGCGACCAGGAAAATCTCCTTGTCGGCGGCCATCGCGCTTTCCAGCGCGGCAACCGACTTGTCGCGGCCGACGAACAGCGGCACGATCATATGGGGAAACACCACAATGTCGCGCAGCGGCAATACGGGGAAGGATTGGGTAGTCATGGATACTCCGGAGGCGCCCAACCGGGGCGCTTTTGCCTTTCTATATGGGAAGCGTGAGCATTCCATCAATCTCCCCCGCCTGTTCGTCCCCGGATTGGTGGGGATAAGCCTGATCGCCGCCGCCGCGGCGGGCGCTGCATCGCTGCCCAAAAAGGGCGAGCCGCCGCTGACGGCGCAGACTCAGCGATCGGGCGGACCGGTCGATCCCGATCAGGCCAAATTGCAATTCGACACCGCCGATCTGTCGTTCGAGGTGCTGCCCGACACCGAACAGCTCAAGGCGGTGGCGGTGGAGAGCTTCACGCCCAAGGCACCGCTCGACAAATTGGTCATCGACCTCGACCGGAATCTGGGGCCGAGCGCGATCGCGATCGACGGACGGAAGCTGCCGGCGAGCGCCTGGAGCAATCCCGACGGACGCCTGACGATCAAATTGCCCAGGACCTATGCCGCGGGTGAGCACATCATGGCGACGATCGTCTATGGCGGCGTGCCGCACGTCGCGGTCAACGCGCCCTGGGACGACGGCGTGGTGTGGTCGAAGACCAGGGACGGCCGCTTGTGGTTCGCCACGACGAGCGAGGGCTATGGCTGCGACATTTTGTGGCCGTGCCTCGACTTTCCCGAAGGCGAACCGGGCAAGGTCGCGCTCCACATCACCGTCCCCAAGGGGTTGAAAGCGCCGTCTAACGGTGTGTTCAAGGGCGTCGACACCGCAACCGATGGCCGCGAGACGTGGAACTGGGAGGTCAAGCATCCCAACACCTATGCGATCGCGCTCAACGTCGCGCCGTACGAAGTGATTTCAGGCGCGTATAAGAGCCGCTTCGGCAACACCATCCCGATGTTCTACTGGTACCTGCCCGGTGAGGAGGAACAGGCCAAGAAACTGTTCGCCGAATTCGCGCCAACGCTCGATTTCTTCGAAAGCAATGTCGGCCCCTACCCGTTCGGCGACGAAAAGGTCGGCGTGGTCGAAACGCCGCATCTCGGCATGGAGCATCAGACGATCAACGCTTATGGCAATGGCTACAAAAAGGCCCCCGAGGGGTTCGACTGGCTGTTCCAGCACGAATTCAGCCACGAATGGTTCGGCAACCAGGTGACCGCCGCCAATTGGGACGATTACTGGCTCCACGAAGGCTATGGCGAATATATGCAGCCCGCCTACGGCCTGTGGCGCGAGGGCTATGCCCGCTACGCGACGATGATGGACGAGCAGCGCAACAAGATCCTCAACGCCGTCCCCATCACCCGCGGCCGCTGGATCACCGAGGAAGAGGTGTACGAGCCGTCCAAAGGCGGCCCGGGCGGCGACATCTATTACAAGGGTGCGTGGATGCTCCACACCTTGCGCTGGCTGATCGGCGACAAGGCGTTCTGGGACGTGACGCGGCTCGAAGTCTATGGCCGCCCCGATCCCAAGCCGGGCAATTTCACCCCGCGTTTCGGTTCGACCCGCGACTATGAGGACAATGTCAAAAAGGTCACCGGCAAGGATTATGACTGGTTCTTCGACGTCTATCTGCGCAAGGCCGACCTCCCTGAGCTGGTCGAGGCGCGGAGCGGCAACCAGTTGCATTTGTTCTGGCTGACCCCGGATAAACTCGCTTTCCCGATGCCGATCGAGGTCCAGGTCGACGACAGGATAACGAAAGTCGACATGCCCGACGGCACCGCGACGATCGACGTTCCCACGAGCGCGCATGTCGTGGTCGATCCCTATGCCCGCGTGCTCAAACGATCGCGCGCGGTCGAGGATTACCAGGCCGGGCTCAAGCGCAAGCAGTAAGTGTATTGCACGAACAATACAGTAGGAGCATAAGGCGCCCGATGCTGCACGCTTTTCCCAACGACGCGGTAGCCCTGCCTGGGCTTGCCGCGATCATGCTCGGCTTCTTCACCTTCTTCATCGCCCTGATGGCGGCGCGCCGCCGCGCGAGCAAAGCGGGTGCCGCGCCGGTATCGCAACGCGCGTCGATCACCTGGCTATGGATATTCGTCCAGGGGCTCGGCATCGGCATTTCCGGCTTCGGGCCGGTCCGCGTCGAGCTCGACCCGATGCCGGCCAAGGCGATCGTCGAAGCGGTGATCGTCCTTGTCCTGATGCTCGGCGCCGTCTGGCTGTTTGACGCCTCGTCGCGCGTCATGGGCAAGAATTGGGCGCTGGTCGCGCGCACCCGATCGGACCACACGTTGGTCCAGAGCGGACCGTTCGCGGTCGTCCGCAACCCGATCTACGTCGCGCTGTTCGCGTTCATGATCGCGATGGCGATCGCGTTCGGGCACACGCGCAACCTGATCCTCGGCGTGCCGCTGTTCGCGCTCGGCACATGGCTGCGCGTGACGCATGAGGAACGGCTGCTCAAGGCGCAGTTCGGGTCGGCGTATGACGACTATGCCGCACGCGTGAAAAGGTTTGTGCCGGGCGTTTTTTAAGCTGATTCCCCTCTCCCCTTGTGCGAGAGGGTTGCGCAGACTTAGGTCGGCACAGCCGACCTTAGTCGGAGCTGGGTGAGGGGTAAGCGGTCGCCCAAGCGACCGCGCGAAGCTACGCTTCGCTTCCCCTCATCCAACTGCGACTAGCGAGCAAGCTCGCAAGTCTCCGTATCCTTCTCCCACAAGGGGAGAAGGTTTAGGGCCCCTGCCTCACGGTGTCGGATGCAACATCGACCAGAATTTGGGCCCGCCTTTGGGCACATGCCATTCGTCGATCACCTCGAACCCCAGCGACTGGTAGAGGCCGACATTGCTCGGCGTCGCCGTCTCCAGGAAGGCGGGCAGCCCGTCCTCTTTGGCCCGCGCCAACCCCTGGCGGATCGAGGCCGAACCCAGCCCCCTGCCCTGATGCGCGGGATCGACGCCGGCGATGTGCAAATACCAATAAGGGCCGGGCGGATGGTGGGCGTCGATCGCGTCGCCCACGCGCATCGCGCGCGCCAGCGCCGATCCGAACGCGCCGATCAGCGGGAACAATTGCCTTAGCATTTCCAGCTTGCCGATCTCAGCCTGCCCAGGCTTGCGCCACAAGGTCGCCGCTTCACCGTTCCCGGTAATCAACGGCATCCCGCCGACATCCTCGTCGAAGATCAGCCGGAACATCCTGGGCAGCCGCTTCACGCGGTCGGCGCGGTCGGGAAAGATGTACGAGGTGGCGGGATCGTCGGCAAAGGCGCGCGCCAGCATCGCCGTCACCACGTCACGATCGGCGCGGGTCGCCTCGCGGATCATGCCGCCTTGCAGTCTTCGGCCTTGACCACCCGCTTGGTCGACGCCGGATAGCGCTCGAGCAGCGCCGCCGGACGGATCGGCCGCGGCACGAAGTTACCCCCGCAATTGGGGCAGACACCGCCCAGCACGCCCTCGGCGCAATCCGCGCAGAACGTGCATTCGAAAGTACAGATGCGCGCGTCCGGGCTGTCGGGCGGCAGGTCGCGGTCGCAACATTCGCAATTCGGCCTCAGTTCCAGCACTCGCCCCTCCCCGAACGACAACGGGCGCCGGTCGAAACGATCGGCGCCCGTATCTCATATCACCATCGAAAGTCCGGATCAGGCGGCGTCGCCAGCCTTTTCCTTTTCCTTCTTGGCATAGACGCGGATCGGGTCCTTGCGACCTTCGACCACGTCCTTGTCGATCATCACTTCGTCGACGCCGTCCATGCCGGGCAGGTCGAACATCGTATCGAGCAGGATGCCCTCCAGGATCGAGCGCAGCCCGCGCGCGCCGGTCTTGCGGTCGATCGCCTTGCGCGCCACCGTCGACAGCGCGTCATCGGTGAAGCCCAGCTTCACGTCCTCCATGTCGAACAGCTTCTGATACTGTTTGACCAAGGCGTTCTTCGGCTCGGACAGGATCTTGACCAACGCCGGCTCGTCGAGATCTTCCAGCGTCGCGATCACCGGGAGGCGACCGACGAATTCGGGGATGAGGCCGAACTTGAGCAGATCCTCGGGTTCGACCGACTTGAGCACTTCGCCGGTGCGACGCTCGTCGGGCGCGGCGACGTGCGCGCCGAACCCGATCGACTTGCCCTGCAGGCGATCGCCGATGATCTTTTCCAGGCCGGAGAAGGCGCCGCCGCAGATGAACAGGATGTTGGTCGTGTCGACCTGGAGGAATTCCTGCTGCGGATGCTTGCGGCCGCCCTGCGGCGGAACGCTCGCGGTCGTGCCTTCCATCAGCTTGAGCAAAGCCTGTTGCACGCCCTCGCCCGACACGTCGCGGGTGATCGAGGGATTCTCGGCCTTGCGGCTGATCTTGTCGATCTCGTCGATATAGACGATGCCGCGCTGCGCCCGCTCGACATTATAGTCGGACGCCTGGAGCAGTTTGAGGATGATGTTCTCGACATCCTCACCGACATAACCGGCTTCGGTCAGCGTCGTCGCATCGGCCATGGTGAACGGCACGTCGAGGATGCGCGCCAAGGTCTGCGCGAGCAAGGTCTTGCCGCATCCGGTCGGCCCGACCAACAGGATGTTCGACTTGGCGAGCTCGACATCGGCGCCCTTGGCGCCGTGGTTGAGCCGCTTGTAGTGATTGTGGACCGCGACCGAGAGCACGCGCTTGGCCTGTTTCTGGCCGATCACATAATCGTCGAGCACGTCGCATATTTCCTGCGGCGTGGGCACGCCACCGTCCTTCTTGGAGACCAATGCCGACTTCGTTTCCTCACGGATGATGTCGTTGCACAGCTCCACGCACTCGTCGCAGATAAACACGGTCGGGCCGGCGATGAGCTTCCTCACCTCGTGCTGCGATTTCCCGCAGAACGAGCAATAAAGCGTACTCTTCGAATCGCCGCCATCTAACTTTGGCATTCAATCACCTCGTCGCGCGCGGATACGGGCGCGTACCGTTTTCGGGCGCATATGTTAGCGCACCACCGTAAACCCACAATAAAAATCACGTCGTCTTAACCGTGTTACCGCGACGACAGGACGGATCGACGCATTTCATCGACCGCGTCCTTGGCATCTTTCAGTCCCGATCCAGTCGCTTCGCGGACCAATTTGATCGCGTTTATCACCTGGCCATTGGCCAGCAATCGTTCGACCTCCACGCGTGTTTCGCTCGACAATTCCAGCTTTTTCCCGGCCTGAATCGCCACCCGCTGCACGCGCGATCGTGGCGCCGCCATCAAATCGTCCGAGCGACCACGCGGCCGCATCGCCAGCACGAGCAAGACTAGAAAGACTAGTCCCGCCAGGATCAGCAGGGGCAACGGAATGTACATTCCTCTGCCCCCGCCTCAAGTTCAAGCCGCCTGCGCCTGGTCGTCGGCGGGCGCCGGACGCTTGTCGAACACCTCGTCGACCAGGCCGAATTCCTTGGCTTCGTCGGCCTCCAGGAACTTGTCGCGATCCATCGACCGCTCGATCACGTCGATCGGCTGGCCGGTATATTTCGCATAGAGGTCGTTCATCCGCTGACGGATGCGCAGGATCTCCTTGGCCTGGATCTCGATATCCGAGGCCATGCCCTGGGCGCCGCCCGACGGCTGATGGATCATGATCCGCGCATTGTTCAGCGCGACGCGCATGCCGGGCTCGCCGGCCGCAAGCAGGAAGCTGCCCATCGACGCCGCCTGGCCGATGCACACCGTACCGACGCGCGGACGGATATATTGCATCGTGTCGTGGATCGCCATGCCCGCCGTGACGACACCGCCCGGCGAGTTGATGTACATGAAGATGTCCTTCTTCGGATTTTCCGACTCGAGGAACAGCAGCTGCGCGGTGATCAGCGAGGCCATATGGTCTTCGACCGGGCCGACCAGGAAGATGATCCGCTCGCGCAGCAGCCGCGAATAGATGTCGAAGCTGCGCTCGCCGCGATTCGACTGTTCGATAACGATCGGCACGAGGCCGCCGGTCACAGGGTCGACGCGAAAGCCCGGAGGAGCGAATTGGCCGGATTCGAACTGGCCGGAATCGAACGGGTTATGCATGTGAAGTCTCTCAGGTCCTTATGCCTTGCAAGGCCATACATCGGCGCTCGTCCGGCGGGGCGCAAGGGGGCGGAATGATGAACGGCGTCGCGGCGCGCCTTTCCGCGGCTTGCATCGCCATTGCTGCGGCCCCACGTCTCATATCCATAAAAAGGAGGGGCCAAGATGAGCAACATTCTGGTCACGGGCGGATCAGGCTTCGTTGGCGGACACGTCATCCTGCAATTGCTCGACGCCGGGCATGACGTGCGCACGACGGTGCGGTCGCTCGCCAGGGAACAAGCGGTGCGCGACACGCTAGCGCATGCCGGCGCGAAGAATCTCGACCGACTGAGCTTCGTCGCCGCCGATCTCAACCAGGACGAAGGCTGGGCTCAGGCGGTCGCGGGTTGCGACTATGTCCAGCACGTCGCCTCCCCCTTCCCGCTCGCCCAGCCCAAGGACGAGAACGACCTGATCCGCCCCGCGGTCGACGGCACGCTTCGGGTGCTGCGCGCGGCGCGCGATGCGGGGATCAAGCGCGTCGTCCTGACCTCGTCGTTCGCGGCGATCGGCTATGGCCATGGCGATCAGGCCGCCGCTTATACCGAAGCGGATTGGACCAACGTCGATGGCCCGGCGGTCCAGCCATATATGAAATCCAAGACGCTGGCCGAGCGCGCGGCGTGGGATTTCATCGAGCGCGAAGGCAATGGCCTCGAACTCGCCGTGGTCAACCCTGTCGGCATTTTCGGCCCGGTGCTCAACGAGGATCTGTCGACCTCGATCGAGATCATCAAACGCATGCTCGAAGGCGGATTGCCCGGCGCGCCGCGGCTCTATTTCGGCGTGGTCGACGTCCGCGACGTGGCTGGGATGCAGATCAAGGCGATGACGGCTCCGCAAGCGAAGGGCCAGCGCTTCCTTGCGGTCGCGGGCGATCCGGTGTCGATCCACGACATGTCGGTGATCCTGCAGCAGGGGATGGGCGAGAAGGCCGCAAAGGCCAAGCTGCGTCAGGTTCCCGACTGGCTGATGCGGGTGATGGCGCTGTTCAATCCGCTCGCCCGTGAGGCGGGTCCCCGCCTCGGCATCCGCGCGGCGGCGAGCAATGCCAAGGCGCGCGACCTGCTCGGCTGGCAATTCCGGTCGAACGAGGAAGCGATCGTCGCGTCGGGCGAAAGCCTGATCCGGCTGGGGATCGTGCAATGAGCGATAACGACAACGCGCCCTGGCACGCGCACATCTATTACGACGCCTCGGAACGGACGGCCGCCGAAGCGTTGCGCGGAACCTTCGCCGACATGATGGTCGATGACGTCGCGCCGATCCTGTTCATCGGCCGGATGACCGACAGACCGGTCGGGCCGCATCCGATCGCGCAATTCGAGATTCACTTCTCCGCCAGCGCCGGTGCCATGGTCTCGCGCGCGATCGAAACCACCGGGCTGCGCGCCCTGGTTCATCCATTGACCGACGACGACGTCGCCGACCATACCACGCTGGCGCACTGGATCGGCCAGCCGCTCGATCTCGATATCAGCGTGCTTGATCCGCCGGGGCATAATCAGGGCGTCGCGCGGTTCGGGATCAGCGATTTCTGACACTCCGGGATGACATTTGCTTCCGACCACTTGCGGACATTCCTTCTGACCGCCATGCAGACACAGTAATTTTGGTGGGGGCGATATTGGCTAGCAACGCAGGCTTAGCGGGCGTTAGAGGTTGGCTGGCACTTCTCGTTGGCTACGTCGGGATTTTGGTTCCTTTAAGCCAGCTTGGCAGCTTCATCGCACTTGCAAAAGCAGCACCAATCTTAGAACCCCGCTTTGGTGCGAACTGGTCAATTTACTTTGCGCTTGCATCCTTAGTGATGGCGGCTCGCACCATCATCTGCCTATTTGTTGCGAGGTCGTTGATATGGGACAGACATCGCTCGACACCTAAAATCGCGGCCGTCGGAATTTGGGTGGCGCTTATCCTATTGGGCTTAGTTAGCCTCGCTATTGCAGCCATGCTTAATCCGGGACCCATATCTTACAGCGGAGCTGTTGCGAACCTGTTTTGGTCACTGGCGATATGCGTGATCGCAACAATATACTTGGCTCGCTCCAAGAGAATCGCTGCAACCTACAGTATTCCTTAGGCGCCGAGTACCGAAGGGACCATTTGCCACCAAGTTACCGACTCAGGGCCCGGGCGCCGGATGCCCCAGATACGCCAGTCGCCTCACCTCACGCCGACCCCGTACCACCGTATCGAGGATCAGTCCGGCAAAGAAGCACAACGCAGCAAGGATGATCAGCCCCGTCGCCATCACCGCGGTCGGCAGACGCGGCACGAGGTGCGTGTGGTAGTAAGTGATCGCCAGCGGAACGCCGAGCACCAGCGCCGCCAGCGCGAGTAGCCCGCCGATCGCGCCGAAGAACAGCAGCGGCCGCTCGATCCGGTAGAGCGTCACGATCGTGTTGAGGATGCGAAAGCCATCCGAATAGGTCGACAGCTTCGACGCCGACCCCTCGGGCCGCGCGAAATAGCGTGTCTCGACCTCGCCGACCGGCATGCGCAGTTCGAGCGCATGGACGCTGATCTCGGTCTCGATCTCGAACCCGCCAGACAGTACCGGGAAGCTCTTCACGAAGCGCCGCGAGAAAACACGGTAACCCGATAGGATATCGGTGAAACTCCGCCCGAACAGCTGCGCGAGCATGCCGGTCAACAGCTTGTTGCCCATGACGTGCCCGCGGCGATAGGCGGCGTCCTGTTGGGTCAACCGGCTGCCGACCACCATGTCGAGTTGCTCGTCGACCAGCCGCTGGACGAGTTGCGGCGCGGCTTCTGCGTCATAGGTCGCGTCGCCATCGGCCATCACATAGATGTCGGCGTCGATATCGGCGAACATGCGGCGGACGACATTGCCCTTGCCCTGCATCCGCTCGGATCGCACGATCGCGCCGGCCGCGCGCGCGACCTCGACCGTGTGGTCCTTCGAATTGTTGTCATAGACATAGATCGCCGCGCTCGGCAGCGCCGCGCGGAACCCCGCAATCGTCTGTGCGATCGCGGCCTCTTCGTTATAGCAGGGCAGCAGGACTGCGATACGTGGTTCTGTCATTCGCGCCCCCAAACCTTCTCCCCTTGTGGGAGAAGGATACGGAGACTTGCGAGCTTGCTCGCTAGTCGTAGTTGGATGAGGGGAAGCGAAGCGCAGCTTCGCGCGGTCGCGAGAGCGACCGCCTACCCCTCACCCAGCTTCGACTAGGGTCGCGCAAGGGCGCGACCCAAGTCTGCGCAACCCTCTCCCACAAGGGGAGAGGGATAACAATGTCACTTCTTCGCCGGCGCTTTCTTCGCGGCCGGCTTCTTGGCGGGGGCTTCCTCGGCGGTTTCAGCCTTGGCGGCCGGCGCCTTCTTGGTCGCGGCCTTCTTGGCCGGTTCCTCGGCCTTCGCTTCTTCCGCCGGCGCTTCAGCCTTGGCCGGTGCCTTCTTCGCGGCCGCCTTCTTCACAGGCTCCTCGGCCTTGGCGTCGTCGGCCTTGGCGTCATCCGCCTTGTCGGCCTTGGCGGCGGGAGCCTTCTTGGCCGCCGCCTTCTTCGCCTTGGGCTTATGGTTGTCGTGGTCGTGATGGTGCGTGCCGGTGGCGAAGCCGTCTTCCGATTCGATCGCTTCCTCGAGCTGGGCGCGAGTCACTTCGCGGTCGGTGATGTCCGCGGTCGAGAACAGGAAGTCGACGACCTTGTCCTCATAGAGCGGGGCACGCAGCTGGGCGGCGGCCATCGGCTCGTTGCGGATATATTCGACGAAGCGCTGCTGATCCTGCGGTGAATATTGCATCGCGGCCTGGCTGATCAACCGGCTCATTTCCTGGTTGGTGACCTCGATGCCATTGGCCTGACCGATTTCGGACAGCAACAGGCCCAGACGCACGCGGCGCTCGGCGATCGCCTGATAGTCGTCGCGCTCGGCTTCCATCTCGGCCAGCGCCGCATCGGCGTCGGGCTCGTGCGTCGCTTCGTGCTTGAGCTGCTCCCAGATCTGCTCGAACTCGGCCGCGACCATCGACGGCGGCACCGGGAAATCATGGCCGGCGGCGAGCTGGTCGAGCAGCTTGCGCTTCATGTGCGTGCGGGTCAGCCCGTTGAGCTCCTGCTCGATCTGGCCCTTGAGCAGGCCCTTGAGCTGCTCGAGATCGTTGAGGCCGAGCGACTTGGCCAGGCTGTCGTCGATCTTGGTCTCGCCCGCGGTCTTCACCGACTTGACGGTCAGGTCGAACGTTGCCGGCTGGCCCTTCAGCTCCTCGGCGGGATAATCGTCGGGGAAGGTGACGTTGATGGTCTTCTCGTCGCCCGCCTTGACGCCGACGACCTGTTCCTCAAAGCCCGGGATCAGACGGCCCGAGCCGATCTCGACCGCCATGTCGGTGCCGGTGCCGCCCTCAAAGGCGACGCCCTTCTTGTCCTTGCCGACGAAGTCGAGCGTGACGAGGTCACCGGTCTTGGCCTTGTAGCCGTCCTTGGTGTCGTCCCAATTCTTCTGCTGCGCGGCGAACTTCTCGAGCTGCGCCTGGATCTCTTCCTCGCCGGCCGGAACCGTCAGCCGATCGAGCTTGATCGCGTCGATCGCCGGAGTCGGTACGTCGGGCAGAATTTCGAGTTCGACCTTGAGCTCGGCGTCCTTGCCCTTCTCATAGTCATTCTCGAGCTTGACCGAGGGCTGCATCGCCGGCCGCAGCTTTTCCTCGCCGATCAGCGTCTGAATGCCTTCCTGGATCGCGGCGTTGAGCGCGTCCTGGGCCAGCGCCTCGCCGTGCATCTTGCGGACCAGGTTGGCGGGCACCTTGCCCGGGCGGAAGCCCGGCATGCGGACCTGCGGAGCCACGCGCTTTACCTCGGCGTCGACCTTGGCATCGATCTCCTTGGCGGTGATCGTCAGCGTGTAGGCGCGCTTGAGCCCTTCGTTCAACGTCTCGACAGTCTGCATTTCAGGCCTTCATCTTTCCGGAAAATCAATTGGTGGCCACCCCGCCCCAAAGGCGCGGGGACTGGTGCGGGCGAAGGGACTCGAACCCCCACATCTTGCGATACTGGAACCTAAATCCAGCGCGTCTACCAGTTCCGCCACGCCCGCGAGAGGACCGCCGGTCGGCGGCGTCTATAGCAACTGCCCCACCGGGAGCAACCCGCTTGGCAACCGACGGTGCGACAAAGGCGCAAAAGGTTTCAGTCGAGCGCCGCTTGTTAGCGCGATCGCAACCAGCACGCCGCTATCGCCAGGGCCGTGGCTGGCCTTCCGATCTCCCAGGCGCGCACGATGTCGGGCGCCCTTTCCGCGTCCCTAGGCGCCTCGCGTCCGGCGCCCCATGCCGTGCCGGGCTACCGCGCGGATATCGACGGGCTTCGCGCGCTCGCCATCCTGCCGGTGCTGCTGTTTCACCTGGGCGTGCCGGGCCTTCCCGGCGGGTTCGTCGGCGTCGACATCTTCTTCGTCATCTCCGGCTTCGTGATCACCCGCGGGCTGTGGGCCGATCTCGATACGGGGCGATTCTCGCTGGGCGGCTTTTACGAACGCCGCGTGCGCCGGTTGCTGCCGGCGCTCTGCGTGATGTTCATGGCAACCACGCTCGCCGCATGGCTGATCCTGCTACCGCCAGCGTTGATCCATTATTCGCAATCGCTCGCTGCGTCCGCGGTGTCGGCGTCCAACCTCTTCCTGTGGGTCGGCTCGGGCTATTTCGCTCCCGATGCCCGGCAGGTTCCGCTGATGCACCTCTGGTCGCTGGCGGTGGAGGAGCAATTCTACCTGCTGTTTCCCCTCCTGCTCGCGGCCGGCCATCGCCGTTTCCGCCGCGCCTGCGGCCCTGCCCTGCTGGTCGTCGCGCTGATCAGCTTCGCGCTCAACCTCGCTCTGCTGCCGATCGCACCGTCGGCGACTTTCTTCCTGCTGCCGACGCGCCTGTGGGAGTTGCTGGCCGGTGCGCTGCTCGCTCTATATCCCGTCCGCGCCGGTCCAGCGTGGCTACGGCAGGCGGCAGCGATCGCCGGTATCGCCCTGATCGCCCTGCCGATCCTGTGCTATAACGAGCTGACGCCCTTTCCCGGCATCGCCGCTTTGCCGCCGGTGCTGGGCGCCGCGGCGCTGATCCTCGCCGGCTTCCCCCGTGGCGACGCCCACCCGGCGACGCCGGTCACGCGCATGCTGGCCAGTCCGCCGCTGGTGTTCGTCGGACGCATCTCTTACCCGCTCTATCTGGTCCATTGGCCGATCGTCGTGCTGGTCCGCGAGGCGACGATGCGCGAGCCGGACGGTGTCATGATCGCGGCGATGATCGCCGGCAGCATCGCCCTCGCCTGGGCGATCCAGCGCTGGGTCGAACAGCCGCTGCGTTATGCGGCGGCCGATCGCCGCACGGTGCTGCGCCTGGCCGCCACAATGCTGTTGCTGACCGCGCTGGCCGGTATCGCGGGCGTCATGACGCGTGGCGCGCCCGGACGCCTCGCGCTGCCGGCGACGCAGCCACTGATGACCGATGCGCGCTGGGGCAAGGGACGCTGTTTCTTCGAAGGTGGCGCGGACCCGCTCGTCTGGCGCGAAACAGCGTGCACCCGCACTCGCGCCGCCGGTCCCAAGGTCCTGCTCTGGGGCGACAGCTTCGCTGCTCATTATGTACCGGGCATCGAGGCCAATGCCGGCAGCATCGCGGCCACCATCGTCCAATATAGCGCGGCTGCCTGTACCCCGCTGCTCGACACCGATGGCATGACGCCGACCTGTCGCACGTTCGACGAGCATGTCCTCGACGTGGTGCGGCAAGGACGGTTCACCCATGTCGTCATCGCGGCGCGCTGGCAGAATTGGCGGGCGCGCGGGTTCGATGCCTTGCCCGCGACGATCGCCGCGCTGCGCAAGGCCGGGGCAAGCGTGACGGTGATCGGGCAGACGCCGACGTTCGCCGCCGACGTCCGGACGATCGCCTATCGGACCGGGGCGACGGACAAGGGCACCGCGTCCTGGCCGATCGCGGTCGATCGCGCGATCAACCAGGCGCTGCGCCGCGCCTCGGCCGGCGCGACGTTCGTCGATCCGATCGCCCGTCTGTGCGGTGGGGATGCCTGTCCTTACAAGGCAGGGTCCAGCTTCCTGTTCGCCGATGACGGCCATTTCAGCGCGGCCGGCAGCCGCCGCGCCGTCCCGCTGCTCTTCCCCTTCATCCGCGACCGCGCGGACCACGGGTTTGGCGACCCGGCGCTGAACTGAAGACCACCGACGCGCCGTGAGGGCGCCCGCCTCAAAAACAGCGCCGTACGAATGGTCCACAGCAAGTTTCCCCCCGGAGCAACCCCGGGGTCACGAGGGCGTTCAGGAAGCGAAAGGAACCGCCATGTCGACCAATCCCCCGCCCGAGACGCCACCACCCGAACAGCCCCCCGAGCCCAGCCAGCCCGCGCAACCGACGCGCGCGCCGCCCGAGATCTCACCGCCAATGCCCGATATCGATATCCCCTCGCCGGGAGAACAGCCGACCGGACCGGCTGACCCGCAAGGGTGAGCTCATCCAGCAAGGAGCGCTGCAGATCGACAAGCCGAGCGACCACACTGCAAATGCGCCGCCCGGCGTGTTGAGACTATTGAACGCCGAAGTCGAATATTCGGGCGGTGAGTGCTCCCCCGCCAGCACCACCGGTCAACGAGTAGATGAAACCATATTGACCGGCCTTGAGGGGCTGCTTCGGCGTCACTTTATAGACCCCGGGACGGATCATCTCGTAGTCAAATGATAACCGATCCTTGTCCATGACGCCCGTCTTGGCGCCACCGATATTGACGCTCCCGACCCGCGCTTCGCGCCGCCCCTTTTTGGGCGTCAGTTCGACCAGGGTAAACTCGCTGGGCGCCGTGACGGTCGCGGCCGTACCTGCCGCCCACGACGTCGTCTGCGAGGGCTGACTGTTAGCCTCGTCGAAAAAGAAGTAGAAGGTCGGCGTCGGCACTTTGGCGCTGTAGCGAGCCGCTTCGTTCTGTATTGCCGCCTTCACGCTCATCGACGCTATTCCGTATGTCAGCGCGTAGCCTAGGATTCCGCCGGTCTTCGCCTGAGTGGAAACCGTCGGATCCAGCCGCTGCATGCGGGTGAGACCGTCCCAGCTCTGCACCATGTACACGCCTGCCGGATGAGGGATCATCGGATCGATCGAGTCGAGCGATGGCGCCGCCACCCCGGGCGTCGCACGCTTCAACATCGCGGCGATCACCGGCCCCGAAACGCCCTTCTGCTTGAGCGCGATCATCTGATCGGTCGACAGATCGAAATCCACATCGGACGCGTTGATCTTTGCGATTACCGCCTCGTCGCCAAGGCCAGCCTGCAGCAACGAAACGACCGCGGCGTTGTTGATCCTGTCGCCCGCAAATGCACACGTAGGAAACGCTGCTGCCATTGCAGCAGCGAACAGAAACTTCTGCATGGAAACCCCTCCCCCTGATTCGTGCCGGAAGTTATCGGCCAGCCGTTCTCTCGGCAAGACGAAACGAAGAAAACCGCTGGTACGGAAAGGTTTCGTTCAGATCGAACCGATGAGCTTTAGTTTTTGAGCAGGCGCCGCGCGCTCAATACCCGTACCGGTGCAGCCGGAACCTCGCCTTTGAACGACCCGCGCACGGTCGCATTGGGATCGATCGGTGCGTCGAAAATCTTGAGCACGACGTCCATGCCGTCGACCACCCGGCCGAAGGCGGCATAGCCCAGGTTGGTCTTGGTCGCGTCGTCGGGCCTGGTCGGGTCGGCGTCGAACGACGGCTGGTCGCCGACGCTCACGGTAAAATCGCCGCGTGCCGAGCCCGGCGCCAGCCGCGCGGTCGACAGCGTGCCGTTGAGGTGCTTGAGTCCGGTGATCGTCGTCGGCTCATGCTTGATCGGCGGCAGTGTCCGCTTGGGATCGCCATTGGTGCCGAACTGCACGAAGCCGAATTTGTCGGCGACTTTGCACGTTCGATAGAAAGTGATGCCGTCGAGCTTCTTCTGGTCGACATAGTGCAGGAAATTGGCGGCGGTAACCGGCGCCTTGATCACCTCTACCTCGACCGTGAAGCTTCCCACCGTCGTCGTGATCTGGACCCGTGGGAGCGCGGCGGCCGGCGTTGGCGCAACGCTCGGCGTCGGCACGGGCTGGGGACCGGGTGCCGGGCTCGTCTGCGCCAGCACCGGCGTCGCCAACAATCCCAACGTCAGGGTGATCAGTCGCCGCATCGTCCTCGCTCCTCTGAGCCAAGCCTATTTCGCCATGCACGCGGCGGCAACCGATCAATCGGCGCGAACCGCCGCCCGGTCTCGCTCAGGACAGCGCCTTCTTGAGCAGGTCGTTGACCACGCCCGGATTGGCCTTGCCCTGCATCGCCTTCATCGTCTGGCCGACGAAGAAGCCGAACAACGCCTCCTTGCCGCCGCGATACTGCTCAAGCTGGTTGGGATTGTTCGCGAGCACGTCGGCGATCACCTTCTCGATCGCGCCGGTATCGCTGGTCTGCTTGAGCCCGCGTTCCTCGACGATTTTTCCCGGCGCGTCGCCGGTCTCGAGCATCACCTCGAACACCTGCTTGGCAAGCGTGCCCGACAGCGTGCCGTCGCCGATCAGCGCAAGCAGTTCGGCCGCCTGGCCGGGGGAGACCGGCGATTCGGTGATGTCCTTGCCCAGTCGGTTGAGCGCGCCGAACAGTTCGGATGACACCCAATTTGCCGCCGCGACCGGTTTGGCACCCTGATCGAGCAAGCTATCGAACCAGCGTGCGATCTCGACCTCGGCGGTCAGCACATTGGCCTGATACGGCGTGATTCCCTGCGCCTCATACCGTGCGCGCTTGGCGCCGGGCAGTTCGGGCAGGCTCGCGCGGCACGCCTCGAGAAACGCATCGTCGAGTTCGAGCGGCAGCAGGTCGGGATCGGGGAAATAACGGTAATCGTGCGCATCTTCCTTCGAGCGCATCGACCGCGTCGTGCCGGTGTCGGGATTGAACAGCCGCGTTTCCTGGACGATCTTGCCACCCGATTCGAGCATTTCGACCTGGCGCGCCGCCTCATGCTCGATCGCCTGCATGACGAAGCGGATCGAATTGACGTTCTTGGTCTCGGTACGCGTGCCGAA
>DASVNU010000162.1:0-2026 GCA_036383655.1 Sphingomonas sp. | reverse complement strand
GGGGGCGCGCGGCGCGTACGCGCCGCTCCCCTCATCCAAGCTTCGCTAGGCAGCAAGCTGCCAAGCTCCGCTATCCTTCTCCCACAAGGGGAGAAGGATAAAAGGCCGTACCCAGCTAGCCCTACCGCGCCCGCAATCCATCCCGCAGCAACTCCGCGACCGTATCCGCCACCCCCTCGGGCGTGCGATCCTCATCCCACACGCCATAACGCAGCCCCAGGAACACGTTCATTCCCATCACTGCCCAGGCGTGGACGTCGGACACGTCGTCGCGGATCTCGCCGCGCTCGGCGGCCGCTTTCAGCCGCTGTTCGATTCGCTCGGCAGTGGTCGCGTAATGCGCGCGGAAGCTGGCGGGATCGACGAATTCGGCCTCGTCGATGATGCGGTAGATCTCCTTGTGGCCGCGCACGAACTCGAGGAAGCTCAGCAAGCCGGCGCGTTCGGCCGCGATCTGGTCGGGTGCGGCGCGAATCGCCGGGGCGACAGTGTCGCGCACCTGGTCGGACATGTCGCGGACGAGCGCACGGAAGATCGCGTCCTTCGAATCGAAATAGGTGTAGAAACTGCCCAGCGCGACGCCGGCGCGGCGCGTGATCCCGCTGATCGATCCTTCGTGAAATCCCTTTTCGCCGAATTCGATCGCGGCCGCGTCGAGCAGCGCGCGTAATGTCCGCCGCCCGCGCTCGGTGCGTGGCGCTTTTCCTTCGCTGGCGGTGGCATCGAGCGTTGCAGTTGAGCCACGCTGGACCATTCTTTTGCCTCCCCGTCTCGCCGGAAGTTGAAACCCGGTTCAGGTTTCAGTATAGGGCGGATCAACAAGCGTTCAACCGGGTCATTTTCCCGCACGAACGATAGACCATTGGGAGGGTTTGAAGGGATGATTCGTCACCGTCACGTGCGCGCGCTGTATCTCGGCGCTGCCGCCACCGCATTGTTCGCCGGCCCCGCCTACGCGCAGGAAACGCCGGCGGCCTCTCCGACGGCCTCCTCATCCGCGGACGATGCCCAGGCGAATGGCGACACGACGGGCGATATCGTCGTCACCGCGCGGCGCAGGTCGGAAACATTGCTCAACGTGCCGATCGCGGTGACCGCGTTCACCGCCGACAAGCTCGACAAGATGGGCGCGGTCGATCTGACCGACATCCAGAACACCACGCCGAACACGACGATCAAGGACGCGCGCGGCACCAATTCGACGCTCGCCGCCTTCATCCGCGGCGTCGGCCAGCAGGATCCGGTGCCAGGGTTCGAGGCGGGTGTCGGCATCTATCTCGACGACGTCTATCTCAACCGTCCCCAGGCCGCGGTGCTCGACATCTATGACGTCGAGCGGATCGAGGTGCTGCGCGGGCCGCAGGGCACGCTCTATGGCCGCAACACGATCGGCGGCGCGGTCAAATATGTCACCCGCCGGCTGCCCGACCATTTCGAAGTCGCCGCGCGCGGTAGCTATGGATCGTACAACCAGGCCGACGGCATCGTCAGCCTCTCCGCGCCGATCGGGTCGATGCTGCGCATCGGCGTGTCCGGCGCGCGGCTGACTCGCGACGGGTTCGGCCGCAACCGCAATCTGGGCATCGACAATTACAACAAGGACATCTGGGCGGGCCGCGGCACGATCGAGTTCGAAACGCCCGACAGCCGCCTGCTCGTCCGCATCACCGGCGACTATACCCATGACAAGTCGGCGCCGCGCAACGGCCACCGCCTGTTCGCCGGCAAGCTGACCGGATCGCCGGTGCTCGACAATGTCTATGACACCAATGCCGGGCTCAATTTCCCCAAACAGGATATCCAGGCCGGCGGCCTGTCGATGACGGCGACCGCCAAGCTGACCGACCATCTGACCTTCAAGTCGATCAGCGCGTGGCGCAAGGACCGCAGCTTCACCCCGATCGACTTCGATTCGACGCCGTCGGTCGATGTCGACGTGCCCGCGGTCTATCGTAACGAGCAGACCAGCCAGGAATTCCAGTTCCAATGGTCGAGCAGCAAGGTCAACGGCATCGTCGGCTTCTAT
>DASVNU010000161.1:0-10122 GCA_036383655.1 Sphingomonas sp. | reverse complement strand
TCCGGACTGCCGATGCCGGTGCCCGAGGTGATCAGCAGCGGGCGGTCCGAGCCCTTGAGCGCTTCACCCATCGCCTCGATGACGCGGCGGTCCTTGTCGCAATTCGCCAGGAAGTTGGAGAAATCGTGATCGAACGCGGTGTGGATCACCGCATCGGCCTGTTCGGCGCCCGTGCGGAGAGTGTCGGGGTCCTCGAGCGTGCCGCGATGGACTTGCGCGCCGGCCGCCTCGAGCGATCGCGCGCCGGCATCGGACCGCGTCAGGCCGAGCACCTCATGCCCCGCCGCGAGCAGTTCGGGGACGATGCGCGAGCCGATGAAGCCAGTGGCGCCGGTGAGGAAGACACGCATGGAACAGCCTTTCGATATTGTTCGAAGGCCCATGTCGCTCTAAACACTATCCCGTTAAAGTAGTGACCTTATCATGGTATAATTTCCAACAGGATCGCCCAGGAAAACTGAAATGCCCGTCGAAACCGCCAATCCACTCGGCAGCTTCCTGCGCGACCGCCGCGCTCGCCTCGATCCGGCTTCGTTGGGTTTTTCCGGCGGGCGTCGCCGCACACCCGGTCTGCGCCGCGAGGAAGTCGCGCAGCGGGCCAATATCAGCCCGACCTGGTACACCTGGCTGGAACAGGGCCGGGGAGGGGCGCCTTCAGCCGACGTCCTCAACCGCATCGCCGCCGGGCTGATGCTGACCGAGCCCGAGCGCGAGCATCTGTTCATCCTCGGCCTTGGGCGTCCGCCGGCAACGCGGTATAAAAGCGAGCAAGGAGTGACGCCGCGGTTGCAGCGCGTGCTCGACGCGCTGTCGTCGAGTCCCGCGCTGATCAAGACGGCGATGTGGGACGTGGTGGCGTGGAACGAGGCGGCCGCGGCGCTGCTGACCGACTATGCCAAGCTCGCGCCCGACCAGCGCAACATCCTGCGCATGATGTTCTCGGACGCGCGCGCACGGGCGGTGCAGGAGGACTGGCAGAGCGTCGCGCGGTTCGTCGTGGCGTCGTTCCGCGCGGATGTCGCGCGCGCCGGCGCCGGCGCCGGGGAGGAAGCGGCGCGGCTGGTCGACGAATTGTCGCGGACCAGTCCCGAATTCGAGGCCTTGTGGCGCGACAACGACGTGGTCGGCCATGCCGAAGGCACCAAGCGACTGCGCCATCCCGAACTCGGCCTGATCGAGCTGGAATTCTCGATCTTCGGAGTCGATGGCCGGCCCGATTTGGCGATGATCGTCTACAATCCCGCGACCAGCGAGGTCGCGGACCTCATCCGGTCGCTCGTCGCCGCGCGATCGGCGGCGGACGCCTGACCGTCACGATCCGGCATAGACGCGGTCGCGAAAGTCTTTCACCCGCGCGTTCAGGTCGACGATCGCGGCGACCGGCGTGCCCGACGCCTCGACCAGCCGTTGGGCCAGGCATCCCGCTTCCGCCTTCAGTTTCTCGCCCGCTGGTGTGGTCTCGATCAGCACTTCGCGCTCGTTCTTCGGGTTGCGCGTCCGCGTCACCAGGCCGGCAACCTCGAGCCGCTTGAGCAACGGCGTCAGCGTGCTCGATTCGAGCGCGAGCTTGTCGGCCAGGCCGCCGACATTCTGCCGACCGTCATGCCACAACAGGTTGAGCACGAGGAATTGGGGATAGGTGATCCCCATCTGATCGAGCAACGGCTTGTACGCGCGCTGCACCGCCATGCTCGCCGAATAGAGCGCGTAGCAGAGCTGGTCGTCGAGTTTCATCACATCCATCGGGCACGTCCGTCGCTAAATTCCATATCGAACGTATATCGCGATAAGTTTTGTCTTGACAAGGGCGCGGCAGGCACTATCTGGCGAATCGCGATAATAATTATCGCAATATATTAAAGGAGCCCGACATGGACATTCTCTACCGCACCAGCGCCACCGTGACCGGCGGCCGCACTGGCCATGGCCGCAGCGAAGACGGCCTGCTCGACGTTGAACTGCAGACCGCGAAGGAACTCGGCGGCGCGGGTGGCGGGACCAATCCCGAACAATTGTTCGGTGTTGGCTATGCAGCCTGCTTCCTCGGTGCGATCCGCTTCGTCGCCGGCCAGCGCAAGATTCGCATCGCCGATGACGCCAAGGTCACCGCCAGCGTCGGCATCGGCCAACGTGACGACGGCCGCGGCTTCGGGCTCGATGTGGCGCTCGCGGTCGACCTGCCGGGGATCGACGCCGCGACCGCGCGGGAACTGGTCGACGCCGCGCACATCGTCTGCCCCTATTCGGAAGCGACGCGGGGCAATCTCGCGGTCCGGCTTTCGGTCGTCGAACACGCCTGACCTGCGCCATTTCCCCTCCCGCTTGCGCGCACCGGGTCGGCCATGCCCCCGGCATGGCCTGAACGATGCGGGGCATCGTTCACCCGGTGCGGGGCTAGGGGAGGGCTTGTTCCTTCCGCGCAGACGTTGACATGCCCTCCCTCAAACCCCTCCCGTAAGCGGGAGGGGAGTGGTTGCGGGCAATCTCCAGCTTTCCGGGGATTGGCAAAATCTTCACCGTCTGCCGCTATCCCCCGGCGGCGTGACAGCCGTGTTCCTCACCATCGATACCGAGCTGATGTGGCGTCATCATGCCGCCGGTTGCGACCTTGCGACCCAGATCGAGCGCTCGCTCGACCCGGCCGGCGTCGGCATTCGCTATCAGCTCGATATGCTTGGCC
Organism: Sphingomonas sp.; assembly: GCA_036383655.1. Lineage (GTDB taxonomy): Bacteria > Pseudomonadota > Alphaproteobacteria > Sphingomonadales > Sphingomonadaceae > Sphingomonas. The sequence goes on along the minus strand of DASVNU010000161.1, from coordinate 7,442 downwards.
GCCATGGCCTCAAGGGCACGTTCTTCGTCGATCCGATGCCGACCATGGTGTTCGGGCTCGACGCGATCCGCCCGGTGGTCGAAACGATCCTCGCCGCAGGGCAGGAGGTCCAGCTCCACATGCACCCCAATTGGGCGGGCGCGAAGGTGGACGACGCCGGCAAGAGCTCGGGCCGGTTCGAACTGATCGACTATAGTCTCGACGAACAGCGCGCACTGATCGCCGGCGCACGCGACCTGCTCAAGGCATGCGGCGCGTCCGATCCGGTCGCCTTCCGCGCCGGTAGCTATGCCGCCAACGACGCCACGCTGGTCGCGCTCGCCGACCTCGGGTTCCGCTACGACAGCAGCCATAACGGCGCCGACGCGCCCTGGCCCAGCCAGATCGGCCTGCCGCAACGCCAGATCGCGCCCGTCGCGTACAATGGCGTGACCGAGGTGCCGGTAACGGTGATCGAGGATGTGCCGGGCAATCTGCGCCATTTCCAGATCTGCGCGCTGTCGCAGGGCGAGATGCGCGCTGCGCTCGACCATGCGGTGGCCGAGGAGCATGAGGCGGTAACCGTCGTCAGTCACAGCTTCGAACTCGCCAACCGTGCCGGCAAGCGTGCCAATGGCGTCCATGTCGCGCGGTTCGAGGGACTGTGCGCGATGCTCGCCGATGCGCGCGGTACCTTGCCGACGACCTGGTTCCGCGACCTGCCCGATTTCGCCGCCGCGGGGCAGGCGACGCCACTGGCTCCCAACATGCTGCGCACGCGCTGGCGCCAGGCCGAACAGCTCTGGTCCAACCTGGTCGAGGAGCGCGCGGCGTGACCCCAACGACTTCTGGCGCACGCCCGCTACCGCTCAAGTTCCAGATCGGCGCGCGCACGCTCGCCTCGATCCGCCGCGATCTCGTTCGCGTGCCGCTCAGTCTCGACGACGCGCTCGACGGGGACCTGCCCGATCTGTCACCGCTCGATCCGGCCGCCGACGGCTATCTCGTCACCTCGCTCGCCGAGCATCATCGCCATGCGCTCGCGTTCGCGGCGAGCCCTGCGATCGCCTTCACGCGCCAGCTTTACACGCGACGCTATGCCGATCTGACGATCGGGTTCGATGCCTATCTCGATCGCCTGTCGTCGAACACGCGCTCGGGCATCAAGCGCAAGGCGAAGAAGGTCGCCGCCGCCTCTGGCGGCACGCTCGACATCCGCCGCTATGCGACCCCCGCCGAGTTGCGCGATTTCCACGAGGTCGCACGCCACCTCGCGCTCGCCACCTATCAGGAAAAGCTGATGGGCGCGGGCCTGCCCGACACGCCCGATTTCGTCCAGCGCATGTACCTCATGGCGGCGGACGGCAATGTCCGCGCCTGGCTCTTGTATGTCGGCGGCGAGCCCGCGGCCTATCTTTATTGCCCGGTCCATGACGGCACCGTCATCTACGAATATGTCGGCCACGATCCGCGGTTCGGCGACCTGTCGGTCGGCGCCGTGCTTCAGGTCGAGGCGTTGCGCGACTTGTTCGCCGACCCCGCCTGCCGCCGCTTCGACTTCACCGAGGGCGACGGCCAGCACAAACGCCAGTTCGCGACCGGCGGGGTCGATTGCTGCGACCTGCTGTTGCTGCGGCCGACGCTGGCCAACCGCCTCGCCATCGCCGCGCTGGCCGGGTTCGACGGCACGATGGCGCTGGCCAAGGCGGGGGTGGAGCGGCTGGGTCTGCAGGAAGTGGCGAAAAAGGTCCGCAGGGCCTGAGGGGTCCTTCGCGGCGCGTCGCGGCGGCGATTGCCAGTGGCGTAGCGCTGGTGACCGCGAGAGATTCAACGCCTGCTCGATCCCTGCCGATGTCGCGCGCCGACTCCACCGATGTGGGCGCCAATTCGTTTGCATACCCGACCTTAGGGGCGCATGACTCCGTACCGGGCTAATTGCAGCATAAATCTGGCGTTCGACGACGGGCCCTAAGGGGTATTTCGGTCGCGCGCCTTGGTGCGATCGTGTGCCGACACGGTCGTATTAGGTATCACGTCCTCGGCTTCGCCGGGAGAGCGTGATGGACGATGCCGCACAACCCAAGCTGGATCCCGAAGTCGTTCCACTTTCGAAATGGTGGATACGCTGGGTCCTGGTGGTGATGATCCTCGGCTTTGCCGGGCTGATCGGCATCACCAACCTGTCCTACCAAAATGCGCCGCCGATCCCGACCTATGTCGTGGATGCCCAGGGGGCTAGCGTGTTCACCGCAGAGCAGGTCGGTTCGGGGCAGGCCGTGTTCCTGCGCTACGGCCTGATGGATAACGGGTCGATCTGGGGGCACGGCGCGTATCTGGGTCCAGATTTCGCCGCGGAAACGCTTCACCAGATCGGCGACAGCGTCGCCACCACGCTGGCGCGGGAGCAGTTCGGGAAGCCGCTGGAGCAGTTGAACGGGGTCCAGGTGGCCTCGATCCGCGCCCAGGTCGCCGCGACGCTGAAAACCAATCGCTACGATGCGCCCAACGCGACGCTTCGCCTGACGCCCGCCGAGGCCGTTGCCTATCGCGCGCAAGCCGCGCGGTGGACGGCCTATTTCACCGACTCGACGCGCAACGGCGGGCTCAAACCGAATCTGATCACCGATCCTGCGGAACTGCGCGACCTCAGCGCATTCTTTTCCTGGGCCGCCTGGGCATCGGTGGCCGATCGGCCGGGCACGACCTATTCCTACACCAACAACTTTCCATACGACCGGGACGTCGGCAATGTGCCCGTCGCCGGCGCGCTGCTGTGGAGCTTGCTCAGTCTCATCGTCCTGCTCGGCGGCATCGCGGCGGTCCTGCTCGCCTTTGGCAAGTTCGATTATCTCGGCTGGATCACGCGCGGCCACACCGCCGTGCCGCAAGTCACTCCCGGCCATGCCAGCGCGGGACAGCGTTCGCTGGTGAAATTCTTCGTGGTGGTCGCGCTGCTGTTCCTGATGCAGACCCTGGTCGGCGCCGCGGTTGCGCATTACCGGGCCGACCCGACGAGCTTTTACGGATTCCAGCTCGAGACGATCTTCCCCAGCAATCTGATGCGGATCTGGCATCTGCAGACGGCGATTTTCTGGATCGCCACCGCTTATGTCGCGGCCGCGCTGTTTCTGGGCCGTACGTTGCGCCAGGACGAGCCGAGCTGGTTCCCGATCGCCATCCATCTGCTGTTCGCCGCCTTCGCCGTCGTGATCGGCGCCAGCCTGCTGGGCGAATGGGCGGGCATTTCCGGATTGCTGGGCGATTGGTGGTTCTGGTTCGGCAATCAGGGATGGGAATTCCTCGAGATCGGCCGCTTCTGGCAATTGCTGCTGGTGGTCGGATTGCTCGGCTGGTTCGCGCTGCTGTGGGTCATCGCACGGCCGGGCAAGGTGACCAACGTCCATGCGCGGCCGCTCGCCCGGATGTTCCTGCTCGCTGCGCTGGCCATTCCGATCTTCTATCTGCCGGCGCTGTTCTTCGGGGCGAAGACCAACTTCACCGTGGTCGATACCTGGCGCTTCTGGATCATCCATCTGTGGGTCGAGGGATTCTTTGAATTCTTCGCCACGACGGTCGTCGCCTTGATGCTGTTCCAGCTCGGGCTGACCGGGCGAAACACCGCGTTGCGGGTCATCTATCTCGACGCGATCCTCTATTTCGTCGGCGGGCTGGTAGGCACCGGGCACCATTGGTATTTTTCCGGGCAGACCCAGGTCAACATGGCGGCCTCGGCGATCTTCTCGGTGCTCGAAGTCGTGCCGCTGACGCTGCTGACGCTCGATGCATGGGACTTCGTTCGGACGACCCGCGGGGATTCGCAGGCCGGCGGCCCCGTGACGGCGATCCCGCACAAATGGACCTTCTATTTCCTGATGGCAGTAGGGTTCTGGAATTTCCTCGGTGCTGGCGTATTCGGTTTTTCGATCAACTTGCCGATCGTCAGCTATTTCGAGGTCGGCACGATCATGACTCCCAATCACGGCCATGCCGCGATGATGGGGGTGTTCGGCATGCTCGCCATCGCCTTGATGGTATTCGTGCTGCGCCAGACGACCGATCAGGCCCGCTGGCCGGGCGTCGAGAAATATATCCGCATCGGCTTTTGGGGGACCAATGGCGGCCTTGCCTTGATGGTGGCGCTGAGCTTGTTTCCATCAGGTGTGGCGCAAGTGTGGGATGTCGTTGAACACGGCTATTGGCACGCCCGCAGTCTCGATTACACCGGCGGCGCGCTTGCCCGCGATCTCGAATGGATGCGGCTGCCGGGCGATCTGGTGTTCATCTTTCTCGGCGCGGTTCCGCTGACGATCGCCGCCTGCAAGGCCTATTGGAGCGTCGCCGCCACGCGCGCCGACCCCGATCGGACCATGCTCAGGAACGGCGCCGTCGCGGCCGATAGAGCGGCCATCACGGCGATCTGATGTCACGAATTGCCGCGCGGCCGGGCCTTACCAACTAAATCCGACCCCCAGCCGGGCGTTGCGGGGACGTAATGGCGTGGTCTGGTCGCGATAGGTCAGCGAGAACGGATTGCCATAGGCGAAGCGGCTTGCCCGGTTGTCGGTCAAATTGTCGACCGAGAGATCGATGCGCACCCGGCCCCGCCGGGCGCCCGCCGACAGTCCCAGCAGCCAATAATTTCCCTGGCTCACATCGAGGAGATCGCCCGTGCCGAGCACCGACCTGCCGACATAATCGGCATCGATCCCGATCCGCGGGACGGTGCCGCCCGTGGCCCATTCGTAGGATAGCCCCCAATGTCCGGCGAACGGCGGCGTTTCCGGCAAGCGGCGGTTGTTGTCGGCCGACTGATCGGCGATCGGGCCCGACACTTCATTATTGGTCACCAGGAAGGACGCTTCGGCGTGCAGTCCGGCGACCGGAACCCAGTCGATCGCCCCTTCGGCGGCCTTGATCCGGGCGTTCCCGATATTGTCGGTATAGGGCTGGCCGCGGCGATTGATGAGATCGGCCTGAATGTTGCGCCAGCGCGCGATCGACACGCTGCCCGAAAAGGCCAGGCCGGTCGCGCCGTCGCGAAGCTTGCGAATGCCGATCTCACCGACCGTGATCGCGTCCGATCGATAGTCGGCGACCCGGCCGATACCCGGCGCGACCGCCAGTCCACCAGTCCGGTATCCGGTCTGGAACCGGGAGAACAATGCGAAATGGGGGGCGAACTGCCATGACAAGGCTAGCGTCGGGTCGAAGCGTCGGCTCAACCGGCCTTTGACGAAATTGACCGATCGCGGCGTGCTCGACGGGTCGCCGTCGGTCCGTGCCGTCGTGGCGCGTCCTCCCGCCGTCACCGAAAGGTGCGGCAGCAGCGCGATCGTCGCCTCGGCGAACACCGACGCCGCCTTGGTGACGTTGGTCACACCGATGATGTCTAACGCCTTGTCGGGCGAGCCGACGGCGCGCGACAATATGTCCTGATCCCTGACCAGCGTGAAACCCGCGACCCAGGAATTGCCGTTGGGGGTTGAACGCGACAGGCGCGCCTCCTGGCTCAACAGCCATTTGTCGCGGTTCGCGATATAGATGACCGGCGGGGACGCCATGCCCGGCGGACGTCGCGGCGTGGCGTCGAACTGGTCGGTCGAGCGATAGCCGACGACCCCGGTCGCCGAAAAGAACCGCAGCCCGCTATCCCAATCCTTGGTCACCGTCAGGCGGCCGAACAGCAACCGGTTGTCGAACGGCTGGGCGATGCGCGATCGCCTCGTCAGCGGCGGTTCGGCGGCCTCGGCATATTGGCCGTCGCGCGTGTCGATCCACTGGCCCGCGCCGCTCGCCTCGACCCGCCAGCCATCCCCGGGGTCGAGCCGCAGCGCCAGCCGTCCCCCTGCCGTGTCGCTGCGGTTGATGTTTTTCAGGCCGCGCCCGACATCATCGATATAGCCGCCCTCGCGCACGTCATAGGCGACCGCGCGAATCCCGAGCCGGTCGCTCACGATCGGCAGGTTGATCATCCCGGCGACATCGAAACCGATCACGCCCCCCTGGGTCGCGGTGATGCCACCCGACATTGCCCCTGCCACCGCGGACGGATCGACGGGATTGGACGTCAGCCGTATCACGCCGCCGATCGCACCGGCGCCGTAGAGCGTGCCCTGCGCGCCCTCCAACACTTCGATCCGGTGCATATCGTACAGCCGCAAGCCCGGATCGGGCCCGGAATAGGTCAGCTGGACATCATCCAGATAGATGCTGGCCGGCGATTGGGTGGTGCCGCTGAAGCTGCTGTCGGCGATGCCGCGGATGAATACCTTGTTGCGTCCAGCGCCCAGTTGCGTGCTTTGCAGGATCGGCACGCCCGACGCGAGATCGGTCATCGTCCCCGTCGCCGCGGGGGGCGATTGCTCCGGATCGATCACCGAGAGGCTCCCCGGATATCGCAATAGCGTGACGCGCTGCTTGCTGGCGGTCACGACGATGTCGTCGGGCGCGCGCACGATGCGATATCCCCCGGCCATGGCGATCGCACGATACCCGGTGCCGTCCAGCAGCCGGTCGAGCGCCTGGCGTACCGGCATGGACCCTTGGACCGGACGCGTGTGGATCGACCGTAATCCGGCTTCGGTGCTGGTGATCTCGAGCCCGGCCTCGCGTGCGAGCGTCATCAGCGCGACGTCGAGTGTCGTCGCCGGAATCGAGATGGTCGTGTCGCGGCCGAAGGCCGCGGACGGCAGGCAAACCGTCAGTACGATCAGGGAGACGGCAAGGCCGGGACGCAACCGGCCGCGCGTGCGCGCCCTAGCGCGACGCCGATCCTCCGCCAGACAGGATCCATCGCTCTCCGTCACGCCGCCACGTCGCCCCGACCAGCTCCGCCAGATGCGGGACATCCCGATCGGCCACCCCCGTGAAGCGGACCATGCCGGTAAAGGGGCGCCGGGACAAGCCGTCCTCCAGTCCCAGGTCGAATCCATAGAGCCGCTCGAGCGCTGCGGCGACATCGCCGACCGTTTGATTGTCGAAACTCAGCATCCCGGTCCGCCAGCCGCCGACCAGGTCGGGCGCGATCCGCGTCGCGACGACCTCCCGTCCCTCGCCGCGCACCGTCAGCGCATCGCCGGCGCCGAGCGTGCGGGCGGCGCGTCCCGACCGGAACAGCACCGACCCTTCGGACACCGCGACCGTCAGGCCATGGCGGTCGTTGGCGACGTTGAACACGGTGCCCAGGTCGCGGATCGTCATCCCACCGGCGGTCACCGTGAACGGTCGCGCGGCATCGTGGCGGACATGGAACAGCGCCTCGCCCCGTTCGAGCGCCGCGACGCGCGAATCCGCGCGGTCGAGCCGCAGCGCGGTGCTTCCGCTCAGCTCGATGCTGGTGCCGTCACCCAGCGCCACCGTGCGGCGTTCGCCCGCTCCGGTCGCTACCAGATAAGCGGAGGAAGCCGGCGCGATCAGCGCGGGCGCCAGGACCGCGGCGGCCAGCGCCGCTGCTGCCGCGGCAC
>DASVNU010000160.1:0-8464 GCA_036383655.1 Sphingomonas sp. | reverse complement strand
CGTCCGCCGCCTGGACATCGATGTTGCTGTCGAGCTGGCTACGCACGCGGATCCGCGCGAACTTCGCCGATTGCTCGCGCTGCGCGATGGTCGATTGCGCGAGCGCGACCTGGCGTTCGGCACGCGCGAGTTCGACATAGGTCTGGACGACCGAGCCGGCGAGCGCGAGCCGCGCCGCCTGGTAATCGAGCTTGGCGGCATCGGCGCCGCTCTTGGCCTGGCGGATCGCGGCGGCTTGCTTGCCCCAGAAATCGAGGTTCCAGCTGAGGTTGACCTGGGCGTCGCCCATCCAGCGGAACGTCCCGCCATAAGGCGGCGGGATGATGTAGACGCTGCTCAGCCGTTCGAACTGTTCGCTGGCATCGGCGCCGACGTTCGGCCGACGCGCCGCCTCGCTGCCCGATACCGCCGCCTGCGCGGCGCGAACCCGAGCGGTCGCGGCGTCGAGCGTCGGGCTGCCCGACAAGGCATCGCCGACGATGCGATCGAGTTGCGGGTCGCCCAACCCGGTCCACCAATCCGCCTGGACGAGCGGGGCGGGCGTATCGCCGAGCCCGAGCGACACCGGGGAAATCGGTTTCACCGCGATGGGTTCGCTGGGCGCCGCGCAGCCGGCCAGCAACAGCGCGATCGCCGCGCTCAGCCCGATCCGTTTCGTCATGTCAGGCCTCCGCCGCCTCGGCTTCGCGTTCTTCGAGCTGCCCAAGCAACCGCGCGAGCGTGCCGATCGTCCGCGAGATCTCCTCGGGCTCGATATCGCGGAGGATGTCGTTCCAGACCTCGACCATCGGCGAGGCGCTTTTCGCCAGAACGGCCTCGCCCGCCTCGGTGACCACGAGATTGCTGACACGCCGGTCAAGGTCGTCGCGCACCCGCGCGAGCAACCCGCTGGCGACCAGCTGATCGACCAGCCGGCTCATCGCCCCGCTATCGTGGCCCATGTTGCGCGAGAGGCCGCGGCAGGTCGTCGCGATGCCATTGTCCACCAGGCTGAGGACGACCCATTGCGTCATCCCTACGCCCATCTCTTCGAGCATGGGCTCGATCTGCGCGACGCTCAGCTTGTGGACGCGGCGGAGGAGGTACCCGAGGCAGGTTTCCGCGCGGAAATTCTCGATTGTGTAGAAAGGCTGCATATATCTGCCTCGGCAATGACTGCTCAGGCAGATAATTCCGTGCAGGTGCGGTTCAAGGGTGTTTTCGGCTCCGCAGCCTATTTTTAAGCTGAGCGTGACGTCCGATCCGCTGGCCGAAGTGAGCCTCGTTCAAGTCCGCCAGGATCAGTCGCAGATCGAACGGAACCCGGCGGCCATGAACTTGGCCATGCGGTCCTTGATCGCGACGAAATCGTCCGACCGCGCCACCCCGCCCGACAATTTGTCGATGCGCCCGGTGCGCGCGAGCGTGAGCATCAGCGCGCCGGTGACGAAATGATATCCCCAGAAGATGTCGGCCTCGGCGCAGTCGGGCAGCGCCTTCTTGAGCAGATCGATCAGCCGCAGCACGACCGGATCGAAATGCTGGTCCATCAACTCGGCGCCCCATTCGGGCGTGTTGGCGACCTGCGCGCCCAGCTTGGCGTAGTTTCGCCAGCCCTCTCCGCCGGTGATGTAGAGGTCGAGATCGGTGTCGAGGAACGCGTGCAACGCGCCCTCCACCGTCGGCTTGCCGCCGCACGCTGCTTCGTAATCGTCGAGCGCCTTCATGCGGCGCTCGCTCGTCACCACCGCGCGCCGCGCGAACACCGCGTCGAACAGCGCTTTCTTGTCGGCGAAATAGTAATTGAGCAATGTGTGGTGGACGCCGACCTGCTTGGCGACGTCCTTCAACGTGGTGCCATACAGGCCGTGTTGCGAGAACAGGTCCTCGGCCGCGTCGAGAATCTGCTCCATCGTTTCCGCGCGTTGCTCGGCCTTGCGCGACCGGCGCGGCGGTTGGGCGGTCGTGGTCACGTGATGGTCCTTCCAGCCTCGTCCGCCAGCGTCAAGCGCTTCGCGGCTCTCCATAATATTCACCCGCTCGATAATGTATATGTTGACACTCGCTGCGGCTTCGCATCATCATGCGCGACCAAGAGCAAAAGCCGGGGAGAGGATAGTGGATTTTCTGACGGCATTGCGTCCGCCACGCGGCCGCGCCCGGCGCGACTCCGCCCTCCGGCACGTACGGTAATGGCCGCGACGATCGCGACGGCGCCCGGCGCCGCCCCCGCCACCTCGGCCCGGGCCTGGGTCATGCTCGGTACGCTGACCTTCGTCTATGTACTCAACTTTCTCGATCGCCAACTGCTCGGCATCCTGGCCAAGCCGATCCAGGACGATCTGCACATCACTGACGGTCAGCTCGGGTTGATCGGCGGGCTCTATTTCGCCTTTTTCTATTGCTTCATCGCGGTCCCGGTCGGCTGGCTCGCCGACCGGTCGAACCGCATCACCATCGTCGCGCTCGCCTGCGCGATCTGGAGCGGGGCGACCACCGCCTGCGGCCTCGCCGCTACCTACCCACAGCTCGTCATGGCGCGAATGACGGTGGGTTTCGGCGAAGCGGGCGGCGTGCCGCCATCCTATGCGCTGATCACCGACACTTTCCCGCCCGGGCGCCGCGGCATCGCGTTCGGCATCTATAATCTGGGGCCGCCGATCGGCGCGGCGCTGGGGATCGCGTTCGGCGCATCGATCGCCGCCTTTTTCCACTGGCGCGACGCGTTCATCGCGATCGGCGCGGTCGGTATCGTCACCGCAATTCTGGTCCGGATATTCCTGCGCGAGCCCGCGCGGGGCGCGACCGATCTTACCGCGGTGCAGGAGATCTCCGCAAAGGCCCGCTTCTGGCCGACCATCGGCATGTTCTTCACCCATCCGATATTGCTGCTCGCAGCGTTGGCGAGCGGCGCGACGCAGTTCGTCACTTATGGCGTCGGCAATTTCGCGGTGCTGTTCCTGATCCGCGAAAAGGGCATGACGATGCCGGAAATCGCGGTCTGGTACGCGATCGTCGTGCTGGTCGGCATGTGCTCGGGGATGCTGGTGTCGGGGCGGGTGATCGACCGCTTCACGCGGCATTCTCGGCGAGTCTATGCGATCGCGCCGGCGCTCTCGCTGATCGTCGCGATGCCGTTCTACGCGGCGTTCGTCTGGGCGCCGGGCTGGCCGCTCGCGCTGGTGTTGCTGACCATCACCATGCTGTTCAACTATGTCTATCTCTCCTGTTCGGTGGCGCTGGTGCAGGAGGAAGTGCGGCCCGATCAGCGTGTGCTGGCCGGCGCGTTGCTGCTGCTGGTGATGAATTTCATCGGGCTCGGGCTCGGGCCGACCTGGGTCGGCGCCGCGAGCGACTGGTTCAAGGCCGCCGGCGACGCGCACTCGCTGCGCACCGCGCTCTACACGCTCGTGCCGGTCTATCCGGTCGCGATCTTGCTCTTCTTCTGGCTCGCCCGAGTGATCCGGGTGAAGGAAAGGACCCAGGCATGACCCGTTTCGCTTCGCTCGCGGCGCTCGGCGCGCTGCTCCTGTCGGCGCCCGCGGTGGCGCAATCCGGCCCGGTGGTCGATGCTCCCTCAGGCGCCGTGCGCGGCACGAGCGATGGCGATATCCAGGTCTTCCGCGGCATCCCCTATGCGGTGCCACCGGTCGGCGCGATGCGCTGGCGCCCGCCCGCGCCGATGCAGCGCTGGAAGACGGTGCGCGATGCGACTGCCTTCGGTCCCGCCTGCGTCCAGCCGCAGGGCAAATCGGCCTCGGTTTATTCGCCCCCCGCGCCGCTACCGGTCAGCGAGGATTGCCTGTCGCTCAATATCTGGATGCCGAAGAACGCCAAGAACGCGCCGGTCTTTTTCTGGATTCATGGCGGCGCGCTCGTCAGCGGATCGGGCCGCGAAGCGACCTATGACGGTCAGCGCATGGCCGAACGCGGCGTGATCGTCGTGTCGATCAATTACCGCCTCGGCGTGCTCGGCTGGTTGGCGCATCCCGGGCTGACGGCGGAATCGCCGCAGCATGTGTCGGGCAATTACGGCCTGCTCGATCAGACCGCGGCGCTTGGTTGGGTCCGCCACAATATCGCGGCGTTCGGCGGCGATCCGAAGAACGTGACGATCGCGGGAGAATCCGCCGGCGCGCTCAGCGTCATGTATTTGCTCGAATCGCCGCTCGCGCGCGGGATCTACAGCAAGGCGATTGCCGAGAGCGGCTATATGATCTCGATGCCCGAGCTCAAGAAGGCGGTCTATGGCGCGCCATCGGGCGAAGCGGCCGGGCAGATGCTCGGCGGCGCGCTCCAGGCGCCCGACCTCGCCGCGCTGCGCGGAATCGACGCACAGACGATCACCGATAGCGCGGCCAAGCTCGGCTACGGCCCCTGGGGGACAGTCGATGGCCTGGTCCTGCCGCAGCAGATGGTCGAGGCGTTCGATCAGGGCAAGCAGGCGCCGGTGCCCTTGCTCGCCGGGTTCAACCAGGGCGAGATTCGCTCGCTGATGATCCTCGCGCCCAAGCCGCCTGCGACTGCGGCCGAGTATGAGGCGACGATCCGCGACCGTTATGGCGACCTCGCCGACGCCTTCCTCAGACTCTATCCCGCCACCGACTATAAGGAGAGCATCATCGCCACCACGCGCGACGGGCTCTACGGCTGGACCGCCGAGCGCATGGCGCGCAAGCAGACCGCTCTCGGCCAGCGCGCCTATCTCTACCTGTTCGACCATGGCTATCCGGCGATGGACGCGGCCGGGCTGCATGCCTTCCATGCCAGCGAATTGCCCTACGTGTTCGGCACGACGGGAACGCTCGGGCCCAACTGGCCCAAGATTCCCGACACGCCCGAGGAGCATGCGCTGTCCGACGCGATGCTCGATTACTGGACCAGCTTCGCGCGCGACGGCAATCCGGTCGCGGCCAAGGCACCGGCCTGGCCGGCTTACGGCGCCGCCGCCAATTACATGCATTTCACCGCAACGCCCGAGCCGAGCAAGGATTTGATGCCCGGCATGTTCGCGCTCAACGAGACGGTGATGTGCCGCAAGAAGGCGACCGGCAAGATCGGCTGGAACTGGAATGTCGGGTTGGCGGCGCCCAAGATTCCGGCCAAAGCGGCGGGGTGCGGCTAATAAGTCCCACCCCGGCGAAGGCCGGGGCCCAGTCGCAGCGCATTCTCAGCGGTAGAGTGCCTTCTCAATTTCGTCGAAACGGGGCCCCGGCCTTCGCCGGGGAGGGGCGTTATTGGCAGGAGGGAACACTACCGCCCCATCGCGACCGCCGCGATCTTCCCCGCTTCGTAATCGGCGCGCAAACGGTTCTTGTCGATCTTACCCGACGCGGCGAGCGGCATCGTTGCGATTTCCGCCACGCGATCCGGAATCCACCAATCCGCCACCTTGCCGCGCAGCAGGTCGAGCAAGGCGCGCAAATCGGCCCTGCCCTCGCTTTCGACGATCAGCACCGGGCGCTCGCCCCATTTGGCGTCGAGCCGCCCGATCACCGCGACATGGCGGACCGCGGGATGCGCGCCGACGATCGTCTCGATCTCGTTGGGATTGATCCACTCGCCACCCGACTTGATCAAGTCCTTGGCGCGGCCGCAGATGGTCAGATTGCCCGACGCATCGATCGAGGCGAGATCGCCGGTATCGAAATAGCCTTCCTCATCGAGCGCGTCGCTGTCGGCGCGGAAATAGCGGTCGATCACGCTATGCCCTTTGACCTTGAGATGCCCCTGGACACCGCGCTGCTCGGGCAGCGTCGCGCCATCCGGATCGGTCAGCTTGAGGTCGAGCCCTATCGGCGGCCGCCCCGACCCCCGCGCTGGATCGATCGTGCCCGGCGGCGCGATCGTCCCCACCGGCGACAATTCGGTCATTCCCCAGCTCGTCTGGACCTCGGCGCCCAGCGTCGCTTCGAGCCGCCGGATCAGTGCATCGGGACAGGACGAGCCGCCGATCACGACGCGCGTCAGGCTAGGCAGCGCAATTCCGGCCGCCTCGACATGGTCGGCGAGCGCCAGCCACACCGTCTGTACGCCCACGGCCACCGTCACCTGCTCGTTCTGGATCAGCTGCGCCAGGCTCGCGCCATCGATGACCCGACCGGGCAGCACCAATTTGGTCCCCGCCGCAGGGGCCGCGAACGGCAGGCCCCAGCCATTGGCGTGGAACATCGGCACCGCGAGCAGCAGCACGTCGCGCGCCGTCAGCGCGAGCGCATCGGCCTGGAGCGCGCGCAGCGTGTGGAGATAGTTCGACCGGTGCGTGTAAACGACGCCCTTGGGGCTGCCGGTGGTGCCAGAGGTGTAGCAGAGCCCGGCCGACAGATTCTCGTCGAACCCGCCCCACGCAAGCTCGGCGCCATGTTTGTCGAGCAACGTGTCATGGCCCCAGACCGGCACCCCCTGTCGACCAGCATCATCGGTGTCGAACACCGAATCGTCGAGTACGATGACATGCTCGATCGATCGGCACGCCGCGACCAGGTCGCGTGCGAACGGCAGCAAGTCGGCAGCCACCGCCAGCACGCGGTCCTCCGCCTCGTCAATCATCGCCGCGAGGTGCGCCGCGGTCAGCCGCGGGTTGAGCGTATGGCAGACCAGCCCGACCCCCATCGCGGCATAATAGAGTTCGAGGTGATGCGGCGTGTTCCAGGCGAGCGTCGCGACGCGATCGCCCACGTCCATCCCCAGCGCCGCGAGCGCGCCTGACATCCGCTTGCCGCGGTCGCGCAACGTCGCATAGTTGCTCCGGGAAACGGTCCGACCAGCCTCCGCCCCGACGATCTCGCGATCGTGAAACCACTTGGCGGCGTGATCCAGAAACTTGTCTACCGTCAGGCCGTAGGGTTGCATGGTACCTTGGGGGGAAGCGGGAAAGAAAAGGCCGGACGCCGTCGCTCGCGCGCGGATGTCCGGCCAGGCTGGGAATCAGAAGACCTTGAGCACCTTGAGGCCGTATTGGCGTGGGGCTCCGGCGAAATAGAGCCCGCTGTTGAGCGCCGCGACATAATGCTGGTTGGTCAGGTTGGTGCCATAGGCCGTGATGGTCCAGGTTCCCGTCGCATAGGCGATCTGCGCGTTGAGGATCTTGCGGGCATCGAGCCGGTCGCCGAGGTTCGGATTCTGGAACAGCGTCGCCCATTGATTGCCGACGTACCCGAAATTGGCGCGCGGCGTGATCGAGCTGCCGTCGCCCAGCTTGAACGTATATTCGCCGCTCACGTTGAACGTCACGTTGGGCGCATAGGTCTGGCGGCGGCCGTTCAAATTGATGCAGTTCGGCGCATGAGTCGGGCTGCCGGTCATCGGGTCGCACGCGCCGGTAGCGGCGATGCGCGGATCGCTGGCGAAGAAGGTGCCGAGCTCGCTGTGCAGCACGTTGACGCCGGCGTCGAATTTGAACCCGCCTAGAGTGACCTCCGCCTCGGCTTCGAACCCGTAGATCTTGGTGCTGTCGGGAACGTTGAGCTCGATCCCGAAGGTCGGGAAAGTCGGGTAGCCGATGATGACCTGGAAGTTCTTGTAGTCGTTATAGAAGCCGGTGACCGTGGTGCGAACGTGGCCGCCTGCCCAATTGGCTTTCCAGCCCGCTTCGTACGAGGTGATCCGTTCAGGCTTGAACGGGGCGGGTGCGCCCAGCCCAACCGGCACGTTGAGCCCGCCTGGGCGGAAGCCGGTGGCGACGAAGCCGTAGAGAAACTGGTCCGAATTCACCTTCCAGCCGAGCGACGCCTTGTAGGAGAAATTGTCCGACGACACGCTCTGCACCTGGCTGATCGGGGTGCCATATTGCCGCACGTCGACATAATTGGTCGAACGGCTGGCGGTGTAGCGACCGCCGAGTTCGAGCTTCAGGCTCGGCGTGATCTGGAAGCCGACCTGGCCGAAGGCGGCAAGGTTACGCTCCGGATTGCGGCCCGCCAGTTGATAGAGGCACGCGTTTACCGTGGTGGTCGGATAGCAAAGGTTGATCGTGAAGTTGGTGAACGGCCTGGGGAAGAAATAGGCGTTCCACATCCCGAACCCGCCGACCAGCCAGGTAAAGCGCTGGTTGTCCGGCGAGATGATGTTGAATTCCTGGCTGAACTGCGTCTCCGTGACCTTGTCGAAGAAACTCTCGTTGACGATGGTCGATGCGGTGCCGTCCAAGTCTGCTCGATAAAGGGTGGTGCCGGTCTGGAAGCCGCTGACCGAGCGGAATTTGACGCCGCCGGTCGTGTCATACTCCAGCTTCAGCACCGAGCGAACGAACGTGTCGCGAGCATCCTGCGGCGCATTGAGCTGGATGTCGTAAAGATCGCGCTTGGCGGCCGGAAAAGCGTTGCTGTGTTGCGAGAAGGGCGACGCCGGATAGGCGCCCGAATCGAGCGCGTCGAAGTCGGTCTTCCATAATGCCGAGAATCGGTCGCTCGGCTTCCACAGGAAACTCACGCGGCCGGCGAGATAGCCCATCTTGCCGCTGTCATAGGGGTAAGCAGAACCGCCG
>DASVNU010000159.1:0-1955 GCA_036383655.1 Sphingomonas sp. | reverse complement strand
TGGTCGTAACCCGATTTCTTCGCCCATTCGCCGGCCGATCCGATCTCGCGGAAATTGTCGTAATCGTCATAGCCGCCGGTCGGGGGCGCCTTGCCGTCGCCGCGATAACCGGTCTGCGCGCCGAGCCAGGCGATATTGGCGAGGCGGAACGCGCCGTAATGGAACCAGTCGTCGCCCATCCAGCCGTCGACCATCGGGCTCTGCGGCGCCGCGACCTTGAGCGCGGGGTGCGGATGGAGCAGCGCCATGACGACGGTGAAGCCTTCGTAGGACGACCCGATCATCCCGACCTTGCCGTTGGATTCGGGCAGGTTGGCCTTGTTCACCAGCCAGTCGATCGTGTCATAGGCGTCGGTGGTGTGGTCGACCTTGGTATCGTTGAGCGGGCCGACCACCGGGCGCGTCACGACATAGCCGCCTTCGGACCCGTATTTGCCGCGAATGTCCTGATAGACACGGATATAGCCGTTCTTGACGAAGATCTCGTCGGCCAGCGGCAAGGTCGCCAGCATCGACGGGCTGTCGGCGCGCTTCGCCCTGCCCTTGGCGTTGTACGGCGTGCGCGTCAGCACGATCGGCGCGTTGGTCGCGCCTTTGGGGATGACGATGACGGTGTAGAGCTTAGTCCCATCGCGCATCGGCACCATGACTTCGCGCTGGATGTAGTCGGCATTGGCGGCGACCGGCGGCGTAAACTTGGTCGGGATATCGTCCCCGTTCGGCGGCCACATCGGGGCCTGCTGCGCGAGCGCGGGAGTCAAGGCGAGAGCGACCAGAGGCAACAGCGCCAGTTTCTTCATCATGCGAGCGAGTCTCCTGGGAGGGGATGCAGCGTCCTAGGACGCTACGGCACTGGGGCGCAATCGAATCCATCGCGGATCCACCCGACAAAAAAAAGCCCGCCCCGGATGTCCGGGACGGGCGTTCCCTGGCCTGAGGGAGCGTCAGGCGTGTTGCGGTTCGCCGCGCAGTTCGGCGCCGACATTCTCGTGCATCGACGCGCGGCTGAGTTCGAGCGGATCGAGGCCCGGGCCGCCTTCTTCGGGCGTCACGCCGATCACGAACGACGCCGAGGTGCGGCCTTCGGTCCCGTCTTCGAGCGTGTAGCGGGCATCGGCGACGATGATCGGCCGGATCGTGTCGGGCAGGGTCTCGCCCATGTCCGACTTGAGCAACGCGAGCGTGGCGTCGATCCGCTTGCCCTCACCGGGCTTGATCGTGACGGGGTCGGTCGTCGCATCCGACGGCGGGCTCAGCAGCAGGCGCTCCATTTCGGTCCCGTTGGGATCGCTCGACAGCAGGAAAGTCGAGATCCGCACGTCCCGGGCGGGAACCGTCCCGGAATTGCCCACGGTCAGTTCGATTTCGACCAGGGCTTCGTCGACATTGGTGCCGGCGCGGACCGGGCGCATGGCGAATTCGAGCCATGGGCGTTCGGCGACCGGCGCGGTGCCCGCGGTGAGCTCGGCCACGTCGGCGGCCGGCGGCGTCGACATTTCGACCGCGTCCGGCGCCGCGACGACCGGCTCCATCGCGGTGGCAGCCGCCCCGACGGGCACCGCGCGGCGCAGATATTCAGGCTCCTTGCGCGGTTCGGCCTTGGCGACCGGCATCGGCGGGATCACCGGCGCGACGGCGACCGGCTCTGACCGCGGTTCGACATAGCTGTCCTCGCCATAGGCCGGTTCGTCATCGTCGCGACGGCGGCCGCGCATGGCGAGCGCCGCGCCGAGGATGACCGCGAGCAACGCGATGCCGCCGGCGACCCATGCCCAGAACGGCACTTCAGTGGTCGTCGTGTTCGACTGGGTCGAGGCTGTGTCGGCGGCGGGCGCGGCGGGCTCATCGACCGGTGCGGCAGCGGGCACCGGAGGCGGTGCAGCAGCATTCGTGTCGGCGGGCGGCGTCGTGAGGTCAGGCGCGGGGACGGCGGCCTGTGGTGCCGGAGCGGGAGC
>DASVNU010000158.1:0-3342 GCA_036383655.1 Sphingomonas sp. | reverse complement strand
GTCACGCATCTTGGCGGCCGGATGGCCCTTCGCCAAATCGGCGGCGTGGGCGGCGAGCTTGTAGGTGACCACGCCGACCTTGACGTCGTCGCGATCGGGGAGGCCGAGATGCTCCTTGGGCGTGACGTAGCAAAGCATCGCGGTGCCGTACCAGCCGATCATCGCGGCGCCGATGCCGCTGGTGATATGGTCGTAGCCCGGCGCGATGTCGGTGGTCAGCGGCCCGAGCGTGTAGAAAGGCGCCTCGCCGCACGCTTCGAGCTGCTTGTCCATATTCTCCTTGATCTTGTGCATCGGCACGTGGCCGGGGCCCTCGATCATCACCTGGACGTCCTGCGCCCAGGCGCGTTTGGTCAGTTCGCCCAAGGTATAGAGCTCGGCGAATTGCGCTTCGTCATTGGCGTCGGCGATCGATCCGGGACGGAGGCCGTCGCCGAGTGAATAGGCGATGTCATAGGCCTTCATGATCTCGGTGATCTCGTCGAACCGCTCGTAGAGGAAGCTCTCCTTGTGGTGCGACAGGCACCATTTCGCCATGATCGATCCGCCGCGGCTGACGATGCCGGTGACGCGCTTGGCGGTCAGCGGCACGTACGGCAGGCGGACGCCGGCATGGATGGTGAAATAGTCGACGCCCTGTTCGGCCTGTTCGATCAACGTGTCGCGGAACACTTCCCAGGTCAGGTCCTCGGCGACGCCGCCGACCTTTTCCGGCGCCTGATAGATCGGCACGGTGCCGATCGGCACGGGCGAGTTGCGGATGATCCATTCGCGCGTATCGTGGATGTTGCGCCCGGTCGACAGATCCATCACCGTGTCGGCACCCCAGCGGATCGACCAGACCATCTTGTCGACTTCGGCGGCGACGTTGGAGGCGACCGCCGAATTGCCGATATTGGCGTTGATCTTGACCAGGAAATTGCGGCCGATCGCCATCGGCTCGGATTCAGGGTGGTTGATGTTGTTGGGGATGATCGCGCGGCCGCGAGCGATTTCGTCGCGGACGAATTCGGGCGTGACGTAATCGGGGATAGCGGCGCCCCAATCCTGGCCGTCGCGGACGTACTCCGCCAGGCGGGCGCGGCCGAGATTCTCGCGCTCGGCGACATATTCCATCTCGGCGGTGATGATGCCCTGACGCGCATAGTGCATCTGGCTGACGTTCATCCCCGGCTTGGCGCGCAAGGGACGCTTGATCACATTGGGGAAGGGATCGACGCCGCCCGAACGGTCGGGGCCGAGCTGGCCGTTATCCTCTGGCCTGAGGTGGCGCGCGTCATAGCTTTCGACGTCGCCGCGCGCCTCGATCCAGTCGCGGCGGAGATTGGGCAGGCCGGCCTGGATGTCGATCCGGGCATTGGGGTCGGTGTACGGGCCTGACGTGTCGTAAACGCGAAGCGGCGGCTCATCGCAGCTCGGATCGAGGTCGATCTCGCGCATCGCGACCTTCAAGGGGCCGACATGGATCTTGCGGCTGCCCCGGATGGGGCCGGTGGTCACGCCGATTTCAGTGCGCGCGGGCCGCTGGCTTCCATCGGAAGCCAGTTCAATCTTCGAATCAATGTCGGCCATTCGTGTTGCTCCAAGCTCCGGAAGCCGGGCTCGGTCCTCGCCAGTCCCCCGGACTGGCTGCGGTCTCGCCCTCCCTCCGCCGGTCTCAACCGGATCAGGTTCAGCGGGTCGGAGGCTGCGGCCTCCCTCTCAACCGCGACGTAGCGGTCCCCCGGGGATGGCGGACACGCTAGGCGCTTGTGAGGGCGAAGGAAAGGCGGTTGTTCGATTCGCTGCCGGTTCTGTGGGCGCCGTGCCGCGCGAAAACCCTCTCCCCCTGTGGGAGAGGGAGGGGCCCATCGGTCGCCGGGCTGATGGGAGGGTGAGGGGGCGACCGCGTAGCGGTCGCGCGGCGCTTGCGCGCCGCTCCCCTCATCCAAGCTGCGCTAGGCAGCAAGCTGCCAAGCATCGCTATCCTTCTCCCGCAAGGGGAGAAGGAAGCTGGCGCTCGCTCGAATCCGCTCAGAACGTATAAGCGATCCCAGCGCCGCCCAGCCACTGATTACGGTTGCCCGCGATCGACACGATCGGCGAGTCGGCGAAGTCGTTGAGCATGCGCTTGTAGCTGCCGCCCGCCATCAGCTTGAATCCGTGGAGCAGGTCGCCGGTCAAGGCGACGGTGGCGAGCCCGCCCACGGTCCAGCTCTTCCACCCGGCGCGGGTGTTGAACTGGGGCAGGCCGCTCGCCAGGCTGCCCGCGGCATCGACGTCGAAATAGGCGCGGCCGTATTTGCGGTCGGCATGTTCGGCCGAGGCGAACAGCCCGACCGCGGCCTTGCGGCTGACCGGAGTCAGATAATTGATCGTCGGCGACCAGATCGCGCCGCGCTGGGCACCGGTCACGCCCTTGCGATAGCTGACCGACACCGACAATTGGTCGTACTGCCTGGTGATCACGCCAGTCTTGCCGATGCCGACATAACCGCCGACTTCGAGCGAGCGGTCGCGCTTGCCGAGCGCGCGAACGCGGCGATCGTCGATATAGGACAGCGCCGAACGGTTGAGATCGAGCACCGCGACCGGGCCCGCCTGCAGGTCCCAATTGGGGCCGGGCTTGTTGGGGATGAGGTCGGCCGAGAAGCGATTGCCGATCAGCTGGAAATTGAACCCCGACACCGACCCGATCACCAGCGGCGCGGGAGAAAAGCCCGAATGACCGGCGCCTTCGTAATCGGGCATATAGACGCCGCCGGCGCCGATCGTGACATTGTCCTTGCCAGTATCGAATTGCTCGGGGCCGGCCGGCGGCGGTGTGCCGATATCCTGGGCGAAAACGGGCGTGGCGAGGAACAGCGCGGGGGCAAGCAACAGGACAAAGCGCACAGAACAAGCTCCAATCGGGATGACGTTTGGGTAAAGCAACGCCAGCCGGGCGTTTTGTGTCCGTGTATCCGATACTAAACATCGGGCGCATCGTCACCAGTTGCGTTTCGGCGACCTCGCCCAGCGCGAATTCGGCGACGCGCGGCGGGCGGCGGCTACCCCGCGCCGGCCCTCGCCATCCGCGAACCCGCCGACACCGCGATCGGTGCCGCAGAGGCGGTCCCAGAAGCGGAAATAGAGCCCATAATTGCACCTATAGTCGGCATGATGGCGTTGATGATGGCTGGCGGTGATCAGCCATCCCCCCAATGGTCCACGCCACAGGAAGCGCGGGAAGATTTCCCAGCCCATGTGATTGGTCACCCCCATCAGCGTCATGATTCCAAGCACGCAGGCCAGAGCGCCGATATGGATCGGGATCACGAAGACCAACGCGGGGATGACGATCGCCCCGGTCAGCGCCTCGAT
>DASVNU010000157.1:0-3443 GCA_036383655.1 Sphingomonas sp. | reverse complement strand
GCGCGCATCGCCGCCGCGACGGGCGCGACGCTCGGCGCGGGCGCCGGTCTCCGGCCGCCGCTCGTGCGTGCGGTCGTGGGGGCGAGTGGTGAGGTGCTGGCCGAGGCGCGCGCGATCCATGTCCAGCTGGTCGCGCGCGCTGGCTGAGAGCGCCGATCCCGATTGCCGATTGACCCCAACCGGCATTCTGCGCATCGAACGGCGCCATGATCGAGAAAATCCTGGGCTGGCTCGCCGGCATCATCATCACCGTGATTTCGACCGGCGGCTATCTCGGCATCGTCCTGTTGATGGCGATCGAAAGCGCGTGCGTGCCCCTGCCGTCGGAGATCATCATGCCGTTCGCCGGCTATCTCGTCTCGACCGGACGGTTCGATCTCTATCTCGCGGCGACCGCGGGCGCGATCGGCTGCAACCTCGGCTCGATCGTCGCTTATGAGATCGGCAAGCGCGGTGGTCGTCCGCTCGCGCTCAAATGGGGCAGATACGTGCTGGTCGGGCCGGGCGAGATCGACGCCGCCGACCGCTTCTTCGACCGTTACGGCTCGATCGCGGTGCTGATCGGCCGGCTGCTCCCCGTCATCCGCTCGTTCATCGCCTTTCCCGCCGGTGTCGCGCGGATGCGGCTGGTGCCGTTCCACATTTATACCTTCCTCGGCTCGTGGCCGTGGTGTTTCGGGCTTGCCTGGGTGGGGATGAAGCTCGGCAAGGCATGGGACAGCGACCCGCGGCTCAAGGCGGCGTTCCACTCGGCGGATGTCATCATCGCGGCGCTGCTGGTCGCGGCGGTTGCCTTCTATCTGTGGCACCGCCTGCGCGGCGTCAGGAAAAGCCCAGCCGCGCCGCCGCGGCCCTGAATTTCTCTTCGCGATCCGGAGCCAGCTGCGCCACCCGCCGCTGATAGGTCGCGACCAGCTCGGGTCCGGCCTTTTCGGGCGATCCCGCATCGAACGGCGGCGCCGGGTCATATTCCAGGCTGAGTTGTACCGCCTTGGCGAACTGGTCCCCGCGCACCTCGGCCATCAGGGTCAGCGCGAAGTCGATCCCCGCGGTCACTCCGCCGCCGGTCACGCGGTTGCGGTCGACCGCCACGCGTTCGGGCGCCATCTCCGCGCCGAACATCGCCAGATAGTCGCGCCACGACCAATGCGTCGCCGCGCGATAGCCTTTCAGCAGACCTGCCGCGCCCAGGATCAGCGATCCGGTACACACGCTCGTCACCCAGCGCGCCTCGGCGCCCACGGCGCGGACCCAGGCCATCGCCCAGTCGTCGGCGATCACGTCGGTCACGCCCATGCCGCCGGGGATGCACAGGATATCGGCGCGCGGCACATCGGCGAACGTCGCGGTCGGCTGAATGGCGAAGCCGGCATCGGTTGGCACGGGCGCGCGATCCTTCCACACCAGGTCGAGCTGCACGGTGCCCAGCCGCGACAAGACCTGCGCCGGCCCGGTCAGGTCGAGCTGGGTGATGTTGGGAAACAGCAGGAAAGCGACGGAGACGGGCGGAATGCTGGCCATGAGCGGACTCCTTGTCGAGTGCGGGAATGCCCAGGCGAGCGGCGTTGGTTCAGGCCGCGCTCCCCTGTGGTGCCCCACGGTTTCGCCAGTCACGCAGCGAGGTGAAATGTATCGTGGGTGATCGAGTGCGCCAAGCGTAATCCTGGCGATCGATCCGAACGTTGAACCCTTATCGCAAGGCGGACAAGGCCGGCCACTGCCAGGCGATCAGGCCGGCGATGACGATGAGCGCGATCGCCGCAGCAAGAATCGCCATCCAGCGCGCACCGCCCGGGCGATCGTCCACCTCCACTTCGCCTGCGGCGGGAGATAGCGTCGGCAGGTCGATCGCGACCGGCCGATCGACGGGCGTGGCGACCGCGATCGCGGCTGTCGGCTTTTCCTGTACGGAGACTGCGGGATGGTCGGGTTCGGAGACGGCTGGATCGGCGGGTCCGGAGATGACGCCCGGCTCGGCGTCGCTGGGCCAGTCGCCCCCCGCCAGAACATGCTTTTCGACCGCGATGGCCGCCTTCTGGCTTCCAATGAAGCCGGACAATGCCTCATCGCCGCCCGAATGCGCGGGGGTGGCGTCCAGGACGGCCGCAAGCTCCGCCATTTCCGCCTCGATGTCGAGCAGGGTGTCGAGTGCCTGCATCGCGGAGCGACGGTTCGACTTGTGGAGCGCGAGCTGCAGCCGGACCATGGTCAACTGACTTGCCCGCGCCAGGTCAAACCCGGCACGTAATGCGACTAATTCGTCGATCGGTTTTGGATCGGTCGATCGGCTGTCCGAAGAACCGGCGGACGGTGTATTCACGGCGTCGTTCCCTGCTCCTATTGCCGACGGATAGACGCCGCATCGCGTGGAATGGGAACCGCAATCTGGCGATCCGTTGGAACCCCGCGCCCGGTTGCCGGCGCGCGCCATCCCAGCGAACCGGCGAGGGGCATTCCGCGTCACGATGCGCGGCACGCCAGCCGCCGCGAGTGTGCGGTCTTCGAGGATGGCGACTTGCCAAGCGTAAGCGGCGTGGCGATTGGATTTCGTGCCCAGTGGGCTATTCCATAGTTATCGTTCGCTGAGTGAAGGGGGAAGGCGAGGGGGTATTTGGGGGTTATTGCACGTGGCACCGCAATTCTACACCGCAATTCTATCGGTTATATCCCTCGGCCTGCGAACAAAGATGAGAGAGGCCGCTAATGAGTGCTAAGCGCGTTCTTGTATATCTCGTTGTATTGTTGTCTATTTTTTTCATTGCTGGTCTTGCTGTATCAAATATTGCTCGATTCTATTCGATTGGTGGAGAACAAGCCAACGCCGATCGTATCGTGCGCGATTACGTAAAGCGTACGGGCAAAGATGCGAAGTGTCTGGTTTCTCTGAAACCTGAATTTCCCAAACGGTTTCCCGACCGGTTTGGACAATTGTGGCGAAAGAACCAAATGATTTGGGACTATTCGTGGAAATGTTTCGCGAAAGATGATAGGATTGAAGGTGTCTTGAGTGTGTTTGCCGACGGAAATACCGCCTGGTCCGGGACATCAAGCAAGACAGGTGATATGCCCACCGAAGAATATTGAATCTAAGTAGTTTATTGCGTGTCTGCGAATGGAGTTACGGTGATGGTGTGGACGGCGCTCTGTTGAGGGTTTGAGTCGGCGAAGCCGAGCCTCCACGGTGTGATTGTCAAAGATCCACCCTGGGGAGCACCATCCAGATGAGCAAGATAGTCGCCGATCTTTCGGCTGTCACTGTGGTCAGCATCGATCTGGAATTACCGTGCCGCGTGCAATAACCACTAGGCGGGATCGACATTCAGCGTAGCCAGATCATGGTGGCGGCGAGATGTACGAAGCCGGTAAAGTGGATGGTTCGACGATCGTAGCGGGTGGCGAAGCGTCTGAAATGCTTCAGGCGACCAAAGCATCGTTCGATTTGA
>DASVNU010000156.1:0-30452 GCA_036383655.1 Sphingomonas sp. | reverse complement strand
CTCGCCGACCGCAAGATCGCGATCGACCTGACCCAGGCGGCGCGCGACTGGCTGGGGCGGGTCGGGTACGACCCGGTCTATGGCGCACGGCCGCTGAAGCGCGCGGTGCAGCGTTACCTGCAGGATCCGCTCGCCGATTTGATCCTGTCGGGTGGGGTCAAGGACGGGCAGACGGTCAAGGCCGACGAAGGCGACGGCAAGCTGACGTTGACGGTCGTCTGACCCGTCCGGTCATCGCTGGACAAAAAAAGGGGCCGCTCCATCGCTGGAGCGGTCCCTTTTTTTGCCATTCCTGCAGGGGTCAGAACTTGAAGTTCGCCCCCGCGCGGAACATGCGTCCGAGGACGCCGGCCTGGGCAAAGGCCGGATTGTAGTTGGTGCCGCCATAGGTATTGGGATCGAACGGCGCCTTGGCGTCGAACAGGTTCAGCACGTTCATATAGAAGGTGAACTTCTCCGACACCTTTACCTGCCCGGTCAGATCCACGTCGATGAAACTCTTGACGTGGCACTGCTCCGCCGTCGCGCCGTCTGAGGCGACCCCGATCGCGTTATCGCAATTCGCGGGCACCGCGTAATCGGGCGCGTAACCCTTATATCCGCTGGTGTAATAAGCGGTGCCGGTCAGCGCGAATTTGCCGACCTCAAGCGTCGTCGACCAATTGCCACGCCATTTCGGCGTGCCGGAGTCCGACGTGTTGATATACGGCCCCTCGGTTCCGGCGAACTTCTGCAAGACTCCGCCGCTCGTCAGGTTGAGCTCGAAGATACGCGTCGCCTCGATCGTGCTGGTCAGCTTCACGTCCGACCCCAGCCGCTTCGAGAAGGTCGCCGACATGTCGAGGCCCGACGTCACCAGCGATGCGGCGTTGACGAAGCTTGCGCCGACGATGTCGACAGTGCGGACAGCGTTCGGGAAGTTGGGATCGACCGGGTTCGGCGTGATCGTGTAACCCGGAAGCGGCGTCAGATTCGTGCCGCCGCTCGCATAATAGGCCGCAATCGCATCCGAGGCGTTCGGCCCCTCTACGATGACGTTGTTCTTCTTGATGTGATAATAATCGACCGTGAAGCTGATCCACCGCGCCGGCTGGATGATCGCACCGCCAGTGAACGACGTCGACGTCTCCGGCTTCAGGTTCGGGTTGCCGGTGTTGAACTCGCCGAGCGCGTATTGCTGCACATAGGCGTTGTTGCCATGCGCGGCGACAACGTCGGCCGGCGGCGTCGTGTTGACGAAGCCGATGACCTGTCCCTCCATCTCGGGAATGCTCGGCGCCCGGAACCCCTTCGAGAAGGTGCCGCGTAAGGCAAGCTGCGGAATCGGTGAGAATTTCACGCCGACCTTGGGCGAGAAGTGCGAGAACCCTTCCGAATAATGGTCATACCGGCCCGACACGTTGACATCGAGCTCCTTCACGATCGGCGCGTCGAGCTCGAATGAGGCGGATTCGTTGTAGCGATGACCGACCGCCGTGAAGAGATTCACGTTGAGGAACTGATAAGGCGAATAGGTGCCGGTCGGATCAAGCGGATCCTGCACCGGGTTGTTGATCTCCTCGTAGCGGATCTGACCACCGACGCCGAGCTTCAGCGCGCCACCGGGCAGTTGGAGCAGATCCTTGGTCACGGTGCCCTGGACCTGCCACAGCTGCGAACTGGAATTACCGATCAGCGGATGCGAAATCTGATCTCGCACCGCCTGGCTGTTGGCGGACGGATTGGCGAAATTATATGCGCCTGTCTCGATCGCGTCCTCCAGGCCGGCATAATCGATCAAGCCGAGCTGGGTCTGCTTCACCTTGCTCTTCATGTAGGTGGCGTCGAGCGCGAAGTTCCAACCACCACCGAACGAGCCATTCAGCCCGCCGGCGATGCGATAGGTCGTCGACAGCACCTTGGTGCTCGAGGGGATGTCGCTGAACTGATAGTTCAACAGCGCCGATTCACGCTGCCCCGAGACCGGGTCGATGATGTTGGCATAGGGATCGTACGGATTGATCGACCCGTCGCGCAGCAAGGCCGGGAGCGAAAGGAAACGCGCCGTCGTCGGCTGACTGGCGCGCGTACCGTTGGGCGCGCCGGTGAAATACACCTCATTCTGATAATAGGTGCCCATCAGATAGGCTTCGACATTGTCGCCGATCTTGACGGTGCCGCGGCCGGTAACGCCGAATCGCGTCTGCTCCGGCTGGAGGACGCCGTAGCGGCCGGCATTGTTCTGCTCGCACCAGGCGCCACTGGTATCACTATGCTGGATCAGGCCCGTTCCGCAGTTGCCCGCCAGGATGACCGACGGTGCGCCGCCGCTGATGGCCTGCCCGCTCCAGATATTGCCCGCCTGAGTCAATCTGGCGGGCTGCACGACCGCCGCGTCGGTATTGGCGTGGACATCGATACCGGTAGCACCTGAGTTGGTGTTGGCGTCGGGGGTTTTGCCGTCATCGGCCAGCAGGCTCGACAGGTCGTTGGTATTGTAGGGAAAGCCGCGGTCCGAATTCATCAGCATATCGTCGCGCTGATATTCGCCGTTGATGTAGACGTTGAAACCCTGCGTCTGCAGATCGCCATATCCAGCGGTGAGGCTCAGCCGCTGGTGACCGGCATCGCCACGTTGCGAGATACCGCCTTCGACAGTGCCCTCGATGCCGGTGATCTGCTTCTTCACGATCACGTTGACCACGCCCGCGACCGCGTCCGCACCATAGGTAGACGACGCGCCGTCCCTGAGCACTTCGACCCGATCAACGATCGACTGCGGAATGGTGTTCAAATCGACGAAGCTGCGAACGCCGTCGTCGGCAAGCGGATAGTCCGCGGCACGCAGGCCGTCGAACAGCACCAGGGTCGAGTCAGTCGTCAGGCCGCGCAGCGACACGGCCGATGCGCCGGCCGCAAATGCGCCGTTGGCGGAGAAAGCCGTCGGCAGGTTGGAGCCGTTATTCGCGGAAAGCGACTGAATGGCGTCCGTCACGGTGGTGATACCGCGGCGCGCGAGATCCGCGGAGGACAAGACAGTCACCGGCGACGGAGTCTCGGTGTCGGCGCGACGGAACAACGTGCCCGTGACGACGATGTCGCCTGCAGGAGCCGATTCGTCGGCCTGGGGCGCGGCGGCAGCCGGCGGAGCGGATGTATCCTGGGCAAGAGCCGGAGCGGCGAAGAGGGCCGCCGATGCCCCTGCACCGCACAACGTCAATACGCGCAGGGCGGCGCCCCCGCGAAGCGAACGCGAAACAACAGAATTGGAGATCACGAGATAGGTCCTTTGCCTGGCCCGTCCGTCCCCATCGCGGTTGAGCGTTGCCAAGCCCCTGCGAACCACCCTCCCAGGTACGTTCGAGGCAGGGGGCGGCAGATGCGCCGTCTTCACAGGGCTGTAAAGTCAGTCCGTACAGGCACTTGAAGCTTTGCCGGGACCTGTAGCAGAATGGCCACAGCCGCTGCGGCGCCAGCAAAAACCGAGGGATTTTAAAGAGGCCGGCCCCAATTGTTCAAGCAAATAGCCCTTGGACGAAGACCCCGGCGCAACAAAAACGGCGGCCGGCGATGCCCCTAGCTCGCGAGCCAGGTCGCGGTCGATACGAGGGTCGCAAGTTCACTTCGAATCGGAACCCGACCGGCAGCCCGGATATTAGAGTCAGGCAAAAACTTGCGGCGAAAACCGGCCATTCGAAATGATGCCGACCACAAATCAGGCCTAGTTACCCCGCGAACACTGCCCCCCGCTCGCGACGCAAAGCTGCGTCTGGCTGCGGTCGACCAGCGCGCGGTCGTCACGCCGCTTCTCCGCCCATTGCGCGCGGGTCATGCAGACGCGGCGCGAGGCAAGGCGGCTGCCGAGCACGTCTTCCTGCTCGCACACCGTTTCGTTCGGATCGCGTGCCTTCTTCTTCGACTGTTCCTGCTGGTCGCCCGGCCGCGCATAACCCGGTGAGGTGAAAGCAACGGCGGCCAGCGGCAATAGTGCGACGACGACGGCTATGCGCATTCTCAACTCTCCCCGGATGATCCGATATTCTGCCCCCGATCCGCGGGAAAGCCAACACTATCGTTGTGATGGTGCCATGTACCCCGCGCTACGGATGATCCGGCCGCGCCGGAGGCACGAAATTCTCCCGACGCCAGATAGCATCGACTGGCTCTTCGGGATCGGGGATGGCAAAACCGAGATAGCCGAAATAGGTCTGGATCAGGCGTTCACCGGGATCGAGGATCGCCGTTCGGCCATGCATGAAACGCGTATTGTCGAGCATCAAAAGATCGCCCGGTTGCCAGTCGATCGCCACGCTCAGCCGGTCGCCGGTCGCCTTGATATCCTGTAACCACGCCTCGGGCACCAGGCTGCCGTCGTCGAGGACGGGATGATCGGGACGCCCATGATTGAAGCGCGCGAAGAGCAGGAAATTCCCGAACGCCGGCGCATCGATGAACATCGGCCGGTGAAGCGCGGGCCGCGAAAAGAATGCGACGATGTCATTTTCCGGGTCGCGGCGAAATCGATAGGGGCATCCCGCTGGCGGCGCCGCGAGTTGCCGATCCGTCGGCGTCGCCGTTCCCAGCCAATATTCCAGCAAGGCCGGCCATGTCGGCTTGAGGTACAGCAGCCTCCGGTCGGCAAGCGCACGCCGCACGGGCTCGGACATTTCGCGCGCCAGCGCTACGCCATCGCAAATCGTCGTCCGTCCGCCGTAACTTGGCGCCGACAGACATCCGAAAAAGGCGACATCGGGCTTCCACGGCTCGCGCGACAATTCGGGGTGAAGCGAAAACTCGCTGACGCCGCCGTCGACCGTGTGAATATTGGCATCGGCATCGATCGCCCGCCGCCCGGCACTCTCATTGGTCACCGACGTCGGGCAGAATTGCCGAACGAAACGGCCGAAAGATCCGACATCGACACCAAAGCCCCGAAACAGGATCGCCCCGTGCGATTTGTAGAGATCGATGATCGCTGCAGGATCAAGGTCGATGATCGCCCGTTCGTCGGCGGCTTCGATCATAACCTGCGGTCGACCTGTGACGGGCAGGTGGATATGGGGCATGGTTGCCGGAATAGCCGTCGAACGCGCGCTAGGCTATAGGATGGGCCCGTGCCGCCGACCGTCGACGACCTCTTCGCTACCCCGGACCATTATCTCCATTCGTTCGACGGCGACGCCGCGATATTCATGCCGATGGATCGTGCCGCCTATTACCGCTCGATCTTTCTCGACCAACGGATTTCGCCGGCCGGCGCACAGACGATAGTATTGCCGGTCCGGACACTCGTGCAACCCCCGTCGCCGGCCGCGTCCACCGCCTGGATTTTCCATATGGCACATTGCGGATCGACGCTGCTCGCCCGCGCGCTGGACGACCCTACGGCCAGCCTGGTGCTGCGAGAACCGTTTGCCTTGCGCCAACTCGGACTGAGACCGGATACCGAGCGATTGGATCTGGTGCTGGCGATGCTCGGCAAAAGATACCGCGCTGATGCGCCGACATTGGTGAAGGCGAACGTGCCGGTCAATTTCCTGTTACCGCAATTGGCACAAGCCGATCCGGGCGCCCGCGCGATATTCCTGTACCTCCCGCTGCGGCCTTACCTGCTCGCGATATTGCGCAGCGAAGCGCATCGCATTTGGGTGCGCAATGTAACCGGCCAGCTCAAGCCGTATCTTGGCGATCTGTCCTCGGCGCCCGATGCCGAACGCGCCGCGACGCTCTGGCTCACTCAGATAGAGGCATTCGCGCGGGCGATCGCGGCCATGCCCAACGCCGCCGCGCTCAATGCCGAGCGGCTGTTCGCGGAGCCGCTCCAGGTCCTGCAAGCCGCGACGCGGCATTTCGGCATACCGATATCGGACGAAGCGCTCGAGGCGACCGTCGCCGGCCCGCTCTTCTCCACGCATTCGAAGAACCCGTCGATCGCCTTCGACAATAGCGCCAGGATTGCGCTTGCTGCCACGACCGAACGCCAGTTCGAAGCGGAAATCGCTGCAGCTGAAGCATGGATCGCGCGGCGGGGAGAGAGGCCGTCACTGGATGCTCGCTTTGGGCAGCGCGAGCTCGTTCACTGAGACGAAATGGCTCTTTTCGGTGCGCGGCGCTGGCGTGTCGGCAAGAATGCCAAAGCGTCATCGCGGCTGCGCGACATCGAACGCCACCGTCAACCGCTCCCCATGCGCAAACGGTGTGGTGCCGTGCCACATGGTCGAGGGGAATAAGACGAGTTGGCCCGGCTTGGGCTCGATCGTCCGCACGGGCGCGAGGTCGAGCCCCAACCCCATTTGCGGCTGTCCAAGCGTGAGCCAGCCCGCTTCACCGCCGCCCCGCTCGGTCTCGTCGGGCAACGCGACATAGAAAGCCGAGCTCAGCCAGCCTTGCGGATGGACGTGATTGGCATGATGGCCCTGCCCCGCGAGCCGCACCGACCACGATCCCGCAAAGCGTATCCGCCGGTCGCGTGCCTTGGCCAGCGTCGGGTGGCGTAGATCGATCGCGGGCAGTTGAGCGACATGTCCTTCGACCGCGCGCACGATCGCCTCGCGCAAAGCACGCAGTTCTGGCTCGATTCGGGAAAAGAGCGGCCCGTCGGTCTGCGTTCCGCCCCGCACTGACTGATCGAGATGTTCCGCCCTGGCGAGATGCAGGCCGCGGAGGATGTCCGCCAGCCGGTCGAGCGGCGGCAGATCGCCGGTCAGGTCGATCACGGAGACAAGCCCCGGCTGACCGTCAAGCCATTCCCAGCGTGGATCGCCGGCCAATCGCCAGGCGATCGCGGCATAGGGCCATAACGCCGGATCGGCAGGGTCGAGCCCGGCGTCGATCAGCGGCAAGGCCTCGACAATCCGCCCCGACCGCAGCAGATGCCGAACGCGCCATATAGTCGCCGCCGGATCGTCGATCGCCGAGAAGAGCGGCTCCGCCAACTCCACCTCTCCTTGTTCGGATAAAGCAATCGCTTCCTGCAGATCGAGCCATCGCGATGCGCCCGACCGCCGTCGCGCGCGACGAACCACGTCCAGCGCCTCATCATACAACTCGCCGGCGACCAGCATCGCGATCCAGGCTTCCCACAGCGCGAGTTGATCGGACCTCGCCGTGACGGCCTCGGCGAACGATTGTCCCGCCGCCGCCTTGCCCGACAACAAGGCACGGACCTGTGCCAATGCGCGATGTCCGTCGATCCAACCGGGATTGTTCTTCACCACCAGAGCCAGTTGATCGGCTGCGGCATCCCCCTCCCCGGCGGCGAAGCGCGCAGAGGTCAGTCCGGTAAGAATCTCGCCCGAACCGGGATTGAGCCGCCATGCCGCCTCGAACAGCGCAACCGCCGGCAGTCCGGCCTCGAGCGCTACGTGAGCGCGGCCATGCGCGATACTGGCATCCCCCGGCGCCAGCCGCGCCGCGCGCGCGAACGCATCGATCGCCGCCTCATGCCGGTCGAGGCTGCGCTGGAGCAGTCCGACCCATTGCCATAATCGTGGGGTATTGAGGGCGACCGCCGCTGGTTCCAGCCGCTTGAGCACGGCCTCTTCATCGCCGGTTTCGAGCGCCGTCCGCGCCAGATCCTCCAGCGCGGCGGGATCGGCGATCATAACCCGCCCGGCGTTCCGCCCTCGGCACCGATCAGCGCGGCGACGGCGGCGCGCTCGACGGCGGTACGATCGGGATGCCAGAGATCGACGATCAGCACGACGCGGAGCTGCGACGACGGATTGGCCGCCTCATGCTCGATCGTGTCGTCGAAAACGAAGGCCTCGCCGCGACGCCATTCGCGCGTTTCGCCGCCGACGCGAAACCAGCAGCCCGCCGGGACGATCAGCGGCAAGTGACAGACAAGCCGCGCGTTGCTGACCCCGACATGCGGCGGGATCGCGACGCCCGGCGCGAGCAGCGAGAACATCGCGTTGGGTGACGCCCCGGCAATGACCGGTTGATCGATCGCCGCGATCGCCGCTATCGTGCGGGGGCAGCGGTCGGCATTGACCCCGACCCGCTGCCCGTTCTTCCACAGATGGATCGCGGTCCAGTCGGGATTGCGGTTGAGCGGTTGCCATTGCCGCATCGGCAGGTGATCGGGATATTGGATATAGGGCACCAACTCGCCGCGTTCGCTCGCCAACAGCGCTTCGAACTCGGCGGCGATAGCCTCGGTCTGCGCCTCGAGCCCGGCAAGCCACGGGAAACGATCCCGCGGATGGAATTCGCGCTCGCTCAGCTCGGGAAAGAAGAAGTGGGTCGGCTCGCTGTGATAGGCGCGCGTACGGCGCAACGCATTGCTGCGAAACCGCGCGATGTGACGGCGCTCATCGGCATCGGCAGCCTCTTCCGCTTCCGCCATCGCCGCCTCGAGCCTCGCCGCGCGCTGATCGACCCATGCGCCATGCCGCTTCTCGCCCTCGGCCAGCACCGCGGCCAGTTGCGGGGGCAAGTCGCCAGCGGGCTTTTGCGCGATCGCATGGCCCCAAGCTTCGCCCGCGCGTGGATCGCCGGCCGCATCGAGCAGGCTCGCCCGCATCATCAGCGCGGTGAAATCGAGCGGCGCCAGTGCCAGCGCGCGATGTACCGCGTCGAGTGCCGCGTCGGGCTGGCCCGCCGCGCGGCTGATACCCGCCAGCCTGAGCAGGATCGCGCTATTGCCGGGATCCGCCGCCGACGCCTCGAGCAACAGCGCCTGTGCTCGCGCGAAATCGCGCCCGGCGGCAGCCCGATCCGCTTGTGCGACGAGCTGCGGCGCCTGGTTCAAAGCGTGTATCCGAACTTTTCCACCCACGGTTCGAGCACCGGGAGGATCGGGTCGAGATGCGCGCGATATCGTTGCCACCGCCCGGCGGCGCGGCGGTAGATCGGCTCGGTTACCTGCGAATAGCTTGCGGTGGTGATCAGCCCGCGCGATTTGGCGGTGCGGGTGTGATCGAGCACTTCCTCACGCCAATCGAGGCCCAGGAAATCAAACAACGGCCGCACCTCGCGTTCGACATCCTCGACCAGGCGCTCATACACGATCGAATGGACCGTCAGCGGCAACAGCGAGCGTGCGGTTTCCCAATGACGAAAGGCGATATCGTAAAGGTCCGCGGCGTCCTCGATTCGCAAAAAGCTGGACGTCGCGTCGTTGAGCTTGAAATTGCTCATGAAGCAACTCAGCACGACATCGCAAGGATGGCGCAGGGCAAGGATAAAGCGCGCGCGGGGAAACAGGCGCTGGATCAGCGGTGCCTCGTGGAGGAACAAGGGCGATTTGTCGATCAACAAGGTGCCGTCAGCGAGCGGCTCAATTTTCTCCACTTCCTCGAAATAGCGTGCCCGGGCGGCGAGGATTCCCGCATCGTCGAGCGCTGAAATGGCGGTGAACCCACCGATCGTCCCATCGACCAGATAGAGCGGCGGCTGTTCTTCGAGCACGGTTGTGCCCGGATGCCCCATCAGGATGGTATCGAGCAACGTCGTGCCCGATCGCGGGAAGCCGATGAGGAACACCGGGTCGGGTCGGGTCGGCGCCGGATCGGCATCGGACCAGCTCGCGAACCACGCCGGGGTCATTTCGGCGATCTCTTGCTTCAGCGCCTGGCGGTAAGCGGTAGCACGCTTCAGCGGTTCGTCGGCGCTGGCGGCGTGAAGACGGCTGGCTTCCGCGAACCAGTGAAACGCGGCGTCGGTCCGGCCCAACCGGTCCAGCAATGTCGCGCGGAGATGGGCGCTGCGTTCGGGCTCGACCGAGGCGGGTACGTCGGAGAGGCTGGCCAGCCCTTCCTCGAACCTTTTGGCGCGGCGATGATCGAGCGCACGCAGGAAACCGAGCGCCGCGATGCTCACCCCTTTTTCTTCGGCCTCGGCGATCAGCGCGGGGAATTCCTCCTCGCGATTGGTATGTTCGTACTGGATCGCCAGGCCGAGCCACGCATCGTCCAACGAAGGATCCATCGCAATCGTTGTCCGATAGGTGGCTTCGGCGTCATCGAGACGGTTCACGAGACCATATTCGATCGCCGCCTTGAACCGCAGGTTGGCGTTGGCGGGATCGCGCGTGATTGCCTGTTCGAGTGCCGCGAGCGCCGCACTATCGTCGCCCTCTTCCTTCAGCAGCACGTAGAGGTCGTTGAGCGGGCGAGCATCATCGGGAAAGTCGGCCGCCGCCTGACGCAGCGTGTCGGCGGCCTCCGTCCCGCGCCCGGCGGCGCGTAGCGCGGTGGCGAGATTGATCCGGGTCGGGGCCGCGCGCGGGTCGAGCGCCACCGCGCGCTGCAATGCATCGACGCTGCGCTCATCGGCCAGCGCCGCCCGGGCATTGCCGAGGTTGTTCCAGCTTTCGAAATCGTCCGGCGCCTGCGCGACGACATAGTCATACGCTTCGGCCGCGTCGCCGAACCGGCTCAAGGATTGCGCCAGGAAACCGCGATAGCGGGCGACGCGCAACGTCGGGTCGGCGAGCGCCAGGTCGCGGGTCGCGACATCGAGTGCGCCGGCCAGATCGCCGGTTTCGGTCAGCACGGCGATGAGGTTGCACGCAATCGTGACATCCCCCGGCCGTGCCTGATGCGCCGCGCGCAAGTGCAGAACCGCTCCCGGGACGTCACCCGAACGGGCAAGCAGCATGCCGAGAAAAGCATTGAGCGCGACGACGTCGCCGCCCCGAACCAGCGCGCCTTCGGCAAGACGGCGCGCATGCGCGACATCGCCCGCCTGCGCCGCCGCCATCGCCTGGCGGATGGCGCCGGCAGTCTGCTGATCGAGTGTATTTACGCTGGCCACCGCGATTGTTTGAACCCTGCTCCACCGTCTTGCAATCCGGTTTCCGCTTGCTCGCCGGCCACGAAAAAGGCGGCCGATCCGAGGATCAGCCGCCCTTCGCTGCAGGTGGAAACTCGACTTAGAAGTCGAGCGTCACGCCGGCGAACAGATACCGTCCCAGCGCGTCATAAACCGCCGGATAGGTGTTGCCGTTGCAAGGACCGGTCGGGCACAGGTTCGAGCCGTCCTTGCCACCGTTACCGCTGGTGACGAACGGCGGCTGCTTGTCGAACACGTTGTTGACGCCAAGCCGGAAGTTGAAGCTCTTGCCGACGTTCGCGGTCAACGCGAGGTCGAAATAGCTGTACGACTTGATGTGCAGACCCGGGTCGAAATGGTTCGCCCCGTGCAGCGCCTCGTAATTGGTCAGCGTCTCCGCCTTGACCGGGCCGATATAGCGCCACTGCGCCGACAGGCCGAGACCCATCGGGGTCTGCCAGGTCAGGCGCGCCTTGTGCCGCCAGCGCGGCATCGGCGAGCCGGCGTCGGTCGTGCCGCCCTTGCTGCAGGTCGGACCATAGAGGCCGGCGCAGTCATAGGGCTGGGTCACGCCCGAACTCACCTTATAGGCATCGAGATAGGTGCCAATGACGGTCGCCGACAGGCTGCCAAGGCTACCGATCGGCTGGTTGTACGAGCCGTTAACCTCGATGCCGCGGGTTTCCTGCGATCCCAGGTTGCTCGGCAAGTCAATGACATAGCCGTTCGGGCTGAGCCAGAGTGACCCCGCCGTATCGCGATGGACCAGGCCGCACGACGCCGGCGTGAAGGTCGCAGTAGCGTTGGCGACGCAGTCCGCCAGCAGCGCATCCGGACCCGCCGAACGGATCGCGTTCTTGATCTTGATGTCGAACCAGTCGACCGACAGCGCGAAGCGCGGCAGGAAACGCGGCTGCAGCACGATACCCACCGACTTGGTGGTCGCCTTTTCCGGCGTCAGGCTGGCAACGCCGCCGATCAGGCCGTTATACTGGCCTGCCGGATTGGACGCCGTCTTCTGGCCGACCGCCAAGCCCTGCGCACGGCAACCATAATTGGTGGCCGTGATCACAGTGTCCGCGCACGGATCCTTCGAGCCGTCGAGTGCGACCGTCTGGGTCGCGAACAGCTCCTGGATGTTCGGCGCGCGTGCCGCGCGGTTGTAAGACCCGCGGAACTTGATGTCGCGGATGGGCGCGAAATCGACACCGAGCTTGTAGGTATCGGTCTTGTACTCGTTCCCCGAGGTGGTCTTGTACGACGAGTAGCGGTAGCCGGCGCTCAGGGTCAGATTGTAGAAGAAACTGTCCTGAACCAGCGGAACCTGCGTTTCGCCGAAGAACTCGTAGACGTGGAAGCCACCCTTGATCGGCAAGGTCGCGCCGCCCTGGCCGGTCAGGTCTCCGGTCTGGAATTCCTGGTCGGTCTGCAGATCGAGCGTCTCGTTGCGATACTCGAAGCCCACGTTCACACCGATACCGTCAGTCGCCCACGGCGTCTTGAGCCCGTATTCACCCAGTCGGCCGGTGAACGAGACGTCGGCAATCTGCTCGGTCGTCTGACCGCGCTGGAAGCCTGTCGCCGACAGATACTTTACCGCCGCGGCGCTCGCCGCGCCGGCGCCGCCGAAGACATTGTACGGCACGCAATTCGGATCGGTGCCATCACGCACCGAACGGCAGATAGGCGTTCCACCGGGGCCGGCAACGACGTCGAGCGCCTTTTGCAGACGGGCGACCGAGAATTCGTTGGTATAGACCTGCGAATAAACGGTCTTGCCGTACTGGTAATAGGCGTCATACGACCACGCCTTGCCCAGATCGCCCTTGAACCCGAGCACGCCACGATAATTGGTGTGACGCAGATCGGCGTTACGCGGGCCACCTTCGACATTGCGCCGCAACAACTGGAAAAAACCCTTGTTGTAGGTCGCGCCGGTGGTCGGATCGATATAAGTGAGCGGCGCCGCGCCGGGATTCGGATTGTACGGCGCGCCGGCCGCCAGCGGGAACCCACCGAGTTCGCCGTTGATCAGGTTCTCGCCCGCGAAGATGACCGCGCGCTGCGCCGGCGAAATCAGCGGATTGTCCGAGTTGATCGTCAGCGTGTTGCCGAAGTCGCCCGATTCCGCGATCTGCGCGTTGGTGCGATCGTCCATGAACATGAATTCGAGGTACGGCTTAATCGCGTCGTTGACCTCGTAATTGGCGAAGAAGCCCGCCGTGTAACGCTCGTCGTTGCGCTGGTAATAATTGTTCGGCGCAAAGTTATAGAGGCTGGTCGAATTGGCGAAACCGCCGTTCGGCTTGAACGTGAAGATCGTCGACGTGCCGCCGCTGAACACGACCGCGTTACCGTTATTCGACGTCGCCGAGCCGCCGCAACGCGGCGCACCGCCACCGGTGTTCTGAAGCACGCAGGCGGAATAATCGCGATTGGCCTGAACGACGGGATTGACCTTGCGATAGCCGAAATAGACCACCGCATGGCCACGGTCATCGTCGAAGCCCGAACCGATCGACATCGTGCCGTCGAACTGGCCGCCGTCCGCGACCGGGCCGGTCGGGTAGCCGTAGCCCGACAGACCCTGCCCCTGGCGGGTGTTAAGCAGCGGAGTCAGGAACTTGTCGCGGTTATCGTGCTGGTAGAGGCTGTATTGGCCGTCGAACCGGACACCGGTGAAGTTGGTGTCCATGATGAAGTTGACGACACCCGCGACCGCGTCCGCGCCGTAGGTCGACGACGCGCCGCCGGTCAGCACTTCGACGCGCTTGATCATCGAGGCCGGAAGGATGTTGATGTCGGCCGCCGAGCCGCTGGTCGGGCTCGGGTCGCCCGGCAACAAGCGGCGTCCATTGACCAGCGTCAGGGTACGCGTGGTGCCGAGGCCGCGAAGGTCGATCGTCGCGGTGCCGTCGGCACCGTTGGAGATCGACGACGCCTGGCTGGCGAACACCGACGGCAGCGTGTTGAGCAGATCCTCGACCCGGCCCGTGCCCTGCAGCTTGAAATCTTCGTT
The DNA here is from genome assembly GCA_036383655.1 of Sphingomonas sp. Classification (GTDB taxonomy): domain Bacteria; phylum Pseudomonadota; class Alphaproteobacteria; order Sphingomonadales; family Sphingomonadaceae; genus Sphingomonas. The sequence goes on along the minus strand of DASVNU010000156.1, from coordinate 16,675 downwards.
GTTGACGACGGTCACCGGAGCAACCGACGTGATGTTGGCCGACTGCGGGATGCGCGAGCCGGTGATCACGATATCCTTGTCCGGGGCCGCGGTCGGCGTCGCCGGCAAGGTGGGCGCGGCATCCGGAGCCGGCGTGGTCTGCGCAAATGCGGGAGCGGCAAAAAGCGCCACGCCCAGCACAATCGGTGCCGCGCTGGCTCGCAGCGCGTTCTTGGTCCTATTGGTCACCCTTTATTCCTTCCCGTTTTCTGACACTCTGATTCTTGTCGCTCCTCCTGCGACATAGACGGCGTCGATCTGTTACGTTTGCAACCAGTCCGATCACTTGTAAACGTACTGGCGAAGACAGACAGAAAATCGGACTCAAGAGTGTAGCACGGTTGCAACACTGTCTTTCGGGGGAAAAGTGATGCGGAGAAGCCTGAAGAAGGTGGCAATCGTAACGACGATGCTGCTCGCCGCGACCGCCGCTGATGGGCGGGAGGAAGCAAAGCCGCGCATTAAATTGCTGCAGCAAACGCTCGACTGCGCCGCTATCAAAGCCGATGCCGAGCGACTTGCCTGCTACGATCGCACCGTGGCCGCGCTCGGCAAGGCCGAGGAAGCGAAGGAGATCGTCGTCACCGATCGCGAGCAGATGCGCGAGGCGCGGCGCTCACTATTCGGGTTCCGATTGCCCTCGCTCAGGATTTTCGGCAGCGGGGATGAGGAAATCAGCGAGATCGAGACCACGATTTCGGGCGTGTCGCGCTCCTATGACGGCGGCCTGTCGCTGACCGTCGCCGACGGGGCGCAATGGGTGCAGACCGACACGCGCGCGATCGTCGGCAAGATCAAACCCGGCGACAAGGTGACGATCAGCCGCGGCGCGATGGGCAGCTATTTCGCCAGCATCCCGGGCCGGCCGGCGTTCAAGGTGCAACGGCGCTTGTAACGTCGCAACTCGGGCGGCGGTCCTATTTTCCCGGCATCGGTCCCGCGACCAGCAGCGGATCGATCTTCGCGTTGCGCCAGCGCAGGCTCCAGTGGAGATGCGCGCCGGTCACGCGTCCGGTCGCGCCGGAAAACGCCACCACCTGCCCCCGCTTGACCGTCTGGCCGGGAGTCACGACGATACGCGACAGATGCATCAACGCGCTGTTGAGCCCCATGCCATGGTCGATCATCAACAGATTGCCTTCGAGCAGGAAGGGATGATCGGAGGCCAGGATGACGACACCATCGGCCGGCGCGAGCACCGCGGTTCCCGCCGGCACCGCGACATCGGTGCCCGAATGATACGATCCCGCCTCGCCGTTGCGATAGATGCGCTGCGATCCGAACAGCGTCGAGATGCGCCCGGTCGCCGGCCACATGAAGACCTGCCGCCAGCCGGTCGATCCCGTATCCTGGCGTCGCGCGGCGTTGATCTGGGCGATTTCGCCCGGGCGCAGCTTTTCGAACTGCGGCATCGGCACGGGATATTTGGGCAGGGTCGACAGCCGTGAAATGTCCCACGCCCGCGGACTGACCGTCAGCGTGCGCGATACGGATCGGCCGTCGTCGAGCGTCGCGGTCACGGTCGCCGCGGGGCCCGCGTCGCGGTCGAACGCGATGACGAAGCGGCCATCGGACGCTACCGGCACGTCGTCGCCGTTGAAGCTGACCCGCACTGCTCCGCCGGGCGCAGTACCGATCAGCAGCCCGCCCTGGATCATGCTGCCCTTGAAACTGAAATCGCCGAGCGGGACCGTCGGCATTCGCGGCGCGGGCCGCGGCGGCGTCCTGACGACGACGGGCGCCGGAACGGATTGCGGCGGCGCCGATTCCGCTTCTACGCAGCTGCCGAGCGCAGCCCATACGGCGAGGCCAAGGGCCCAGCGCCGCGCGCGCTTCACTTCCGCCCTTCAGCCTCTAGCGCGAGCTCGGCGCTGGCATAGGCCTCCTGCCGCGCGACGCTCCAATAGCGCAGATCGTCGAGCGCGATCGGCACGCCCGATATCGCGCAGGTCACATGGCCCCCCGGGATCAGCACGCGAAAGCCGTTGGCCATATAATGGAGGCGCGCCGGCCGATCGGTATTGGACATCAGCATTGCAGCGATCCTCGACATTCAAAAAGAAGCAGGCCCAGCCCGGTTTCTACCCGGTTACAACAAGGTCGGCTGGTCCGGCTTGTCCTTAGCATATGCCTTGCCGCCCGCGCCCTCAACCCGCGCCGCGACGTCGCCGTCACTAAAATGGAGCAAAAACGCGCCGGCCTTGCGCGCCGCCACCGCGCTGGTCAGCACGCCGCCGGTTTTCGCCTCGACCCAGGCATAACCGCGGTCGAGCACATGGCCGGGGTTGAGCGCCTCGACCAGCTTCCACGCCGAGGTCAGCCGATCGCGCGCCGTCGACAGGCGCTGCGCCAGCAACGCTGGCCGCAGCGCGCCGGCGCTACGGTCGAGCTGGCCGCGCGCCAAGGTGATGCGCCGTTCCAGCGCGCGGTCGAGTCGCTGCGCGCTGTCGTCGGCGCGCTGGCGCTGCGGCCCCAGCAGCGCGTCACGCCTGGGCAACAATCGCGCCAGCGAATCGGTCCGCTCGCGCCCGCGCTCGACATAACGCCGCGCGCACCGCTCGGCGCGCTGCGCGTAGGAATCGAGCCCCAGCCGCAAATCGGCGAGCACCGGCACCGCGATCTCGGCCGCCGCGGTCGGGGTCGGCGCGCGCAGATCGGCGGCATGGTCGGACAGACTGGTATCGGTCTCGTGCCCCACCGCCGAAATCAGCGGGATCGAGCAAGCGGCGATCGCGCGGACCACGATCTCCTCGTTGAACGCCCACAGATCCTCGACCGACCCGCCGCCGCGCGCGACGATCACCAGATCAGGACGCGGGACCGGCCCGCCCGGCACGATCGCGTCGAACCCGGCGATCGCCGCGGCAACGTCCCGCGCGGCGCCGTCTCCCTGTACCTTGACCGGCCACACCAGCACATGCGTCGGACAACGATCGGCGAGGCGATGCAGGATGTCGCGGATCACCGCGCCGGTCGGCGAGGTCACTACGCCGATCACGCGCGGCATGAACGGCAAGGGCTTCTTGCGGCTCTGGTCGAACAATCCCTCGGCGCCCAGCTGCGCCTTGAGCTTTTCGAACAGCGCCATCAGCGCGCCCTCGCCCGCCAGCTCCATGCGGTCGACGACGATCTGGTATTTGGAGCGGCCGGGATAAGTGGTCAGCTTGCCGCTGACGATCACTTCGATGCCGTCCTGCGGACTGAACGGGATCAGCGCCGCCTGCCCTTTCCACATCACCCCGTCGATCACCGCCTGATCGTCCTTGAGGCTCAGATAGCAATGGCCCGAGGCGGCGCGCTTCCATCCCGAAATCTCGCCGCGCAAGCGAACGCGGCCGAATTCGCCCTCGACCATCCGCTTGAGCCGCCCCGACAGTTCGGACACGCTTTCGGCTGCGGAATTGTCGCCGGGCACAGCCTCGGCTACCAGCCGCGGCGAATCTTCTGGAAAAGGGTCGGGCATGAACGTCCTGCTGATCGGATCGGGTGGGCGCGAACATGGCCTCGCGTGGAAGCTCGCGCAATCGCCGCTGCTCACCAAACTTTACGCCGCACCCGGTAATCCCGGCATAGCGGAAAGCGCCGAACTGGTCGCGCTCGACGTGACCGACCATGCGGCGGTGGTCGATTTCTGCCGCGCACACGGCGTCGCGCTGGTCGTGGTCGGCCCCGAGGCGCCGTTGGTCGCGGGGATTGCCGACGATTTGCGCGCCGCCGGGTTCGCGGTGTTCGGCCCCGACAAGGCGCCGGCCCAGCTCGAAGGATCGAAGGCCTTCACCAAGGCGCTGTGCGATCGCGCCGGCATTCCGACCGCCGGCTATCGCGCGGTTCATTCGCTCGACGAAGCGCGTGCCGCCCTTGCCGCGTTCGGCGCGCCGGTGGTGGTCAAAGCCGACGGGCTCGCGGCCGGCAAGGGCGTGACCGTGGCGATGACCGACGCCGAGGCCGACGCCGCCGTCGACGCGCTGTTCGCGGAGCCTGGCGCCAGCGCGGTGATCGAGGAATTTCTCGAAGGCGAGGAAGTCAGCCTGTTCGTGCTGACCGACGGCCGGGCGATGGTCGCGTTCGGATCGGCGCAGGACCACAAGCGTGTCGGCGATGGCGATACCGGCCCCAATACCGGCGGGATGGGCGCCTATAGCCCCGCGCGCGTGCTGACCCCCGAGCTCGAGGCCCGCGCCCTCGTCGAGATCGTCGCGCCGACCGTCGCCACACTCGCCGCCGAGGGCATGCCCTATTCGGGCGTGCTCTATGTCGGGCTGATGCTGACCGCCGACGGTCCCAAGCTGATCGAGTATAACGCGCGCTTCGGCGACCCAGAATGTCAGGTGCTGATGATGCGGCTCGACAGCGACTTGCTGCCGCTGTTGCTGGCGATCGCGCAAGGCCGGCTGGCCGAGGCGCCCGCCCCCATCTTCAGCGACGATGTCGCGCTGACCGTGGTGATGGCGGCGGCAGGCTATCCCGGCACGCCCGAGACCGGCGGCGCGATCGGCGGGATCGAGGCCGCCGAAACCGCCGGTGCCAAGGTTTTTCAGGCCGGGACCCGGCTCGCCGCCGACCAGCTCGTCGCATCGGGCGGCCGCGTCCTCGCGGTCACCGCGCGCGGCGCCGATGTCCGTGCCGCGCAGGCCGCCGCCTATCGCGCGGTCGACGCGATCGACTTCCCGACCGGCTTCCGCCGCCGCGACATCGGCTGGCGGGAGATCGCTCGCGAAGGCTGACCGGCATGGCGGGCAACCGCAAGCCCAGCGGCGGCTGACCTGATCCCGATCACTGGCGGAACGCCGGCTGCCGCTCTAGGGTGGCCGGCACTTCGTCGTTCGGGAAAACTGCTCATGGACTCCGCTTCTTCCCCGCCACCGGCCGGTGCCGCCGCGTACATCTTTCAGGACGGGACCGTGATCGTGCTGATCGCGATTGCGCTGCTCGCCGTGTTGGTGATCGCCGGCATGATCTGGGGCCAGAAAAAGGCCCGCGAGCGCCATCGCGTCGAGGAAGCGGCAGAGGAACGCGCCGAGGAAGCGGGCGACGAGCTACCGCCGGCCTCGCCCCCGCCGCCACTCGATGCCGCAAGTGGATTGTCCGCCGAGAAGCCGCGCCCCGAGCCGGAGCCCGCCCCGTCGCCCGAGCCTGTCGCCGCACCTGAACCTGCTCCGCGACCAGCGCCCGCAGCTCCCGCACCGATCGCCGCCCGCGAGCTGGCGCCCGAACCCATTCCGGAACAGGCAGTCGAGCCTGAATCCGAACCCGCCGTCACGCCACAAGCGGATCCGGAGCCGCTAGCCGCAGAGCCGCCTGTACCGGAGCCGACACCCGAGCCGGTCGCTGAACCGGAGAAAACGGCGCTGGTCGAGCCCGCCGCGCCCGCGGTCGATCCCGAGATCGCCCGTGCGCTGGCGCTCACCACGATCAAGGGGCTCGGCCCCAAGGTCGCCGCGATGCTGGCCGAGCGCGGTTTCACGCGCGTCGATCAGCTCGCCGCGCTTTCCGCCGAGGATGCGAGCGCGCTCGATATCCAGCTCGGCGCATTCACCGGGCGCATGACGCGCGACCGCTGGATCGAACAGGCCAAGCTGCTCGCCGCCGGCGACACCGCCGCTTACGAGGCGGCGTTTGGGAAACTGGGCTAGACTAACTAATCCCCGACCACGGTCGCTATGACGAGGATGACGATCCCGGCGAGCGACAGCAGCGACAGTCGCACCGTCCGCTCGATCCAGAACGAGCGCCGCCGCGTGAGCGCGAGCGTCGCCGCGATTTCGCGCGAGAAGGTCCTCAAGTCGGCGACATAGCCCCAGCGCGCGCGAAACAGGAAAAGGCAGATCGCGCTGGAGCCGGCAAGCAGGCCCATCAGCAGCAGGACCGGCACCATATGCGCCGTCGCGATGTCCAGCTTCGCCGTCGAACGCGCGATCAGCCCGAGAAAGGCGAGGATCAGGCCGTCGAACGCGAGTATCCCGCGCGCCTTGGTCAGTTGTCGGTCGACGATACGATCGACATAGGCGACCGCCGCATCGCCATAGCTCGGATGCTCGTCGATCACATCGTCATCGTTTTTTTCGAATCGCGCGGTGAGCGCCTCGTGGTGCCCTTCGGTGCCGCGCGGAATGTCGGGAAACCAGGTCATCGCCCCGATCGTCGCGGCAATCAGAACGCCGGCGAAGATCAGGTCGAACGTCCCCATCACGCCGCGCCGAACGTCCAGGCGGCGATCCCGCCGAGCACGATCAGGAGCAGGTCCGCGACGATCGCGACCGCCAATAGCGGCCGCGTCACGCGCCGACGGACCATCGCGACGGCCAGCCACAACCAGACGAGCAGCAACACGACACACGCGGCGATCAAGCCGTTGATCGCGAGCGTGCCGAGCGTGCCGCAATCGAACTCACAATAGCCGGTCGCCAGTGCGGTCATCCAGGCTAGCGGCACCAGGCCGATCGGCAACAGGATCGCGCTGACCCAGGCAATTGCTCCGGCGGCGCGCGCGGGGCGCGGCGGGGCGCTCATGCCGCCTCGAGCAGGCGTTCGGCCTGCGCGCGTGCCTCATCGGTGATCGTCGCGCCCGACAGCATCCGCGCGATTTCCTCGCGCCGCGCCGTGCTGTCGAGCGCGATCACGCCGGTGCGCGTGACGATGCCGTCCGACGACTTGGCGATGAAATAATGCTGACCGCCGCGTGCCGCGACCTGCGGGCTGTGCGTGACCACCAGCAATTGCGTGCGATCGGCCAGCCGCGCCAGACGTTCCCCGATCGCCGAGGCGACCGCGCCACCGACGCCGCGATCGATCTCGTCGAAGATCATCGTCGCCGCACCGCCCTCCTCGGCGAGGCTGACCTTGAGCGCGAGGATGAAGCGCGACAATTCGCCGCCCGAGGCGATCTTGGTCAGCGGCGCGAACGGCGCGCCCGGATTGGTCGCGATCTCGAACTCGGCGCGGTCCTTGCCGCCCGGTCCCCATTGTTCGTCGGGCAAGGTCTCGATCATCGTGCGGAAGCGCGCGGCATCGAGCTTGAGCGGCGCAAGCTCGCCCGCCACCGCGGCGTCGAGCCGCGTCGCGGCGGCATGGCGTTCGGCGGAAAGCGCGTCGGCCGCGGCCTCGTAGGCTGCGCGCGTTTCCGCGACCCGGCGATCGAGCTGGACGAGCCCTTCCTCTCCCGCCTCGATCGTCGCGAGGCGGCCGGCCATGTCCTCGGCAAGCTGTGCGAGGTCATCGGGTTGGACGCGATGCTTGCGCGCCATCGCACGGAGGTCGAACAGCCGCGCCTCATCCTCTTCGAGCGCGCGCGGATCGAACGTCAGCGCCCGTTGCGCCACCGCCATCTGATCCTCGGCGATCGCGCCGTCGTTGATCGCGCGGTCGAGCGCGGCCAGCGCCTCGGCCAAAGCGGGATGCGCGTCGGCGACGCGTTCGAGCACGCGCGCCGCCTGGCGCAGCCGGGCAAGCCCGCCGTCCGAACCGCCGAGATACTCGTCGAGCGCGGCCATATCCTCGGCGATCTTTTCGGCGCGCTGCGTCGTCCGCCGGCGTTCGGAGAGTGCTTCCTCCTCGCCGGGTTCGGGCGCGAGTTGCCGGAGTTCGGCGACGGCATGCGCCAGATAGTCGCGGTCGCGCGCGGCGGCGTCGATCTCGGCGCGCGCCACCGCCAGCGCGTCCTCGGCATCGCGCCAAGTGCGATAGGCCTGCGCCACCACGCCCGCGTGGCTGCGTCCGAACGCATCGAGCAAGGCGCGGTGGCCGCGCGGATTGAGCAACCCGCGATCGTCATGCTGGCCGTGCACCTCGACCAGATATTGCGCCAGCTCCCGCAGCAGCCCGGCCGAGGCCGGCTGGTCGTTGACGAAGCCGCGGCTGCCGCCATCGGCCTTGACGATACGGCGGATGATCAACGGTTCGCCGGGATCGACCTCCAGCGCATTCTCGGCGAGCAGCGACGCGATCGGACCGCCATCGTGCGGCGTGTCGAAGCTCGCGGTGACGACCGCCTGCGCCGCGCCCTGGCGGACCAGGCCGCTATCCGCGCGCGCGCCGAGCGCGAGTCCCAACGCGTCGAGCAGGATCGACTTGCCTGCCCCGGTCTCTCCGGTCAGCACGCCCAGGCCGGCACCGAAATCGAGCTCGAGCGCCTCGATCAGCACGACGTCCCGGATGGCGAGCGAGGTCAGCATCGCGCCATCCTTAGCGGCAAAATCGACGTCGGGTCATCATGCTAATTTACTCTCCAGCGCGGGAGAGGAGCGCTTATTCCCTCTCCCGCGTGCGGGAGAGGGAGGGGCCCGCGAAGCGGGAGGGTGAGGGTCTTCTTTCTTCTTCCAAGCGGTTGGCGCTCAAAAAAGAAGTAAGAAGACCCTCACCCAACCCTCTCCCGTAAACGGGAGAGGGCTTAAAAGGCTAAATCACTTCGGGATCGGGCCGTTGCCCGCGCCGCCGGTGTTGCTGGTCGCGCCCGAACCGCGGCCTTCGTCCTTGGCGGCGACGCCCGGGGTTCCCGGTGCGATCGGCTGGGCGTCCTTGAAGCCCAGCGGAATCGGCAGTTCGCCCGCCGCCAGCGGCGTCGCCGGCTTGTAGGGATGATCGTCCATCAATCTATAGGCGCGCTTGTACCAATCGGTGCCCGGATAATTGGCGCCGAGCACGGCGGCCGATTTCTGCGCTTCCTCGGGCACCCCGAGCGCGAGATAGGTTTCGGTCAGGCGCATCAGCGCCTCGGGCACATGGGTCGTGGTCTGATAGCCATCGACCACGGCGCGGAACCGCAACGTCGCTGCCAGCCATTGGCCACGCGTTTCGTAGAATCGGCCGATCTCCATTTCCTTGCCCGCGAGGTGATCGCGAACCAGGTCGATCTTGAGCCGGGCATCGGCGGCATATTTGGTGTTGGGATAGCGGCGGACCAGTTCGCCCAGCGCGTCGAGCGCCTGCTGCGTGATCTTCTGGTCGCGGGTGACGTCGGCGATCTGCTCATAATAGCCGAGCGCGACGAGATAATAAGCATAAGGCGCGTCGCGGTTGCCGGGATGAACCGCCAGGAAGCGCTGCGCCGACTGGATCGACTGGGTATAGTCGGTATCCATATAATAGCTAAACGAACTCATCAGCTGCGCGCGGCGCGCCCAGATCGAATAAGGATGCTGGCGCTCGACTTCGTCGAACAGCACGGCCGATTCCTTGTAGCGACCCTGATCGAGCCGCGTCTTGGCGAGCGTGTAGAGCGTGCCGACGTCACGCGCGATATAGGGCACATCGCCCTTCTTGAGGCCGCCACCGCGGTTGGCACATCCCGCCACCGGCAGGGCAAGGACAGCGATCAGAACGAGCGCGGCGGAACGGGACTTGGCAATACGCATGGCGCGTGGTCTTAGCGCAGCGCGCGCGGGGCGCAAACTATCCTTTTACGCGGCCCGTCGCGTTGGCATGACGGCCCGCGGGATCGCTCGCGCGGCCCGTGCGTTCGCTTCCTCTATGACCTATCGGGAGGGTATTGACCGATGACCGCCACCTTGCTCGCCACCAAACGCGTCGAAAAACCGTGGGGGCGGCACAATTTATGGCCCGGCTTCAGCGATCCCGCGCCCGGCGCCGACCCGGTTGGAGAAGTGTGGTTCCAGACCCCCGACGCCGGCACGCCCGATCTGTTGATCAAATATCTGTTCACCAGCGACCGCCTGTCGGTGCAGGACCATCCCGACGACGCGGCGGCGCAGGCGGCCGGCTATCCGCGCGGCAAGGACGAATGCTGGGTGATTCTCGCCGCCGAACCGGGCGCGACGATCGCGCTCGGCACCAGGGAGCCGACCACGCGCGAGAAACTGCGCCAGGGCGCGCTCGACGGGTCGATCGTCGACATGCTCGACTGGAAGCCGGTCAAGGCCGGCGACTTCCTCTATTCGCCGGCGGGCACCATCCACGCGATCGGCGGCGGCATCACGCTGGTCGAGACGCAGCAGAATGTCGACCTGACCTATCGGCTGTACGATTATGGCAGCGACCGTGAGCTCCATCTGGATGCCGGCCTGAAGATCGCCGATCCCAATCCGTTCGAGCCCAAACCGATCGTCGGCGAAGTCGAGGAAGGCCGCACCATCCTGTGCGAGGGCCCGAAATTCGTGCTCGAACGCTGGGCCGGCGGCGACCGGACGGTCACCTTGCCCGATGGTGTCACCGGCTGGCTGACCCCGCTCACGGGCGACGGCGTGGCCGATGGCGTCGCGTGGCGCGCCGGCGAATGCGTGACGGTCAGCGGCACCACGCAGGTCTCGGCGGCAGCCGGCAGCGACCTGTTGTTCGCCTATCCCGGCACCAAGCGCTTTTGAACGTCACGGGCTCCAAGGCTCATTAACCATATGGGGTATAGGAAAGACGGATGCTGCGCGTCCTCACGCTTTCGACCCTGTTTCCCGACGCCAGCCGGCGCAATTTCGGGGTGTTCGTCGAGCGCCAGACGCTTGGGCTCGCCGCGTACCCCGATGTCGAGTTGCGCGTTGTCGCGCCGATCGGGCTGCCCCCCTTTCCGCTCGCGCTGCGCGGACGTCACGCCCAGCTGGGCGCTCTCCCGCTCGGCGAACAATGGAAGGGGCTCGACGTCTATCGTCCGCGCTTCCTCGCCCTGCCGGGCACCGGCGGCCGCCTTCACCCCCATTTCCTGACCCGCGCGCTGATCCCCGTCCTGACCGACTTGCGGCGCGAGTTCGCGTTCGATGTGATCGACGCCTCGTTCTTCTTTCCCGACGGTCCCGCCGCGGTCGCGCTGGGCCGGCGATTCGGCGTCCCCGTCTCGATCAAGGCACGCGGCAGCGACATTCACCATTGGGGCAATGCCGCCGCGACCGCCGGCCAGGTCCGCGCCGCGGGCAAGGCCGCCGACGGGCTGCTCGCCGTGTCGCAGGCGATGAAGCGCGACATGGTCGCCATGGGCATGCCGGAGCAGCATATCCGCGTCCATCGCACCGGCGTCGACCTGGGTCAGTTCGCCCTCGGCGATCGCGGTGAGGCCAAGGCGGCGCTCGGCATTCGCGGACCGCTGGTCGTGTCGACCGGCGCGCTGATCGACCGCAAGGGGCACGACATCGTGATCGAGGCGATCGCGGCGCTGCCCAACGCCCATCTGCTGATCGCGGGCGAGGGAAATTATCGCGGCGCGCTCGAAGCGAAGATCGCGACGCTCGGGCTGGCCGATCGCGTTCGGTTGCTCGGCGCGGTGCCGCATGGCGAGATGGCGGCATTGCTCGCCGCCGCCGATGTCATGGCGCTGGCGTCCGAGAATGAAGGCCTGGCCAACGCCTGGGTCGAAGCGCTCGCCTGTGGTGTGCCGGTGGTCATTCCCGATGTCGGCGGCGCGCCCGAAGTCGTCACCGAACGCGCTTTTGGCCGGATCGTCGGGCGCACGCCGGCCGGGTTCGCGTCGGGCATCGCCGCGGTGCTGTCCGACCACACCCCGCCGGCGACGGTCAGGGCCGGCGCCGAACGCTTCACCTGGGAAGCGAACACCGCCGGCCTGTACGATCATCTGTCCGGGCTGGTCACTTCTTCTTAGGCGGCGCGATCGGCGTCCCGCGCCATGATGCCGCCTGATAGTCGCTGAGGTTGACCAAGTCGCCCATCTCGACCGGCATGTCGATCAGATGCAGCCCCCAATCCTTGAGGATCGTGCCGTTGACGACGACATCGCCGACGATCGTGTCGGTCCGTGGGTCCTGCGGATTGGCGTTCACCGTCACCGCCAGATAGCTGAACCCATTGTTCGACACGCATTCGGCGGAGATCAGTCCGGGGACCGAGACGAACGGCGTCGTCACCGGCGCATTGTCGCTGGTCCACGGCCCCATCGGCGCGCTCGCCAGGCCAGCGCCCTTGGCGCCCAGGATCGCGTCGGTCACCGCCTTGCCGCCGCCCAAAGCCGCCGGGTTGACGCAAGCGGCGACCATGCCGGGCTGCGGCACCTTGCCGAAACGGCTGTTCTCGGGCGGCGGCGAATCGGCGCGGAAGGTCACGTAGCTGACGACGCAGCCATATTGATCCATCGACCTGCAGAGCTTGGTGCGCTTGAAATCGCCGCCGACGTCACCGCCGGCCGGGACCGCGACATTGGTGCCGAGCAGATAGGCGGCGATCATCAGACGGCGTTGGCTGGCGTCGTTCTCGATCACCTCGGCGATCAATTGCTTGAGGATGCCCGCGCCCTGGCTGTGCCCGATCAGCACGACGCCGCGGCCGGCCTGATATTTCTCGCGATAGGTGCGCCACGCCGCCTCTATGTCGAGATAGGCGAGCTTGCGGTCGGCGGTGGTCGCCTTGCCGGCCATGAGGTCGCGCAGCGCGGTCAGCGTGACCTGGCGATAGAGCGGCGCATAGACCCGGCATTTGGCGGTGAAGCGCGCGGCCTGCGATGCCACGACCTGCTTTTCCTCCGGCCCGATATTGAGGTCGCTGTTCGGCGTCGGGTCGAGCGACACCGTCGGATAGACATAGAAACAATCGAAGCGCGGCGCCGGATCGGCCTTGAACTTGACGACCTTGCGCTTGCCGTCGCCGGTGATGACGGTGATGTTCTGGTCGGCCGTGCAGGCGTCCTGGCGGCCGGGCAGGCAGAGCCAGCCCGCGTCGGTGTTATAATCGGGGGCCGGGATAATCACGGGCGGCGGCGCCGGAGGAGCTATGGGCGCCGCGGGCAGCGCCACGCTGGCCGGTGCCGCGGCCGGCGCGGTCTGCGCCATCGCGGGTGCGGCGAACGCCATCATCAGCGCGCCGACCAACAGCAACCTCTTCATGCCACGACTCCCCTAGCTCTGTTATGCCCGCGAGGAACCTAGCTTAGCGCCCGGCGGGATCAAGCCACCGGATAGAATGCCCCGACGATCCAGCGCCCCTCGCCGCGCAGCACCCCCCAGGCGCGTGCCGCCGCTCGGCTGTCCATCGCCTCGACCCCGATGCCGCGCGTCTCCAGCGCGCGAATCAGCGCCACCGGTGGCCGCACCAACGTCGGCCCGGTACCGAGCAGCAGGAATTCGGGACGCGGATCGATCGCCAGCACCAGTTCGAGCGCTGCCTGGTCGAGCGTCGCGAGCGGCGGCGGCGTCCAGCCATCGGCGCGCTCGGGCGTGATCGCCAGCGCATGATAGACATTGTCGTCGACGCGAAAGCCGGCCGCGCTCAGCCCGGAGACGACCGGCCCGTCGCTACGGGCGCGGTCCATCCGCATCAATTGTTGCCCGGTCCGACCCGCTCGGCGCCGGTTGCCGCATTGGGCTTGCCCGGCTTGTCGGGGGTCGGCTCGGCGCGCAGGCCGAGCGTGATGAGCAGCGACGACGACACATAGATCGACGAATAGGTACCGACGATCACGCCCAGGATCATCGCCGCGGTGAAGCCGCGCAACACGTGCCCGCCGAAGATCAGCAGCGCGAACAGCGCGAGCAGGATGGTCAGCGAGGTCATCACGGTGCGCGGCAACGTCTCATTGACCGACAGGTTGATGATCTCGCGCATGTCCATCTTGCGATAGCGGCGCATATTCTCGCGGATGCGGTCGTCGATGACGATCTTGTCGTTGATCGAATAACCGATGATCGTCAGCACCGCGGCGACGATGTTGAGGTCGAATTCGAGCTGGGTCAGCGCGAAGAACCCCAATGTCATCAGCACGTCGTGCATGATCGCGACCACGGTCGAGACGCCGAATTGCCATTCGAAGCGGAAGATCGCGAACAGGCCGATCAGCATAACCGCGACGACCACCGCGAGCACGCCGTTCCAGATGAGCTCGTTCGATACCTTGCCCGACACCGCGTCCTGTTTGGAGAATTGCGCACCGGCGAAATTCTGCGACAGCGCCGCCTTCACCTTCTCGACCACCTGATTGGTCGCCGCCGGATCACTGCTTTCCGGACGCGGCAGGCGGATCGACAGCGTGGTCGGACCGCCGACCTGCTGCAGTGACGCCTCGCCCACCTTCAAATCATCGACCACCTTGCGCACCTTGTCCACGCTCGGCGCGACCGCGAACTTCTCTTCGATCATGATGCCGCCGACGAAGTCGACGCCCATGTTGAGGCGGTGGATGAACACCAGGGCGACCGCCGCGATGGTCAGCAACGTGGTCAGCCCGAACGCCCAATAGCGCAGGCGGACGAAATCGATATTGGTATCGTCGGGGACGATCTTGAGCAGGCGCATGGTGAGCGGCCCCTTAAATGTTGATGGTCTGCGGACGATGCTTCCGCAGCCACAGGACGACGAGCATGCGGGTAAAGGTCACCGCGGTGAACACCGAGGTCGCGATGCCGATCAGCAACACGACCGCGAAGCCCTTCACCGGGCCCGACCCCAGCAGCAGCATGACGACGCCCGAAATGGCGTGAGTCATGTTCGCCTCGAAAATGGTTCGGCTGGCTTCCTTATATCCCAGCTCGACCGACTGGATGACGCTTCGTCCGCGCCGTCGTTCTTCGCGGATGCGTTCGTTGATCAGCACGTTGGCGTCGACCGCGGTACCGATCGTCAGCACGAAGCCGGCGATACCGGGCAAGGTCAGCGTACCGTTGAGTACCGCGAGCACGCCCATGATGACCAGCACGTTGATGACCACCGCGTAATTGGCATAGAGGCCGAACCGGCCGTACGTCACCAGCATGAACACCACGACCAGGATCACGGCGATGATCGACGCCTTGATCCCGGCGTCGATCGAATCCTTGCCGAGTTCGGGACCGACGGTGCGTTCCTCGATCACCTTCAGCGCGACGGGCAACGCGCCCGACTTTAGCTGGATCGCCAGATCATTGGCGCTCTGGAAGGTGAAGCCGCCCTGGATGACGCCGCTGCCGCCGAGGATCGGCCCTTCGATATTGGGCGCCGAGATCACCGAGCCGTCGAGGATGATCGCGAACGGCTTGTTGACGTTCTCCTGCGTCGTCTTGGCGAAGCGCTTGCCGCCTTCGGTATTGAACTGGAACGCCACCACCGGCGCGTTGGTCTGCGAATCGTTCTGGACGCGCGCGTCGGTCAAATCCTGGCCGGTGATGATCGCGGCGCGGCGCACCGCGATGACCGGCAGCTTGTTCTGCGGATAGCCGACATAGGGAAAGCCGCGGCCCGCGGCGCTGGGATAAGGCAGGATCTGATCGCCGATCGGCGACTGTCCCTGCGCCAGCTTGGCGGTATCGGCGGTGGTGTCGACCAGCTTGAATTCGAGCTTGGCGGTCTTGCCCAGCAACGCCTTCAGCGCGGTCGGATCCTGCAGGCCCGGCACCTGGACGACGATCCGCGTCGGCCCCTGGCGGAGGATCGTCGGTTCGCGCGTGCCGAGCGAGTCGATGCGGCGGCGCACGACCTCGGTCGCGCCGCTCATCGCGCTGTCGATCGCCTCGTCGACGCCGGCCTTGGTCGGCGACATCACGAAGCGCGTCGAATCGACCACCTGGATGTCCCAGTCGCGCTGGCCGGTCATCTGCGCGCCCGTGGTCATCTGCGACAGCCGCTGACGCGCATCCTCCAGCTGGGCGACATTGCGCAGCATGAAGCTGACCTTGCCGCCGTCGGTGGTGATATCGCCGATGTCGATCCGCGGCGCCTTGCGCATCGCGGTCGCGACGCTGTCGCTCATCAGATTGACACGGTCGGTGACAAGCTGGCTGGTATCCGCTTCGAGCAGCAGATAGCTGCCGCCGGCCAGATCGAGCCCCAGGTTGATGCGCGGATGGACCGGCCAGCTCTTGGTCATGTCCTCGGGAAAGAAGCTCGGGATCGCGAGCGCCATCAGCACCGCGAGGAACCCGAAGATCGAGAGGATTTTCCAGCGCGGGAAATCGAGCATCAGTCGTTCGCCGGCTTGGCCGTGGTCGGCGACAGGATCTCGGTGATCGCGGCACGCGCGACCTGGACCTTCACGTTGGGCGCGATTTCCAGCTCGACATAACTGTCGGTGGTCTTGCTGACCTTACCCAGAATGCCGCCCGAGGTGATCACCTGATCGTTCTTCTTGAGCGAATCGATCGCGTTACGCAGTTCCTTCGCGCGGCGCTGCTGCGGGCGGATCATCAGGAAATAGAAGCCGACGAACAGCAGGATGAAGGGGAAGAACTGCATCGCGATGGCGATACCGTCGGAACCGGAAGCGGCGCCGCCGGCGACCTGGGCATAAGCGGAAGGAATGAACATGAGCATCCTGAAAGAAGGCATGGCTGACGCGCCCGTCAGGGGCGCCACCGTAAGCGCCGCGCGCTATCATCATGCGAGGCGCGGTGCAACAAGCCTGCGTCCCGCGAAGAGGCGCCGGGGACGCTTGCATCGCGTGCCTGGGCTCCCCCGTCACCCCGGCCTTGTGCAGGGATCCAAGGTGCCGCGAGTCATGGACAAGAGGTTCGAGCCAGTCCCTCAGCCGCTCGCTGGCCCCCGGGACAAGCCCGGGGTGACGACGGGACGGTAAGGAACAACTCTCGCACGCTTGCATCGCGCGCGCCAAGCGCTTAGAGGCGCCCGCTCCGGCCCGCACCTATATGGCGCGGGTTCGCTCTGGTCGGGGCGTAGCGCAGCCTGGTAGCGCATCACACTGGGGGTGTGGGGGTCGCAGGTTCGAATCCTGTCGCCCCGACCAATTACTTTCATGGCTGGATGACGATCTAGCCGGCCGAACGGG
>DASVNU010000155.1:0-29816 GCA_036383655.1 Sphingomonas sp. | reverse complement strand
TGCCAGCACGCGCTCGCCAATATCTACGTCTTCCTCGGCCGCACTTTCCACCACAAGCTGTTCGAACTGCTGGCCTGCCGCCGCCCGGTGATCGCCTATGGCGGCGAATTGCGCGAGAGCATCGCCGAAGCTGATCGCCTCCATGCTCCGCTTGCCCTCCCGACCACGCCCACCGCGCTGGTCGAGGCGCTGGTCGCGGCCGAGCATTTCACTCCCGACCCCAACATGCCCGAACGCTTCTTCACCTGGCCCGAACAGGCTGCCATGGTCGAGGCCGCGATGAGGAGATTGATTGCATGACCGACGCTACCGCGCCGACCACGCAGGAACGTGTGATCGACCAATATTTCGAGACGACGTCATCGCGCACTGCCTTCACCGAGGAGATGAAGACCAACGCGATCGCGACATTCGGCCGACTGCTCGGCGATTGGGGGACCCAATCCGGCGAGGTGATGGTCGATCTCGGCTCAGGCATGGGCGAAGGTTGCCTGTTCGCGCTGTCGCGCGGCGCGGCGAGCGCGACCGGCATCAACCTCTCGGGCGGCGAGAACGCGCTGGCGCGCGAACGCGTCCCGGGAGCGACGTTCCTCGACACCGATCTGGTTTCGGGCCTCAAGGGCCTGGCGGACAATAGCGTCGACCGCATCATGGCGCTCAACATCCTCGAACATATCGACAAGCAGACGCTCGCCACCGTGCTCGAACAGGCGGCGCGGGTGCTCAAGCCGACCGGCTATCTGGTGGCGATGACTCCCAATGCCGGCTCTCCCTTCGGATCGATGACGCGGTACTGGGACATCACCCACGAAATTGCCTACACCCCTTCCGCGTTCCGCCAGATCGGCCTGCTCTGCGGGTTCAAGCGCTTCGACTTTCGCGAATGCGGTCCCCGGCCGCACGGCGTCGTCAGCACGATCCGCTACGTCTTGTGGCAGATGATCCGGCTGAGCATCAAATTCCGGCTGATGGTCGAAATGGCCTCGACCAAGGGCGGCATCTACACCGCCGACATGCTCACGCGGATGGCGAAGCAATAGCCTCGGCGACCAAGCGCTTCACCAGGTCCTCGCCGGCAACGCTCGCGCGCCAGCCAATCAGTTCGACGGCACGAGACGGATCGGCGTGCTGCTCGGCGATATCGGCAGGGCGGCGCAGGCCAGGCACGCTCGTCACATGGTCGCGCCAGTCGAGACCGATCGCCGCGAAGGCGGCGGCGACGAAATCCTCCAACCGCATGCTCGTTCCGGTGGCCAGGATCAGATCTTCGGGCGTCTCGCGCTGGAGCATCGCCCACATCGCCGCGACGTAATCGGGCGCCCAGCCCCAGTCGCGCACCACGCCGAGATCGCCAAGCTCGAGCGGCGCGCGATCGCCTGCGGCGAAACGGCGGATCGCCGCCATCAACTTGCCGATGACGAAGCTGTCGGGTCTGAGCGGCGATTCATGCGGGAACAGGAAGGCCGAACACGCACGCTGGCGATACGCGACGCGATTGGCTTCGATCAGCAGATGCGCGCTGCACTTGGCGACGGCATAAGGACTACGCGGGCGAAAGCGCGATTTCTCGGTCGCGGGTGCGATGGTCTCGCCGAAGCAATCGCCCGACGCGGCGTTGAGCAAGGCGGCCTCGGGCGCCTCGCGCCGCGCCGCTTCCAATACGTTGAGCAGCCCGAGCGCCGCGCCCGCGAAGGTCGCCTCGGGCTCGGCGAACGATCGCCCGACCGAGCTCTGCCCCGCGAGATAATAAATTTCGGTCGGCGCGGCACCGGCGACAACCTCACCCACCCGCACGGCATCGGCGGGATCGACCGCATGCAATTCGACCTTGTCGGGGATGCCCAGCCGCCGCAGATTGTCCGGCACTGCCCTGCCTCGGCTGGTACCATGGACGCGATAGCCCTTGGCGAGCAGCAGGCGGGCGAGATACGCGCCGTCCTGCCCGCCGACGCCCCAGATCAGCGCCGATCGGATGATCATGCCCGCGCCATCAGCGCCCCGGTCATCGCCGCGAGCCGCTTGGCGAAGGCCGGGAAAGCGAAATAGTCGAGCGCTGCGGGAATGACGCGCGGGCGGTCCAGGCTGGCGATCACCGCATCGACCACGGCCTGCTGGTCGAGCGGATCGACGATCGGGCCGAGCAGTCCTTCGCGCATCGCTTCGCGCGTGCCGTCGCGCGTGCTGCCGATCGACGGAATGCCGCAGGCCATCGCTTCGAGCAGGACAAAGCCGAATCCCTCGCCGCGGCTGGGCATGACATAGACGTCGGCGAGCCGGTAATGGTCGGCCTTCTCTTCCTCGGGGACCATCCCGGTGAAGACGACATGCTCGGCCATCCCCAGCTCTCGCGCCTTGTCCTCCAACCGCCCGCGGTCGCTGCCGTCGCCGGCGATCACGTAGCTGACGTCCGGCCGCCGCGCGACGATCGCGGGCAGCCTATCGAGCACCGCATCGAATCCCTTGTAGCGCTCGCTGCCCGCCAACCGGCCGAAGGTCATCAGCACCTTGCGCCCCTGGAGCCCGTAGCGCGCCTCGAGATCGGGGTTCTTCGGCCCCAGCGCGAATTCATCGAGATGGATCGCGTTGGGCATCAGCGTCGTCGCCGCATCCGGATAAGGCGCCCAGGAGCGAAACCGGTCGAGCGTCACCTGGCTGATCGACATGACGTGATCGGCGGACCGCGCCGCCTGCCGCGCCCAGATCCGCTTGCTCGGCTCCCAGGCCTCGATGCCATAGATGGCCAGCACCAATGGCTTCTTGAGCAAGGCGGCGACGATCCGCGCCAACGGCAGCAGGTTGAGGTGCGCGCAATAGACGAGGTCGTAGCGCCCGCGCCGCATCGCGCGCATCGTCGCGCGGACATAGGCACCGAACCCGCCCAAGGCGGACAGGTCGAAATCGAGTTTGGCGGGTAAATCGGCAGCCAGTGGCAATTTCGCGACGCGCGGCAACGCCACCACCTGATCGATCGTCGGATCGAGGCACATCGCCTCGATCACGTCGCGATTGTAGAGCGCGATGCCACCATGGCCGCCCCACGCATCGGTCAACAGCATCAGCACCCGCCGCCCGCGCGGCGCCGCAGTCATCAGGCGCCGCCCCGATTGCTCTGCCCGGCGGCGAGGCGCAGGTCGGCCTCGACCATCTCGGTGATGAGCGCGTCGATCGAGGTGGTCGGCGCCCAGCCGAGTACGCGCTTGGCCTTGGATGCGTCGCCAATCAACAGATCCACCTCCGTCGGCCGGAAATAACGCGGGTCGATCCGCACCAACACGCGGCCGCTTTCGGTACAACGGCCGATCTCGTCGACCCCTTCGCCGTCCCAGGCAATGGTGATGCCGGCCACCGCGAAGGAACGTTCGACGAAGCTCCTGACGCTATGCGTCTCGCCCGTCGCCAGAACGTAGTCGTCGCCCTGCGGCTGCTGCAGGATTCGCCACATCCCTTCGACATAGTCGCGGGCATGGCCCCAGTCGCGCTGCGCGTCGAGGTTGCCGAGATAGAGCGTGTCCTGGTGCCCATGGCGGATCGCCGCGACCGCGCGGGTGATCTTGCGTGTGACGAAGGTTTCGCCCCGCAGCGGGCTTTCATGGTTGAACAGGATGCCGTTGGAGGCGTGCATGCCGTACGCCTCGCGATAATTGACCGTGATCCAATAGCCGTAGAGCTTGGCCACCGCATAAGGGCTGCGCGGATAAAAAGGTGTGTTCTCGGTCTGTGGCACTTCGCGCACCTTGCCGAACAGCTCCGAGGTCGATGCCTGATAGAAGCGTGTCTTGTCGGTCAGCCCGGCGACGCGGATCGCCTCGAGCACGCGCGCGACGCCGACGCCATCGGCATTGGCGGTATATTCCGGGGTCTCGAAGCTCACCGCGACGTGGCTCTGCGCGGCGAGATTATAGACCTCGTCGGGCTGGATCTCGGCGATGACGCGGCCGATATTGGTCGCGTCGGTCATGTCCGAATAATGCAGGAACAGCCGGACGCCATCGACATGCGGGTCGTCATACAGATGGTCGATCCGCGACGTGTTGAACGACGAGGCGCGGCGGCGCAGGCCGTGCACCTCATATCCCTTGGCGAGCAGGAGCTCCGCCAGATACGCGCCATCCTGGCCGGTGATCCCGGTGATGATCGCTTTCTTGCCGCTCAACTCCTGGCCCTTCTGCTACGCTGACGCCGCCGACGGACGGGTCACAGACCGGGTAACCCGCGCACGGTCAAAAGCAACCCCTTCGCGGGTGCAGCGCGCCAAGCTTGGCAGCGGGCGCGCCAGTCGCTAGGGCCTCGGCTTCGCGGGCACGACCGCGGCAACGACAGACCGACTGCACCGGAGGAAGTTTGCCCAACCCCTTCAGCACCAACCGACCGCAGACGCTTTATGCGGCGCTCGCGCTGCTGGGCGTCGCCGTGCTGTTCGGTGGAGCGACACGTTATGAGGTCGGGACGACGATGCTGCCCCGGCTCGCGGCGCTAGTCGCGATCGTCTACCTATTCTGGCCGCGCAACCGGTCGTCGCTCCGCGTCGAACCCGGCGCGGTGATTTTCTGGCTGGTGCTGTTCGCCTTGCCGCTGGTCCAGCTCATTCCCCTGCCCTGGTCTGTCTGGACCGCGCTGCCGGGCCGCGGGCTTGCCCAGCAGGTCTATACCGCCCTGGGCGACAAGCCGTGGCTGCCGATCAGCCTGTCGCCCAGCCGGACGCTCGATTTCCTGCTCGCTCTGGTGGTGCCGCTGGCAGCGTGGCTGCTCGGCAAGCATCTCGATTTCCCAGGCCGCGCCGTGGTGTTGCGCGCGATGCTGCTGTTCGCGCTCGCCAGTGCGACCCTCGGGCTCATCCAGCTGACGATGGGCGCCGACAGCCCGCTCTATTTCTACCATGTGACCAACGACGATTCGAGCGTCGGCTTCTTCTCCAACGCCAACCATCTGGCGCTGTTCCTGGCGGGCGCGATCGTCATCGCGCTTGCCTGGCTGGCCGATGCGATGACGGTCAGCGGGCGCATCCCGGCGCCAGCGGCGGTGGCTTGCGGATTGGCGATCGGCGTGCTGCTGTTCGGCATCGCCGGGACCAGCTCACGCGCCGGCGCGATCTTTTCCGTGGCCGGCCTGCTCGGCGGGCTGGCGATGCTCCCGCTCGAGCGGATCGGTCTGAAGCGCGGTTATGTGCTCGGCGGATCCGCGATCGTGACGCTGGCGCTTGCCGGCGGATTGGGGCTGGTGCTGAGCGGCCGCGTTCTGTCTGATCGCTTCCGGATCGAGGACGGCACGCAGGAGCGGATCGGCCTCTTGCCGCAATTTGCGCACGTCGCGCACGATTTCTTTCCGTTCGGGTCGGGCCTCGGCAGCTTCGAGCCGGTGTTCAAAAGCTACGAACAAGCCAGCGCGCTGAGCTTCGGCTATTGGAACCAGGCGCACCAGGATTATTTGCAGGTCGCGATCGAGGGTGGCCTGATCGGCATGTTGCTGATCCTGGCGTTCCTTATCTGGTTCGTGATCCGGGTTGTGCGCATCTGGTATCGGGGCGACGAATCCTCCCGCATGCGGCGGCAGCAGGCGACGGCGGCGCTGTTCCTGACGATGATCATCGCGCATGGCATGGGCGATTATCCGATGCGGACCGGAACTATCGCCTGCATATTCGGTTTTCTCGCCGCGTTCCTGACCATTCCGGAAGAAGGCGAGGCGAGGCGACAGAGATCGCGCCGCGATTTGGGCGAAGACGCTTTTGGGGTATATGGGCAAAATCAGGATGTGGTACCCGTCAGGGCAATCGACCGCGGAATCGCGGCGCAGGGAGGCGATCATTACTCGTAAGCTTATCGTAGCGTGCGCCCTCGCGGCCGGTCTGAGCGCATGCGCAGGCCCCAATTACAAGCCGGAGAGCGCGGCGGCGGCAAAACCCGAAACCTCGCTTCCGGTCCCGTCGGTCGAGGACATGACGCGCGACCAGGCGGATTATCGCATCGGGCCGCTCGACAAGCTGAACGTCACCGTGTTCGGCGTACCCGACCTGACGACCGCCACCCAGGTCGATGGCGCGGGCAATTTGACCATGCCGCTGATCGGCCAGGTCAAGGCAATCGGTGAGACACCCAATTCGCTCGCAGGCAAGATCGCAGCCGCGCTCGATCAACGCTACGTCCGCAACCCCCAGGTGGCGGTCTCCGTCACCGAGGCGGTAAGCGCGCTGGTTACCGTCGAAGGAAGCGTGGTCCGGCCAGGACAATATCCGGTCGTCGGCCGCACCACCCTGCTCCGCATGATCGCCGCTTCGGGCGGCCCATCGGATTATGCGCGGCTGAGCGAGGCAGTGGTGTTCCGCACCGTCAACGGCCAGAAGATGGTCGCGCGGTTCAACATCAAGGATATCCGCGGTGCGCGCACGACCGATCCGGAAATCTACGGCAATGACGTCATCGTGATGGGCAACAACTCCGGCCGGCAACTCTTCAAGGATCTCATCTCCATCGCGCCGGTTCTCGGCATCTTCTATCAGATCACCAGATAAGGCTTTCCTCTTGGCGACCAACACCCTTCCGCTCGATCTCGGCGGCCCCGCGGCGGATCGCGACCCCGAGTCGCGGCTGGCGCTCGAACATTTCCTGCAGCAGCAGGACGCGGAAAGCCCGCTGACCCAGTATCTCCAGATACTGGTTCGGCAGCGCTGGATCGTGCTGGCGATCATCGTCGCGGGCGTGCTGGCAGCGGCGTTCATCAACGCGACGACGGTCAAGCTGTATCGCTCGACCGGGTCGATGGAGATCGCGCGCGAAGCGGCCCGGATCGTCAATGACGGCGATACCCAGCCCCGCCAGGCGGCGGCTGCCCAGGAATTCTACCAGACGCAATATGGCCTGTTGCGCAGCCGTGCGCTGGCCGAACAGACCGTCGCGTCGCTGCGCCTCGCCGACAACCCCACCTTCCTCTACGGCTATCGCGGCAGGAAGGCGCCGGCCAACGCCCTCGACGGCGATCGCAAGCGCCGCGAGCTGACCGCCGCGGGGCTGCTGATGGGGCATTTGACGGTCGAGCCGATCCGCGGGTCGAGCCTGGTCCAGCTGAGCTTCGACAGCCCGGACCCGGCGCTATCGGCAACCATCGTCAATTCGATCGCCAAGAACTTCATCTCGTCCAATCTCAATCGCCGGTTCCAGGCGACCGCTTATGCGCGCCAGTTCCTGCAGCAGCAGATCGAAACGACGCGTCAGAAGCTCGAAGCGTCGGAGCGCGCGCTGGTCGCCTATGCGGGACAGCAGCGGATCATCAATTACGAGAACGGCGCGTCGGGCAAGGATCAGGACGCGTCGAACGGCGCGTCGGTCGAATCGACCAACCTGCGCGCGCTGAACGATGCGCTCAACACCGCCAAGATCGATCGCGCGCAAGCCGAAGCGCACTATCAGCAGGCGGCGCGCAGCCAGGGTTTGAACGCGCCCGAAAGCTTGTCGGACAGCACGGTGGTCAGCCTGCGCAGCCAACGCGCGCAACTCCAGGCCGATTATCAGCGGCTGTCGGCGCAATTCCGCTCGGACTATCCGCAGATGGTCGCGCTTCGCCAGCAGATCGCCGAACTCGACAAGCAGCTGTCCAAGCAGGGATCGGTGGTTCTCGATTCGCTCCGTGCCTCATATCAGGCCGCGGCGCAGCGCGAAGCGGATCTCCAGGGCCAGGTGAACGGGCTGAAGAACAATGTGATCGATCTGCGCGGCCGCACCGTTCAGTACAACACGCTGCAGCGCGACGCCGACACCAATCGTGCACTCTACGACGCCCTGCTCCAGCGCTACAAGGAGATCGGCATCGCCGGCGGCGTCGGAACCAACAACGTATCGGTGGTGGACACCGCGCTCCCGTCGGGCAGCCCGGTGACGCCGCGTACCTCGATGAACCTGCTGCTCGGCTTGTTGCTCGGCGTGCTGGTCGGCGGCGCGGTCGCGTTCATCCTCGAACAGCTCGACGAATCGATCATCGCGCCGCACGATCTCGAACGGAAACTCGGCGTGCCGCTGTTGGGCAGCGTGCCGCGCGTCCCCGACGCGGACGTCTCGATCGACCTGCTCGAGGACAGCAAGACGCCGCTCGCCGAAGCCTATCTGTCGCTCCAGACCGCGCTCCGGCTCACCACCAGCAAGGGCGCGCCTCGCGTCCTGTTCGTGACGAGTTCGCGGCCCTCGGAAGGCAAGTCGACCACGGCGATGGCGGTGGCGCGCAATTTCGCGTCGCTCGGCAAGAAGACGATCCTGATCGACGCCGATTTGCGCAATCCGTCGGTGCACAAGATAATGGGCTTCGCCAATTCGGGCGGGCTGACCAACATCCTGGCCGGCGCGACCGACATCAACACCTATATCCGCAAGGGCCCGATCGACCGACTGTCGATCATGAGTTCCGGGCCGATCCCGCCCAACCCGGCCGAATTGCTCGCGGGCGCCAACCTGTCGCACACGTTCGAACGCCTGCTCAACGAGCAGGGCTATGAGCATATCGTGGTCGACGGCCCGCCGGTGCTCGGTCTCGCCGACGCGCCGCTGATCGCCAGCTACGCCGAAGCGACGATGTTCGTGATCGCCGCACGCAACACGCACACGCGTACCGCGCGCGTGTCGCTGCGTCGCCTCGCCGACGTCCATGCCAATATCCTCGGCGCGGTGCTGACCAAGTTCGACGCCAAGAAGATCGGCTATGATTATGGCTATAATTACGATTATGGCGACAAGCGGATCGGCTTCATGAAGCGCGTGACGGGCTGAGCCCCGGCGCGGGCGCGGAATGGCAATGATATCCCTGCGCCGTGGCACGGTGGCCGTTCGGGCCGTCGTGCTGACGCTCGCGCTGGTCGCCGCCTTCTTCACGGTGCGGTCGGGCGCGGCGTTCCTGCTCGCCACCCCGGCGACCGCCAATCTCGCGATCCGCATCGACCCGACCAACACCAACGCGCTCAGCGTCGATGCCAACGAACGGCTGAAGACCGTCGAGCTCGGCGCACCTGCGGCGAAACTCGCCGCCGACAGCAAGCGGATCCTCGAACATTCGCCTTATGAAGTTGTGGCGCTGCGCAACATCGGCATCATCACCGCATCGAACGATGACGAGAAAGGCGCGGCCAGGCTGCTCGGCATCGCCGCGCGGCTGTCGTTGCGCGATTATCTTACCCACGCCTGGCTGCTCGACTATCGGTTTCGCACCAACCAGGTTGCGCCGGCCGTCAAGGAAGCCGACCTCCTGCTGCGCCAGGACGATCAGAACTGGCCGGTGATCCTTCCCGCGCTGATCGCGCTCAGCCGCGACCCCAGGATCATCGACCCGCTGGCGCGCACGCTGGCGACGCGGCCATATTGGCGCGGTACTTTCATCGAGCGCCTCGGCAGCGACAATCCGTATCCCGACGCGACCTTCGCGCTGCTGACCCGGCTCAAGGCGATCGGCTCCGCCGCCAGCAAGGATGAACTCGACCCCTATTTCATCAAGAGCGCCGACCGCCTGTCGCCGAGCCAACTGTTCGCGCAATGGGTCGCGCTGCTGCCACCCGGCGCGCAATCGGCGAGCAAGGGGCTGCTGCGCGAAGGCGATTTTGCCGGGCTCGACGCGTCACCTCCGTTCGGGTGGCGCCTCTATCCCGCCGAAGGCATCTACGCGGAGCGCGGCACCGGCCCCGCCGGCATGGGCAGCGCGCTCTACGTTTCCTATTCGGGCGAGCGTGAGACGGTCTTCGCCAACCAGCAACTCGTGCTGCCGGCCGGTCATTATCGCTTCGCGGGGCGCGTCTATGCCGAGGATGCGATCGACGCCGGCGTATTCCGCTGGTCGATCATCTGCATGACCAAGGGGGCGACCGGGGTGCTCGCCACCGCGCCGGTCAACCCGCAACCCGGCCAGCTCGGCCGCTATGCGGTCGAGTTCGATGTGCCCGCGAAGTGTGATCAGCAACAGCTGGCGCTGACGGGAGCCGCGCGCGACACCACGTTCGACACGCTCGCGCTCTATATCGACGGCCTCGACATCACGCGCCTGCGCTAGGCAGCCTCTCCGCCCCTGGCGCGAACTACCCCTTCAACCGCGCGACGCGACCATCGCGAACATCGTCTTGCGATAGCGCGGCCCGCCCGCCAGGCGGTTGACGAAGCGCGGCAGCGGCGGGTCGGCGTAATAGACCGTCTCCAGCACCGTAAGACCGAGGCGCCGCAGGATTTCGCGCACGTCGGTCGAGGTCGGCACATGACGGACATGGCGATAATAACGCGGTCGCCCGGTCACTCGCCAGGCAAGCGCCTCGAATCGGCGATAGCGCGACCGCCCGTTGGGCAACGACAGGATCAGCCGGCCGTCCGGGCGGAGCAAGGCAGCGAGGCGCGCGATCTCGGTCGCGAGGTCGGGAAGATATTCGAGCACGCTGGAACATAGCGCAAGATCGTATCGGCCCGCGCGGTCGGTCAATGTTTCGAACAACGCGACCTCGAACGAGACATTGGCGATCCCGTGCTCCTCGGCGCTGGCGCGCGCCAGGTCGATCATCCGTTCGGCGCCGTCGATGCCATCGACCTGCGCGGCGATCCTGGCCGCCTCGAACGACAGCGTGCCGGCACCGCATCCCGCGTCGATCACCTGGTCGCCGGGCCGGGCATAACGTTCGATCAGCGTGCCCCAGGCGCGCAAGCGATCGCGGAAGCCGCGCGACCGGACATAGCCGTCGCGAAACGCCGGCGCGATCGAATCGTGCCAGCTGATGGCGGTTTCGGATCCGTCGGCCACAGTCGCTCCCTTGGCAATCGCCCGCGTCGTTCGGGCATTTGTCGATAGTGACCTAGCGTGGCCGGACCCCGGACGCACCAGAGGATTCGCCCGCTCGGCGTAATAAAAAACCCGGCTCGGCGCAGCTGCCGTCCGGGGGATTCAGTGCAAATAAGAAGGGCGCGAAGTCGTGAAACTCCGCGCCCCGCAATATCCGGTTATGAACCGATCACGGGCTCTTCGGCTTCGAGCTGCCCGAGGTGGCGGCAATGATGCCGCCGATGATGGCGATGACAGCGAGGACCGCAACGATACCGCCGCCGCCGCCACGCAGGTGGTTGGCATCCTTGGCATCGGCGCCAGCGCGCACGGTGCTGACCTTGGCCATGACCGTGCCCTTGGCGGGCGCAGCCTGAGCCAGCGCCGGGGTCGCCGCGAGCGCCACCGACGCGAGCGCCGCAACAGCGGACTTAAACAGCACCATTAGCAAACTCCCTTGGTTATCTGTTCCAATTTCTCGACGCGCTTGCCACACAAACGCTCCGACTGTCAACCATAGTGCCGATCGTTCCGGGATCGTTCCCCGCCCCAATTCCGGCCCCAATGCCAACAGTTCGCTAACGTCACTACGCCGGATTTGTTGCATTGCGAGAACATTTTTATCCGACTGTGGCGTCCACGCATCGCCCTTCGCTCAGGAGGATTAAATTCTGATGACGATAGGCCAGAATTTCTGGCGTATCGCGATAGTCCGCCGCGCCCTCGCGACAGTCGGTGCGCGCGGCTCCAGGGCACGCGCGCGGCTGACGAATGGGGCTTGTCTGGCGGCAGCCAATCCGGGAAAGGACATTCATGCCTGCTCCCGCACGTCCCCGCATCCTCGTGGTCTTCGGGACGCGCCCCGAAGCGATCAAGCTCTTTCCCCTGGTCCACGCGCTCCGCCGCACCGATGCCGATGTCCGCGTGTGCGTCACCGGCCAGCACCGCGAGATGCTCGATCAGGTTCTTGAGATCGCCCGGATTACGCCCGAGCACGATCTCGACCTGATGCTGCCCAACCAGTCGCTCGACATGCTGAGCGCGCGGCTGTTGACCGAGCTCGGCAAGGTGATGGACGCCGACCGGCCCGACCGCGTCATCGTCCAGGGCGACACCGCGACCGCGATGATCGGCGCACTGACCGCTTATTATCGCAAGATCCCGGTCGGCCATGTCGAGGCCGGCCTGCGCAGCGGCAATATCTATCATCCCTGGCCCGAAGAGGTGAACCGCAAGGTGGTCGGCGCGATCGCCGATCTGCATTTCGCGCCGACCGACACCGCGCGCGACGCCTTGCTCGCGGAGAGGGTTCCCGCCGAGCGGATCCACGTCACCGGCAACACCGTGATCGATGCGCTGATCGAAACGCGCGCGCGCGTCGATTCGGATCCCGCGCTGGCCGCGACGATCACCCCGATCGCCGCGCGCTTCGCCGGCAAACGCATAGTTGCCGTAACGACACACCGGCGGGAAAATTTCGGCGGCGGGCTGAAATCGGTCGCCCAGGCGGTCCGCCGAATCGCCAATCGCCCCGATGTCGCGGTGATCTTCCCAGTTCACCCGAATCCCAATGTCCGCGGTCCGATGGCCGAGGTCCTGGGCGGCATCGACAATGTCGCGATGATCGATCCGCTCGATTATCCCAATTTCGTCCGGCTGCTGTCGCTCTGCCATTTCGTGATGACCGACAGCGGCGGCGTCCAGGAAGAAGCGCCCGCGCTCGCCAAGCCCGTGCTGGTGATGCGCGAGACCACCGAGCGACCCGAAGGCGTCGTCGCCGGCACCGCCAAACTGGTCGGCAATGACGAGGAAGTGATCGTTACCGAAGCTTCACGTCTTCTGGACGATAAGGCCGCCTATGAAGCAATGGCCCGCGCCCACAACCCGTTCGGGGATGGCAGAAGCAGCGAGCGGATCGCCCGCATCATCCTCGATTCGGCCGTCTGAGATGAGCCCGAACAACCTTGGCGTCTGTGTCGTCGGTCTCGGCTATATCGGGCTGCCGACCGCCGCGGTGATCGCGCGCAGCGGCGCGTCGGTGCTCGGCATCGATATCAGCCCGCACGTCGTCGAGACGATCAACGCCGGCCGTATCCATATCGAGGAAGCCAATCTCGAATCATTGGTGCACGACATGGTCGCGACCGGATCATTGCGCGCGGCGCTGGCGCCCGAGCCCAGCGACGTGTTCGTCATCGCGGTGCCGACGCCGTTCACCGACGACCATGCGCCCGACATCAAATATGTGCTCGCCGCGACGCGCTCGATCGCCCCGTCTGTGCGCAAGGGCAGCCTGGTGATCGTCGAATCGACTTGCCCGGTCGGCACCACCGAAGCCGTCCGCGACGTACTCAGGCAAGCGCGCCCCGACCTCAGCTTCCCCGACGGCGGCAATGCGCCGACCGACGTCTGCGTCGCTTATTGCCCCGAGCGCGTGCTGCCCGGAAAGATCCTCGAGGAACTGGTCAGCAACGATCGCTCGATCGGCGGCCTCAGCCCTGCCTGCGCCGAGCGCGCGGTCGCTTTCTACAAGGGCTTCGTCGCCGGCGACTGTATCGCGACCACCGCGCGCACCGCGGAAATGTGCAAGCTGGTCGAAAACTCGTTCCGCGACGTCAACATCGCCTTCGCCAACGAGTTGTCGATCGTCTGCGACACGCTCGAGCTCGACGTCTGGGAAGTCATCCGGCTGGCCAACCGCCATCCGCGCGTCAACATCCTCCAGCCGGGCCCCGGCGTCGGCGGCCATTGCATCGCGGTCGACCCCTGGTTCATCGTCGACAGCGACCCCGAGAATGCGCGCCTGATCCGCACCGCGCGCGAGGTCAATGACGGCAAGGCGCATTACGTGTTCGACCGCACCGCGACGCTGGCCGACGCGCATCCCGATGCCGCGATCGCGTGCCTGGGCCTGTCGTTCAAGGCGAATATCGACGATTTGCGCGAAAGCCCTGCGCTCGAGATCGCGCTGGAGCTGGCGAGGAAATATGGCGCCCGCGTCCGCGTGGTCGAACCGCATGTCGACGCGCTGCCCCCCGCGTTCGACGGCACCGGCGCGATCAAGGCGACGCTCGACCAGGCGCTCGACGAGTGCGGCGTGCTCGTCGTGCTGGTCGACCATCACGAATTTCGTGGCGTCCCGGCCAATCGGCGCGCCGGCAAGGCGATCTACGACACGCGCGGGCTCTGGCCGGCCTGACTTCTTTCCAGCATCGCTGGAGCGACGTGCGGGGGCGGCCTTCGCCATCCGCCGCGCATGCGCGCGCCACGTTGATCGTGGATCGCTGCCATGTCAGAAACCGGCATGGCGATGCCTCCTCGTCTCGAGGAGTGGCGCGTTGGCCGGAAGGAAGTCCCCCTGCGGATCGGAGCCCTGAAGCTCAAACTGCAATTGATGTGCGGTGACCAGATAGCGCTCGGTCCCGGCAAGGCCGACCTGCTTGAGGCGATCGTCAGCGAAGGATCGATCAGCGGGGCGGGCCGCGCGCTCGGCATGAGCTATCGCCGGGCCTGGCTGCTGGTCGATGAGATGAACCACTGCTTCGCCGACAGGCTCGTCGAGACGCTGACCGGAGGAGGGCGCGACCGTGGCGCGCGCGTGACCGCGACCGGCCATGCCGTGCTCGCCGCCTATCGCGAGCTCGAGGCCGCGGCCGAACGCGCGACCGATATATCGGCGCGTTTCGCGCTGACCGAGCGCCTGCTCGACGCGCCCACCGACCGCAGCGACACCTGATTCTCCGCCGGCCCCGCTTGCCCCCTTTTCAACCGGACGACCTCTGTATACGCGCGGATATCGATATCCGAGTGGATACAGAGAACGATAGGGGTTTTCATGCGTCTTGCTCTTGCCGGCACCGCCCTGTTCGTCGTCGCCCTGCCTGCCCAGGCGCAAACCACGCCCGACGCGAACACGGACGACATCGTCGTGACCGCACGCCAGCGCGCCGAAAACGTCCAGACCGTACCGATCGCGGTGTCGGTGGTGAGCGGCGAACAGCTCGACCGCTCCTACACCGTCAACACGCAGCAGCTCAGCCTGCTGGTGCCGAGCCTCAATTATTCCTCGGCCAATCCGCGCAACACCGCCTTCACGATCCGCGGCCTCGGCAGCAGCGTCGTCGCGGTCAGCCAGGCCAATGACGGGCTGGAAGGCGGCGTCGGCTTCTATATCGATCAGGTCTATCACGCGCGCCCGGCGACCGCCGCGTTCGACTTCAGCGACATCGACCGGATCGAGGTATTGCGCGGGCCGCAGGGCACCTTGTTCGGCAAGTACAGCACCGCCGGCGCGATCAGCATCACCACCCGCCTGCCGACTTTCACGCCCGAAGCGAGCGAAGAGATATCGGTCGGCAGCTTCAATTATGTCCAGGCCAAGGCGTCGGCGTCGATGCCGCTAAGCGATACGGTCGCCGTGCGCCTCTCCGGCCTCGTCACGCGGCGCGACGGCGTCATCCACAACATCGTCACGGGTGACGACCATAATGGCATCGGCAACCAGGCGGTGCGCGGGCAATTGCTGTTCCAGCCGAACGATCGCGTATCGGTCCGCCTGATCGCCGACTTCACCAATTTCGAGAGCAATTGCTGCACCCAGGTATATTTCCGCGTGGCGCCGACGCTCAAACCCGCCACGCGTCAATATCCAGCGCTCGCCGCCGGCGTCGGCTACGCCCCGGCCAGCCTAAACCCCTATGATCGCGTCACCGATATCGACGCCGCTTTGGGCGTGAACACCAACGAAGGCGGCGTGTCGGCGATCGCCAACTGGAACCTCGGCGCGGCGACGCTGACCTCGGTCAGCGCGTGGCGGTTCTGGAACTGGGACGCGGCCAATGACCGCGACTATACCGGGCTGCCGATCCAGCTGGTCCAGCACATCCCGTCGCGCCAGGATCAGTACAGCCAGGAAGTGCGTCTGGCCTCGAACGGCGAACGTGCGCTCAGCTATGTCGGCGGGCTCTATTTCTTCCGGCAGCGCGTGATCGGGCGACCAATCTCGATCTACGGGCCGCTCGCCGCTTATTATCTGATCGGGCCGACCACTGGCGCGGCGGCGATGCCCGTACCGGGCAACCTGCTCGATGGCTTTGGCAGCGACGGCCGTACCGATTTCCAGTCGAACAGCTATGCCGCGTTCGGCGAGATCAACTGGCGCCCGCTGCGCGGCCTGACGATCACCGGCGGCCTGCGCTACACTTATGAGAAAAAGAAAGGCAGCTACGACACGTTTATCTTCGGCGGGCTGCAAACCGCCAACGCCGCGCTCAACAGCGCCAAGCTGTCGATCCTGCGCGGGCAGGATTATGCCGCGCGGGTGAATGGCGGCGCGCTGACCGGACGCGCCAATCTAGCCTATCAATTCGCCGCCGACATCCTCGGCTATGCCAGCTTCGCCCGCGGCGCCAAATCGGGCGGGATCAACATGTCGGGCCTGCCGCTCGACAATGCCAACCAGCCCGCGCTCAACACCGCCGTGGTCAAGCCCGAGCAGAACACCAATTACGAGATCGGACTGAAGACGCGCCTGTTCGACCGACGCCTGACGTTGAACATCGACGCTTATTATACCCGCGTCACCGACTTCCAGGCGAATGTCACGGATACCGGCGCGGCGGCCGCGCTGCGCACCTATCTCGCCAATATCCCCAAAGTGACGGTCAAGGGGATCGAGGCGGACGCCAATGTGCAGGTGAGCAAGCGATTCTCGCTCAACGCGTCGGCAGCCTATGCCGACGGCAACTATGTATCCTATCCCAAGGGCCCCTGCCCGATCGAACGGATCGGCAGTGCGACGACGGTCTGCGACCTGAGCGGCATCGCGTTGCCCGGCTTGCCGAAATGGTCGGTGACCTATGGCGGCGACTATGCGCTGCCGATCGATCCGCTGGGCGGCAGCATCGCGCTGCACCTCGACGGCCGGTCGCAGACCAAGCAATTCGGCGACCCGACAGGATCGGCCTATACCGTCATCGGCGGCTATACTTTGGTCAACGGCAGCGTCGGGTTCCGCAGCCGCCACGGCTGGGAGATTGCGGTGTTCGCGCGCAATCTGTTCGACCGCGACTATATCCAGAACGTGACGATCCAGGCGGGCAATACCGGATTGATCCTGGCGACGCCGAGCGATCCGCGCACCGTCGGTGTCACGTTCCGCGTCCGGCAATGAAGTTATTCGGGGTCGCATCGCTTTTTTGCGGAAAACCGGCGCCCATTTTTCCGCGCGATGCTCCGACGGCTATTTCGCCCCGAACCCGCTGATCACCGTCCCGACCGTCTTCAGCAGGATCAACAGGTCGAGCCAGCCCGAAAAGTGCTTGATGTAGAAGAAGTCGTAATTGAGCTTGTAATGGACCGAGGCGAGGTCGGCGACATGCCCCTGGTTGACTTGCGCCCAACCGCTGATCCCCGGCCGCACGATGTGGCGGTATGAATAGAACGGGATTTCCTGTTCGTACCAGGTCGACAGCGCGACCGCTTCGGGGCGCGGACCGATCCAGCTCATCTCGCCCTTGATGATGTTCCACATCTGCGGCAGCTCGTCGATCCGCGTGCGGCGCAGGAAGCGGCCCAGCCGCGTCACCCGCTGATCGTCGTCGGCGGTGATGAAGCCGTCACGCGCCGCTTCCTCCGGCGTGCATTCGCGCATCGTGCGGAACTTCCACACCATGAACGGCCGGCCACGATAGCCCATCCGTTCCTGCCTGAAGAAAGCGGGGCCGTTCGAATCGAGTTTCACCAGCAATGCGACCAGGACCATCGGCACGATCAGCACCGGCAGGACGACCAGCGTCAGCAACAGATCGAACCCCCGCTTCATCTTGCGATAGGCAAGGTTGGGCAGCAGCGACCCGAAGCTGTTTTCCGACAGATGTTCGATCGACACGCGTCCGGTCAGCGATTCGCGGATCTGCTTGACGTGATAGACCGGATGGCCGTTGACCGCGGCTTCGGCCAGCATCCGCTCCCAATCGTCGTCATGGTCGAACCGCAGGTCGGCGACGATCACCGCGTCGCGCCCGGGCGGGATGACCGGAGCGGTCAGCGGAATCCATTCGACATTGGGCAATTCGGTCAGTGCCGCGGTCTTGCCGAACGGAACGATGTAAAATGGCTTGGTCGTCGTCCGCATCAGATAGAAATGGATCGTGTAGGACGTCATCGCGGCGAGCGCGAACGAGGTACCAAGATAGGCGCGGCTATAATCGAGACGCAGGAAGAAGAACGCCGCGAACACCAGCCCGTATGACGTCGCATAGGTCGGGATGATGTAGCTGAACACGCGCGATCCCGGGAACGCGGTGACCCGGCGCAGCAGGAAGAGGCCCAGCACCGCCCCGATCGCGGCGGCGGGGATGACATTGTCGACCCCTCCGACCAATGTCGCGGCGTTGGGATTGTCGAGAATGAACGGACGGCTGATCAGCATGCCCGGCACCAGTACGGCCAGCACCAGCACCGCGAACGCCTCGACGCGGAAAGACTCGAATAGGCTCGACCGCGCACGCGTCGCCGCCGTGGCCCGGCTCATCAGCATATGACCGATTTCCCCTTCATGTCGCTGCGGCACGGTTGTTGCGGCGCAGCGTTACACCCGGACAGTCGCCCGAGTCTATTGATCTGGCGCAATGTTCATCGCGGCCTCAGGTCGTCTGGTGGAACAATCGTATCGCCTCGGGACGTCAGGCCGGCGATCCGCGCGCGCTCGGTTTCGACCGCGCGCACGCGATCCGACCAAGGCGGATGCGTCGCGCTCGGAAACAATCCACCTAGCCGCTGCGCCTCGAACCGATGCCACAGGCCCACCGCCGCGGCGGGATCGAACCCCGCCCGCGCCATCAGATAGGGCATTAGCCGGTCGGCCTGAAGCTCCTGCAAACGCTGGACTTTCGTCTTGGCCTTGCGATGTCCCAGCGCATTGTGCGCCAATTCGTGCGCGAGGATCGCGGCGAGTTCGTCGGGCGTGGTCGCGAATCCCGCCATCCGCGTCGACAATTGCACCCAAGTGCCGTTCGCCACCGCATCGGCATAATTGCCGGGCAGCAACTGGAAGCGCGCCTTGCACGCGGCGATGCCGGCGAGGTCGATCGTCACGCGCTGCCCCGCGCGCTCGATCGTCAGGCGAGCCTTGCCATCCGCCAATGCCGCGTCGAGCGCCGCCATCGCCGCCTCGACATCGGCGAATCGCCCTTCGGCCGATTCGGGCGGCGCGGCCGCGAACCGGGCGCCGTCGGCGTCGATCAGGACGTCGCCCGGCTTGAGCCCGGCGCGCTCGGCCGGCGATCCCGCCACCACCAGCGCGACGGTCGGGCTGTCGCTCAACCCCAGCACCTGTCGCGCGGCCGGCCGAAACGCGGCGCCATATTGACCCAATGTCTCGATCAGCATGCCGCTTTCAATCATGTGCTCGACGCACAGATCGACGTTGGCGGTCGCCAACCGATAGCCGATCGTCGCGACCGCGGTGTCCTGCTGCAATAGCCCGCGCACCACCAATGTCGCCTGGTCGTCGGCGGGCGGTCCGGCGGCGATCAGGGCAAGCGCAAGCAATGACCGTAACGGCTTGATCATCCTCGCGTCGCTACCCGAGACGCGGGATTCAAGCCAGCTTGGCCATTGCCGGCTTCGCCGCTAAGGGCCGGTGATCCGGAGAAGCGGGTGCCCAGGGGCGCCCATCTGGTCCGGCATTGCGAAGGAGCGCGTGTGAAGCTAGTCGTCGTCGGCCTGGGTTATGTCGGCCTGCCCCTGGCCATCGCGCTTGCCCGCCATTTCGAGGTCTGGGGCATCGATATCGACGCCGGCCGCGTCGCCGAGCTGACGCAGGGCCACGACCGTACCGGCGAAATCGACCAAGCCACGCTCAGGGCCTCGACCCTCCATTACACCTCCGATCCCGCCTCCTGCCCCGCCGCGAGCGCCTATATCGTCACCGTTCCCACGCCGATCGACGCCGACAAGCGCCCCGATCTCGGCGCGGTGATGGGCGCGACGCGGATGATCGCGGGGATGATCGATCCCGCCGAACGCCCGACGGTGATCTACGAAAGCACCGTCTATCCCGGCGTCACCGAGCAGATTTGCGGGCCGGAGATCGAGAAGGTCTCGGGCCTGACACGCGGGCGCGACTTCACGCTCGGCTATTCGCCCGAACGGATCAATCCGGGCGATCGCGAACACACCGTCGACCGCATCGTCAAGGTGATCTCTGGCGAGGACGACGCCACGCTCGACCGGCTCGAAGCGATCTACGGCAAGATCACCTCGGCGGGCGTGTTCCGCGCCGCGTCGATCAAGGCCGCCGAGGCCGCCAAGGCGATCGAGAATGCGCAGCGCGACATCAACATCGCCTTCATGAACGAGATCGCGCGGATCTTCGGCGCGATCGACCTGTCGGTGTGGGACGTGCTGGCGGCGGCCAGGACCAAGTGGAACTTCCTGCCCTTCCAGCCCGGGCTGGTCGGCGGCCACTGTATCGGCGTCGACCCTTATTATCTCAGCCATCTCGCCGAACAGCTCGGCCATGACCCTCGCGTCATCCTGGCGGGACGCGACACCAATGACGGCATGTCGAGCTGGGTCGCCGAACAAATCCACGCGCGCGCCGGCAAGACCGGATCGGCACTGGTGCTGGGGCTGACCTTCAAGGAAAACGTTCCGGACCTGCGCAATTCGAAAGTGGCGGAACTGGTCGCGACGCTCGACACGCTGGGGCACGACGTCACCGTCCACGACCCGATGGCCGACCCGGCCGAGGCGACGCACGAATATGGCATCACGCTCGACGGCGACGCGCTGAGTCGCCGCTATGACCTCGTCGTGCTCGCGGTGCCGCACCGGACTTATCTCGAGATGGACGGTGGATTGGCTCGATTGGTCGCCGCCGGCGGCCTGTTTGCCGATATCAAGAACGGCGTCCCCGACATGACCGGCACGGCGCGCTGGACGCTATAACTATCCGTCACCCAGGCCTTGTGCCGGGGTCTGCATAGCAGCGAGCGATGTAGCTGGAGCTCTTGCTCCAACGCCTGCCGCCCGGCAGACCCCGGCACAAGACCGGGGGGACGATCGACAGAATGGCCGACTTGAAGGCTGGGAGTAGTAAGGCAATGCGAGTTCTCGTCACCGGCGCGGCCGGCTTTATCGGCAGTTGGGTGATCCGGCGCTTGCTCGAACGCGGCGACATCGTGATCGGGATCGACAATCTCAACGATTATTATTCGGTCGACCTCAAGCGCGACCGCGTCGCGCAGATCAACGGGCTCAACACCAACCGGTTCGAGTTCATCCGGGTCGACTTTGCCGATCACGAAGCGCTCGAAGCGGCGCTGGCGGGCAAGGAATTCGACCGCATCGTCCATCTGGGTGCGCAGGCCGGCGTCCGCTATTCGATCGACAACCCGCGCGCCTACGTCCAGTCGAACCTGGTCGGGCACCTCAACGTGATGGAAGTCGCGCGGCACCGGAAGCTCGAACACCTCGTCTACGCCTCATCCTCATCGGTCTATGGCGGCAACGACCAGCTTCCGTTCCGCGTCGAGGATCGCGTCGACCACCCGCTCTCGCTCTACGCCGCGACCAAGAAGGCCGACGAGTTGATGAGCGAGACCTATGCCAGCCTTTACCGGCTGCCGCAGACGGGTCTTCGCTTCTTCACCGTTTATGGTCCCTGGGGTCGCCCCGACATGGCGATGTGGATCTTCACCAAGGCGATCCTGGAAGGTCGCCCGATCCCGGTGTTCAACAATGGCGATATGCGCCGCGACTTCACTTATATCGACGACATCGTCACCGGCGTGGTGTCGTGCCTCGATTCGGCGCCGAAGGACGATGGCGAGGAAAAAGCCGGCGGCAGCCGCACTCCGCACGCCATCTACAATATCGGCAACCACCGTTCCGAGGAATTAGGCAAGATGATCGGCCTGATCGAGGACGCCTGTGGCGTGAAAGCGATCCGCGACTATCAGCCGATGCAGCCCGGCGACGTGCCCGCGACCTATGCCGACATCAGCGCGATCGAACGCGACCTGGGGTTCAGCCCGACGACACCGATCGAGGTGGGGGTGCCGAACTTCGTGGCTTGGTATCGGGAGTATCACGGGGTCTGAGGGACCTCGTTCACCACACCACCCGACCGGCACCCCGGCGGAGGCCGCTTCATCCCTTGTTTGCGACCTCAGCTTGCCGCGGGCAACCTCAACCGGACGAGCAGCCCGCCAAGGTCCTCGCTTTCCTCCAGGCTGACCGTTCCCTCGTAAATCTCGGCGACGTCACGCACGATCGCGAGACCGAGGCCGGTTCCGGGCTTGCCGGTATCGAGCCGGGCGCCACGGTCGAAGATGCGAACGCGCTCTTCCTCGGGGATGCCGACGCCATCGTCCTCGATCAGCATCTCGACGAAGCCGGCCTGCGCGCCCACCGTCACGAACACGCTGCCGCCGCCATATTTGGCGGCGTTCTCGATCAGATTGCCGAGCATCTCGTCGAGATCCTGGCGCTCGACATGGACCTGGAGGTCGTGCGGGCCGTCGGCGTCGATCCGGACATGCGGATAGAGCCGCGACACCGCGCGCTCGACCGAATCGAGACTCGGCCAGACCTCGGCACGGCTATGCGCCGATCCGCGCCGCCCGACCGCGCGGGCGCGGGCGAGATGGTGGTCGACCTGGCGCCGCATCGTCCGTGCCTCGCGCACCACGGTGTCGCCGAGATCGTCGGCCTTGGCGGTGGCGGCGTTCATGATCACCGTCAGCGGGGTCTTGAGCGCATGCGCCAGATTGCCGGCATGCCGCCGTGCTTCCTCCGCCTGCTTGTCATTATGCTCGATCAGCGCGTTGAGCTCGTCGACCATCGGCGCGACCTCGGCCGGCATCGCGCCCTCGATCCGGCGCGCGCGACCGCCGCGCAACCGCGCGATCTCGCCGCGCAACCGGCGCAGCGGACGAAGGCCGTACCACGTCTGCAGCCCGGCCAGCACGATCAGCCCGAGCGCGAGCAGCAGGAAGCTCCTGACCAGCGTACGGCGCAATGCGTTGATCTGCGCGTCGAGCCCGTCGCGGCTCTGCGCGACCTGGAACCGCCAGCGCACCGGCGAGCCGGGCAATTTGATGTCGCGCTCGACGATCCTCAGCCGCTCGTTGGCGAATTGATCGCTGTCATAGGTGTGGACTTCAAGATCGTTATGGTCGCTGCCATAGGCAAGCCGGCGATCCCACAACGACTGCGACGAAAAGGGTTCGCGCTTCGCCGCGCCGACCTGCCAATACAACCCCGAATAGGGCTCAAGAAAGCGCTGGTCGGCGGCGGCCCGATTGAACACGACTTCGCCGTCGGGCCCGATTTCGGCGGAGGTGAACAGCGAAGTCAGGACATAATTGAGCTGGTCGTCGAAATTACGGGTCACTGCGTCGGTCAGTACGCGATCGAGCGCGTATCCGCCGCCGGCGAGCAACAGGCCGATCCAGATCGCGGCGATGATGATCATGCGCCGCCCGAGCGACCCGGTCACCACGG
Organism: Sphingomonas sp.; assembly: GCA_036383655.1. Classification (GTDB taxonomy): domain Bacteria; phylum Pseudomonadota; class Alphaproteobacteria; order Sphingomonadales; family Sphingomonadaceae; genus Sphingomonas. The sequence continues at coordinate 6,536 of DASVNU010000155.1, read as the reverse complement.
CGCGCGCCGAGGTCGGCGACCGACGCCACAATACCCAGGCCAGCCGCAGCAGCGCCAGTACCGACAAAGCGAGCAGACCGCGCACGGTCCACAACCGATCGGGGCTGATCAGCAAGATCGTCGCGAGTGATCCCGCACCGAGCGCAATCAGCCCCGCGATCTCGCCCGACCGGCGATATTTGCGCGCGAACACCCGCCAGCGCGGGATCGATCGCTCTGGCGGGGCATCGGCGCTCACGACGGTCATGCCCGCCTGAACATCCTTGGCCAGGTCATCCGCCGACGGCACGGCGATCAGATCGCGTCCCTCGGCCACGACCCGCTCTTATTCCGCGCGCGGCGGGCCGTCGGGATCGTCCAGGCTATAGCCCAGCCCGCGGATCGTGGTGATGACGTCCTGCCCCAATTTCTTGCGGATGCGCGTCACGAACACTTCGATCGTGTTCGAATCGCGGTCGAAATCCTGGTCGTAGATATGCTCGATCAGCTCGGTCCGGCTGACGATCTTGCCCTTGTGGTGAAGCAGATAGGACAGCAGCTTGTATTCCTGCGCGGTCAGCTTCACCGGATCGCCGGCCAGCGTGACCTTGCCCGAGCGCGTGTCGAGCCGGACGTCGCCCGCGGTCAGTTCGGACGAGGCGTTGCCCGAGGCGCGGCGGATCAGCGCGCGGAGGCGAGCGATCAGTTCCTCGGTCTGGAACGGCTTGGCGACATAATCGTCGGCGCCGGCATCGAGCCCCGCCACCTTGTCCGACCAGCTGTCGCGCGCGGTGAGCACCAGGACGGGCGTGGTCTTGCCCTGCTTGCGCCAGCGGTCGAGCACGGTCAGCCCATCGATCTCCGGCAGACCGAGATCGAGCACGATCGCGTCATAGGCCTCGGTCTCACCGAGAAAGAGACCCTCTTCGCCGTCGCCCGCCGTATCGACCGCATAGCCCGCTCCTTCGAGCGTGTTCTGCAGTTGCTGGCGGAGATTGGGTTCGTCCTCGACGATCAGAACGCGCATTGTGGTCCCCTTCGCGCGAGCCCTTTAAAGAGAGCTCGAATTAGCCGGTGCGGCCGATGATCTGGCCCGAACGGCCGTCGACCTTCACCCAGATGACGGTTCCATTGCGCAGGAACTTGAGCGTGTAAATGCCGCTGTCCGGATCGAGCTCGGGCCCGAGATATTGCGCGCCGCGCATCATCGGCACCACGCGGCGCTCGATTTCGGGCAACGGCAGCACGCGACCTTCGCGCCGCGCTTCCCAGGCGCGCTGCTGGTCGCGCTGGAAATGCGGTTCGACAGCCGGCGGAAATGCCGTCTGGGACATGGTCAAGGCAAGCAACGCGAACATCAACATGGCTGGTCGCATAGAGAGCGCGGGTTGAACACCCTGTGAATGCATCGGTCAGCGACGGACAAGCTTGCGCCCGCCACGCCAGCCCCTAAGTAGCCGCCCTCATGGCCGCCCCTATCCTATCCTATGAAAACCTCGGCCTCGTTCAGGGCGCCGGTTGGCTGTTCCGCCACCTCGACCTGCATATCGGCGAGCGCGACCGGCTGGCGCTGATCGGGCGCAACGGCGCGGGCAAGACGACGTTGCTCAAGTTGATCGCCGGCGCGATCGATTCGGACGAAGGCCGCCGCACCATCGTGCCCGGCACCAATGTCGTACTGCTCGAACAGGACCCGCGGGTCGACGGCTGCGCGACGCTCGCCGATTTCGTGATGGCCGGCACCAATGCTCCCGCCCGCCACGAAGCCGACGCCATCGCCGACCAGCTCGGCATCGACCTGTCGCGCGACGCCTCCTCGGCCTCGGGCGGTGAGCGGCGCCGCGCCGCGATCGTCCGCGCTCTGGCGCAGAATCCCGACGTGCTGCTGCTCGACGAGCCGACCAACCATCTCGACATCGCCGCGATCGAATGGCTCGAACAGTGGCTGACGCGCTTCACCGGCGCGTTCGTCGTGATCAGCCACGACCGCACTTTCCTGACCCGGCTGACGCGTCAGACCCTGTGGCTCGACCGCGGGACGATCCGCCGCAGCGAGATCGGCTATGGCGGGTTCGAGGCGTGGACCGAGCAGGTCTATGCCGAGGAACAGCGCGCCGCCGAGAAACTCGACGCCAAGCTCAAGCTCGAGGAGCATTGGCTGCAGCGCGGGGTTACCGGCCGCCGCCGCCGCAACATGGGCCGGCTGGCCAAGCTCAAGGACATGCGCGCCGAACGCGCCGCGATGCTGGGACCGCAGGGCGCCGCCGCGCTGGTGACCGGCAGCGACGACGTCAAGACCAAGGTGGTGATCGACGCCAAACACGCGACCAAGGCGTTCGAGGGCCGCGTCATCATCCGCGACCTCAATCTGCGCATCACGCGCGGCGACCGCATCGGCATCGTCGGCCCCAATGGCGCGGGCAAGACCACCCTGCTCCGGCTCCTGACCGGCGAACTCCAGCCCGACAGCGGCGTGGTCAAGCTCGCGCAGACGCTCGACGGCGTGGTGATCGACCAGCAGCGCAAGCTGATGGCGCCGGAGAAACGCGTGCGCGATGTGCTGGCCGATGGCGGCGACTGGATCGAGGTGCTCGGCGTCAAGAAGCACATCCACGGTTATCTCAAGGACTTCCTGTTCGATCCCAACATGGTCGAGGCGCGGATCGCGACCTTGTCGGGCGGCGAGCGCTCGCGGCTGTTGCTGGCGCGCGAATTCGCGCGGCGGTCGAACCTGCTGGTGCTCGACGAGCCGACCAACGACCTCGACCTCGAGACGCTCGACCTGCTCCAGGAAGTGATCGCGGATTACGAGGGCACGGTGTTGATCGTCAGCCACGACCGCGACTTCCTCGACCGCACAGTGACGCTGACGCTGGGACTCGACGGATCGGGCACCGTCGACGTCGTCGCCGGCGGCTATGCCGACTGGGATGCCAGGCGCAAGCGGCGGCCCGAGGCGAAGAAGGCGGTAGCAAAGGCCGCTGCGCCGGCAGCCGAAAAGCCCAAAGCGGCCAAGCTCAGCTACAAGGACCAGCGCGATTACGATTTGCTGCCCAAGCGGATCGAGGAGATCGAGGCGGCGATCGCGCGCGACGAGGCGGCGCTGGCCGACCCCGCGCTGTACGTCAGCGACCCGGCTAGGTTCGCCGCGCTGACCAAGGCGATCGAGACCGCACGCGCCGAAAAGGACGCCGCCGAGGAACGCTGGCTGGAACTTGCCGAGCAGGTCGAGGCGCTCGGCTGATCGCGCTTGCGCGCGGACACGGCAATCTGTATCCGCCCCTCCTCGCGCGGGTGTAGCTCAATGGCAGAGCAGAAGCTTCCCAAGCTTACGACGAGGGTTCGATTCCCTTCACCCGCTCCACCCCAAAACCGCAGAATCCCGAGTTTTCAGAAACCGGCGCCGCCAATTCGGCCGGTGAGGAGAATGCGTGGGCAATCCGGCAGGAACCCGGCGCGCCACCACAAAGATTTACAGACGGCGCATTTCGGCGTCGGCGCCTGACATGCGCCCCTGATTGTTACCAGTCAGAGGTATCCGAAGCGCCGCACCAAGCTGCTGTTCCTGCCGCCCTGCAAGCCCGATCTCAACCCGATCGAGCAGCTCTTCGCCTCGATCGTCTGGCGGAGCGTGCCGAGCCGGCCGTTCGCCCGCCAATAATCGACCATCCGGCAGAGATCGGGCGGCCGGGTGGCTAAGCTCCACAGAGTAGCGCGTTCGACCGCGGCGACGAAAGCATCGGCATTGCCGATGCCGCCGCCCTCCGCGACGCGCCGGCAACCAGGCTTGTCATCCGCAAAAGTGGGAAGCTGCCCATGCCAAGCCGTGGGACCGATTGTGGTTTATCCACGCGGCCGCCGGGAACATCACCCTCTTCAACGGCGCACCGGCAGATCGTCAGGGACGCCAGAGGAAATGGAAGAGGATCCCTTGATGGCGGCGATCAGTGCGGGACGTAATGCGGTTGCGGTCGTGGTGCCCGAACCCGAGGCACAGTCCTCCGAACAGAATTTCAGGTTCTACGACAACCGCCAGAAATATCTGATGTTCGTCAATACCTGCTCCGAGAAGTGGGTCGTCGCCGAGCGCGTTGCCCGCGAACTCAAGAAACTCAAGCCGACGCCGCCCGCGGTACGCTTCTTCGACGCCGGCATGGGCGACGGCACGGTCCTGGCGCGGGTGATGCGCTCGATGCACGAAGCCTATCCGCGCTTTCCCTTCCTCATCGCCGGCAAGGAAATCAGCCTCGAGGACGTCCGTCTGACGCTCGACAAGATGCCCGATCGCTTCTTCGAGCACCCCGAGACCGTGCTGGCGCTGACCAACATTTCTTATGCCGAAGCGCCAAACCTGATGCCGACCAATCCCGAGGCGCGCGCCGGGATGACGTGGAAGGCCGTGGCGCTCAAGGGCAACACCACCGCCGAGTTCGAACGCCAGATCCTCGAGCTGCAGCCGTTTTTGGCGCGGAACTGGAAGACCAAGGTCTCCGAGAAAACCGGCAGCCTGATCCCGGAGACGCCGACGTCGCTGATCCTCTACCGCGAGGATTGCGCGTTCATGCTCGCCGACGTGATTCCGCAAAAGGACCAGCCGGTCGCCGATTACGATCTGGTCATCGCCAGCCAGCCGTTCCGCCTGAGCGCCGCGACCGAATTCAAGGCCAAGCGCGTGCTCGCCCCGCTCGCCCGCGCGTTGCGTCCCAATGGCCGGCTGCTCGGCATCCACTCCGCGGGCAACGATCCAGGGCTCGAGATCGTCCAGATCGTCTGGCCGGGGGAGGATCCGTTCACCACCTCGCGCCACGCGCTGCTCGAAGCGACCAAGCAGGCAATGGGCGCGGACGCCGGCAATTTCCGTTTCGATGCGCTGCCCAGCTCGGAGGCCCTGTTCCGCTACGAGATGCACACGCTGCCTGACGAGATCGACAGCGACAGCGCCTCGATCGGCACCTCGACTTTGCTCGCCGCCTGGAATGCCGCGACCTATGTCGCGCAAATCGATGACGAGCGCCTCGGCGATGCGATGAGCAATCCCCTCTATCTCGAAGCCACCCGCAAGGTGCTGCGCAAGAATGGCGAGCTTTGGTTCAACGACGAGAGCTACGTGATCAGCCGCAATCCGACTGCGGCGTGAACCGTCCGAATTATTTGTAAAAAGGGAGAGCCTGATGGCCCGCGACACCTATCTCTTTACGTCCGAATCGGTCTCCGAAGGCCATCCCGACAAGGTTTCCGACCAGATCAGCGACGCGATCGTCGATCTGTTCCTCGCCAAGGATCCCGAGGCGCGGATCGGGTGCGAGACGCTGACCACGACGCAATTGGTCGTCCTTGCCGGCGAGATTCGCGGCAAGGGGATCATGGACGAAGCCGGCAATTGGGCGCCGGGCGTCCAGGAAGAGGTCGAGCAAACCGTCCGCGATACCGTCCGCAAGATTGGCTATGAGCAGGACGGCTTCCACTGGAAGACTTTGCGCTTCGAGAACAACCTCCACCCGCAATCGGCGCATATCGCCCAAGGCGTCGATGCCAGCGGCAACAAGGACGAAGGCGCCGGTGACCAGGGGATGATGTTCGGCTTCGCCTGCGACGAAACGCCCGATCTGATGCCAGCCACGCTATATTATTCGCACCGCATCCTCCACCGCATGGCCGCCGATCGCCATGCCGGCGCGGCGCCGTTCCTCGAGCCCGATGCCAAGAGCCAGGTCACGCTTCGCTTCGAGGATGGCAAGCCGGTCGCGGCAACCGCCATCGTCGTCTCGACCCAGCATGCCAAAGGCTATGACGAAGGCGACAAGCAGGACGAACTCCATGCCTATGTGAAGACGGTCGTCGCCGACCTGCTGCCCGCGGAGTTGCTCAGCGACGAAACGGCCTATCACATCAACCCGACCGGCTCGTTCGAGATCGGGGGCCCCGATGGTGACGCCGGGCTGACCGGCCGCAAGATCATCGTCGACACCTATGGCGGCGCGGCTCCGCACGGCGGCGGCGCCTTCTCGGGCAAGGACCCGACCAAGGTCGACCGCTCGGCGGCGTATATCACCCGCTATCTCGCCAAGAACATTGTCGCCGCCGGCCTCGCCAAGCGCTGCACAATCCAGCTGGCCTATGCGATCGGCGTTTCCGAACCGCTGTCGCTCTATGTCGACACGCACGGCACCGGCGTGGTCGGCGACGACAAGATCGAGGCGGCTATCCAGGGCATCGGGAAGCTCGGCGGCATGACCCCGCGCGGCATCCGCACGCATCTCGGCCTCAACAAGCCGATCTATGCGCGCACCGCGGCGTACGGCCATTTCGGCCGTGACCCCGATGGCGATTTCTTCCCGTGGGAGCGCACCGACCTGGTCGACGATCTCAAGGCCGCACTGGCCGCCTGAACCACAATTTTTCGAGGAATAGACTTATGGCCACCGTGCTCGACCGTACGACCGATTATGTCGTCAAGGACCTTTCCCTCGCCGATTTCGGTCGTGCGGAGATCAATATTGCCGAGACCGAGATGCCGGGTCTGATGGCGCTGCGCCAGGAGTTCGGGGCGTCGCAGC
>DASVNU010000154.1:0-3369 GCA_036383655.1 Sphingomonas sp. | reverse complement strand
GGCGCAAGTCGCTGAGCGTCTCACCTACCCCGATGGCGTGGATCGGCAGTCCGAATTGCTCGGCCGCGGCGACCAGCACACCGCCGCGCGCGGTGCCGTCGAGCTTGGTCATGACCAGGCCGGTGACGCCGGCGACTTCCTTGAACACCTCGATCTGACTGAGCGCGTTTTGGCCGGTGGTCGCATCGAGGACCAGGATGACGTCGTGCGGCGATGCCGGGTTGAGCCGGCCGAGCACGCGACGGATCTTGGAGAGCTCGTCCATCAGCTCGCGCTTGTTCTGGAGGCGGCCGGCGGTGTCGACGATCAGCGCGTCGATGCCCTTTTCGGTTGCCTGCTTGACGCCTTCGAACACGATACCGGCGGCGTCACCGCCCTCCGCGCCCTTGATGATCGGGACGCCGACGCGCTCGGCCCAGGTCGCGAGCTGGCCGATCGCCGCCGCGCGGAAGGTGTCGCCGGCGGCGAGCATCACGCCATAATCCTGTTCGACCAGCCAATGCGCGAGCTTGGCGATCGTCGTGGTCTTGCCTGACCCGTTGACCCCGATCACCAGGATCACCTGCGGGCGCGGGAAGGCTTCGATCTCGAGCGGCTTGGCGACTTTTTCGAGTACTTTCTCGATTTCCTCGGCGACGACCAGACGGATGCCGAGCTCTTCCATGCCGCGCTCGAAACTGCCCTCGGCCAGCCGGTCGCGGATGCGCTTGGCGGTCGCCGGCCCGAGGTCCGACGCGATCAGCGCTTCCTCGATATCATCGAGCGTGGCGTCGTCGAGCCGTCCGGTGCCGAGACCGGCGAGGTTGCCGACGAGGCGGTCGGAGGTGCGCTTGAACCCGCCGAGCAGGCGTTGGTGCCAGGATGGTGTGGTGCTCATGCGGTAACGACCATTTTGCTTTCTTCTACTACTTCTTCGTCACCCCCGCGAAAGCGGGGGCCCATCTCCCGCCCGGTTCCGCGTGTTGAAACGGCAGGAGCTGGGTCCCCGCTTTCGCGGGGATGACGGATATTGGCAGAGCTGACGATGATTGGCACGATCGAGCCGACTGCATGGTCGCCGTCCAGCGCGAAATCGGCGAAACTCGTGCCATGCCCGCGGTTGCCCGGTGCCTCGATCAGCACCTGCTGAGTCGTGCCGATCAGGCTATCGAGCCACCGCGCCTTCCGCTTGGCCGATGCCTGACGCAACCGAGCCGCGCGTTCACGGCGTAATTCCAGTTCCACCTGCGGCATCCGTGCCGCCGGTGTCCCGGCGCGCGGGCTGTAGGGAAAGATATGGGCGTGGACGATGTCGCAATCGTCGATCAGCGCCAGGCTGTTCGCCGCCATCGCCTCGTCCTCGGTCGGGAAGCCCGCGATCAGGTCGGCGCCGATCGCGATGTCGGGCCGCGCGGTCTTGAGACGCTCGACCAGCCGCACCGCGTCAGCGCGTGTGTGGCGACGCTTCATCCGCTTGAGGATCATGTCGTCGCCCGCCTGGAGCGACAGATGCAGATGCGGCATCACCCGTGCTTCCTGCGTGAGCAGTTCGAACAGGCGATCATCGATCTCGGGCGCGTCGATCGACGACAGGCGCAGGCGGGGGAGGGAGGGAATGCGGGTGAGAATGCGCTCGACCAGACTGCCCAAGGTGGGGCTGCCGGGCAAATCGTGGCCGTAACTGGTCAGGTCGACCCCGGTCAGCACGACCTCGTTCTTGCCCGCCGCGACCACGCGTTCGATCGCCTCGATCACCGCGCCGGCAGGGGCCGAGCGGCTCGGGCCGCGTCCGAACGGGATCGCGCAGAAGGTGCAGCGATGGTCGCAGCCATTCTGCACTTCGACGAACGCGCGCGCCTGGTCGTCGGCGACCGCCAGATGCGGCGCAATCGTGGTCATGCGCGCCATGTCGCTGACGATCAGCGGGTCGCTCGCCGCCCAGGCCTTCGGCGATAGCTTGTCGGCATTGCCGATCACGCGATCGACCTCGGGCATCGCGGCGAAGCTTGCCGGGTCGATCTGCGCGGCGCAGCCGGTCACCGCGAGCATAGCGTCGGGTCGCGCGCGGCGGGCGCGGCGGATCGTGGCACGGGTCTGCTTGACCGCGGCGTTGGTTACGGCGCAGCTGTTGATCACCACAACATCGCGGCCGTCCAGCATGCGCTGGATCGTCTCGCTCTCGGCGATGTTGAGACGGCACCCAAGGCTGATAACCTCGGGCTGCGGAAGGGAAGACATGGTGGCCGATCTAGGAGCGAAGCGCGGGGAAGTCCACGACGAGGCGGCGCATGTGCTGCACTTCTGGTTCGAGGAGCTCAGCGAGGAACAGCATTGGGTCAAGTCGATCACGCTCGACGAGGCGATCGCCGAACGGTTTGGTCCGCTGCGGCTCAAGGTAGCCGAGAGCGCGGCCTGGGGGTGGCGCGACACGCCTGACACGTTGCTCGCCGCGGTGATCCTGATCGACCAATTCTCGCGCAATATGTTTCGCGACGAGGGCGAGGCGTTCGAACACGACGGATTGGCGCGCGAGCTGACCCTATATGGCCTCGTCCGCGGTTTCGACCGCAGATTGTCGGCGGATCGGTGCGCGTTCCTCTACATGCCGCTGATGCACGCCGAGGATCCCGAGCTGCAACGGCTCAGCATCGATCGCTTCACCGCGCTCGGCGACGAGTACAATCTTGGATTCGCGCACGATCATGCCGCGGTGATCGAGCGGTTCGGGCGTTTTCCCTCGCGCAACCGCGCGCTGGGCCGGCGCTCGACCGTGATCGAGCGCGAATATCTCAGCCAGCCAGGCGTCGGCTGGTAGCGGGTTCGAGTGCTGTGGTGGCCTCGGCCGCCTCGGGCGCGATCAGCAGGCGTCGCTCGGCGAGCAACCGACGGGCGTTGCCGGCGGTCAGCGGGCGGCCATAGACATAGCCCTGGCCGCGCGCGCAGCCCAGGCCGCGCAGGCGCTCCTCGATCGCCTTGTCCTCGATCCCTTCCGCCGTGATCGGCAGGTTGAGGCTCTCGCCAAGGCCAACGATCGCGTTGACGATCGCGGCGCTTTCGGGGTTCTGGTTGACCGACATGACGAAGCTGCGGTCGATCTTGATCCGATCGAAGGGCAACGCGCGGAGGTGCGCCAGGCTCGAATAGCCGGTGCCGAAATCGTCCAGCGCGAGCTTGATGCCCTGGTTCTTCAGGCTGGCGACGATCGATTGCGCCATCGCCAGATTGTCGAACAGCGAGCTTTCGGTGATTTCGATTTCGAGCCGGCCCGGCGTGAAGCCGGTTTCGGTGAGCAGCTTGATGATCTTTTGCGCCAGCCAGGGATCCTTGAGCTGCCACGGTGAGATGTTGACCGACAATTGCAGCTGCGGATGCCAGTCGCGCGCCGACAGG
>DASVNU010000153.1:0-4465 GCA_036383655.1 Sphingomonas sp. | reverse complement strand
ATCGACGGACCGTGCTTGACCTTGATCGGCATCTCGCGCGTCACCTTGCCCTCCGGCGACAGTACGACATGGCGCACGACGTCGGGGTCGGTCGCTTCGTAGCAGATGGCGTGGTGTTCGCCCGTCCTGGCGTCGAGATGGGGGTGCGCGGTGAAACTTCCCGCCAGCGTGTCGTCGAACGGATTATAGGTCTGCTCGTCCAGCGTGTCCGACAGCTCGACCGGATAGCTTCCCGCCTCGACCAGCGCCCAGGTGCGCCCGGCGATCCCCATCACGTTGGTATTGACGGTGTCGAAGCCGCCGTGGCGTGGCCCCGGCGCATGCTTCATCCCGGTCTCCGCCTCGACCGTTTTCGAGCGAATCCAGCGGTTGCGATACCACAAGGCCTTGCCCTGCTGGAGCGCGATGCCATGGACCATCCCGTCACCGGTGAACCAGTGATAGCCCTTGGCCTCGGGCCTAGCGGGATTCGGGCCGATGCGCAGATAGCGGCCGTCGAGCTCCGCCGGGATCGCGCCGGTGACGCTCAGATCCTCCAGCGTGTTTTCACTTTCCATCGGCCGGTGGATGCCGGTCAGGAACGGATGGTCCTGATCGGGCATGCGCTTGCGGTTGAACTCGGCCACCACCTCGATGCCCTTGGTGACGGTGCCCCGGATTGCATTTTCGATCACGCTCGCCATGACTGGTCTCCGACTCGATGTTTATGGTGTCAACATACTAGATATGGTAACAGTGTCAACATGAATTGGATTTTGCACCGGAAGGGCAGGGGGTGACGGTCAAAACCTCCTATCACCATGGCGACCTCCAGGCAGCGCTGATCGCCGAGGGCCTGCGCCTGCTCGCCGACCGCGATGCCGAGGAATTGTCGCTACGCGAGGTGGCGCGCGGCGTCGGTGTCAGCGCGACCGCGGTCTATCGCCACTTTCCCGACAAGGCCGCGCTGATGGGCGCGCTCGCCGCCGAAGGCCTCGACATGCTGAGCAAGGCGCAACACGCCGCTTATGCGAAGGCGGGGGGCGGTGTGGCTGGATTCAGCGCGACCGGCACCGCTTACGTCCGCTTCGCGCTCGACCACACCGCGCTGTTCCGCCTGATCTTCGCCAATCCGCCGAGCGGCGAGGTGGTGGCGCTCCACGACTCGCCCGACAATGCGATGCGCTTCCTGATGGAAAACGCCGCGAAGCTCGCCCCGCCGGAAATGGAGCCGCGCATCTTCGCGCTGCAATCCTGGGCGATCGCGCATGGCATCGCGATGCTGATCATCGACGGCCAGCTGCATATCGACGACAAGACCATCGACGCGGTGATCGATGCGCATATGGTGGCGCCGCCCAAATAGAGGAAAATACGGATGAAGGCCCAGGCGAACGGCATCGAGATCGAATATGAGACCTTTGGCGAGCCGACCAACCCGGCGGTGCTGCTGATCATGGGGCTGGCCGCGCAGCTGACGCGCTGGCCGATGCCGTTGGTCGAGGACCTGGTCGCGCGCGGCTATTTCGTGATCCGCTACGACAATCGCGATATCGGCCTGTCGACCAAGTTCGACGCCGCGCCGGTGCCCGAATTGCCCGCGCTGATCGGCGCGATGATGACCGGGCAGAAGCCCGACGTGCCCTATACGCTCAACGACATGGCGGCCGACGCGGTCGGGCTGCTCGACGCGCTCGATATCCGGCGGGCGCATGTCATGGGCGCATCGATGGGCGGGATGATCGCGCAACTGGTCGCGGCGGAATATCCGGACCGCGTGCTGTCGCTGACCTCGATCATGTCATCGACCGGCAACCCGGGCCTGCCGCCGTCCAGGCCCGACGCGATGGAGGTGCTGATGTCGCGCCCGACCAGCGGCGAGCGAGATGCTGTAGTCGCGCATGGCGTGCGGACCGATTTGGTCATTGGCAGCCCCGCTTATCCGTCCGACGAGGCCGCGATCCGCTTCCGCGTCGAACGCGATTTCGAGCGCATGAACTATCCCGCCGGGCCAGGGCGGCAGCTCGCCGCGGTGGTGGCGAACGGTGATCGTCGCGCGACGATCGCGACGATCGAGGCGCCGACGATGGTGATCCACGGCGCCGATGATCCGCTCGTGCCGGTCGAGGCTGGCCGCGACACCGCCGCGACGATCCCGGGCGCGCAGATCACCGAAGTGCCTGGGATGGGCCACAATCTGCCCGAGGCGCTGATCCCGACGGTTCTCGATGCGTTCGAGAGGGTGTCCAAGCGGGCCGCCCTGGCCTGAACCCGGGGCAGGGGGTCAGGCCCGAGCCAGCCGCTCGCCGGCATAGCGGCCGCTACGGATCGGCTCCCACCACCTGCAGGTTGGTGCGTTCCTCACACCCACCGATATTGTAGCTCTCGCCGACGCGTCCCCGCGTGAGCATGAGTTCGAGCACGCGGGCATGATCCTCGACGTGCAGCCAGTCGCGCACATTCTCGCCCCGGCCATAGACCGGCAGCGGCGTGCTATTGGTCGCGGCGTCGCACCGTTATGATGCCGATGATTATATCCGCGACCATGATCTTTTCCTGACCGAGGCGGCTGCTCGTCGCTGAACGGTCGATGAGATGGTCAGCTCAATAGCCCAATAGCAGGTCGACCACATTCTCCATCGGCCGGCCGTTCACGAACGCGTCGAGATTGCGCAAGAACAACGCTGCGGCGCGCGGGAACATCTTGGTCTGGCTACGGCCGGACAGATGCATCGTGATCAGGCAATTGGGCGCCGTCCATAAAGGATGATCGGCGGGCAGCGGTTCGGGATGCGTGGGGTCGAGAAAGGCGCCGGCGATCGTGCGGCCGTGCAGCGCCGCGAGCAGCGCCTCCTCATCGATCATGTCGCCGCGCGCGATGTTGATCAGCCAGGCGGATGGCTTCATCCGCGCGAGCTCGGCGGCGCCGACCATCGCCTTGGTCTCGTCGGTCGAGGGCGCGGCGAGGATCACCCAATCGAACTCGCCGATCCGCTCCTGCCATTGGTCGGGGGTCAGCGTGCAGTCGCGGCCCGATCGCGTGACGCCGGTGACGTCGACGCCGAACGCTTCCAGCCGCTCTGCGATCAGCCGCCCGATCGCGCCCATCCCGACGATCAGCGCGCGGGTTTCGAACAATTCGACCTTGCCCGGCGCGTCCCTGGGCCAGTCGTGGCGGTCGTGCGCGCGCACCACCTCGTCATAGCGCTTGGCGGCGACGAGCACCCCCATCACGGCATATTCGGCGACCGCCAGCGCGTTGATGCCGACGCCGTTGGTCAGCGTGGTGCCGCGATCACGCATCAGGTCGAGCGGGAAGGCATCGAGCCCGGCATAGATGGTCGACACCCATTTCAGCCGTTCGCCATAATGAATCGCCTCGGCGGTCAGGCTGGTCGGCTGCATATCGACCCAGGCGATGTCGGCATCGACGATCATCGCATTGGCCTCGGCGGGCGAGGCGAACCACGCCACGTCCAGCCCAGGCGGCAATCGCGGTTCGAGCAGCGGGCGCGCCAGCGCGGGTAGGACGGCCTTCACGCGATCAGAACCAAGACTGGTTGCCCTGGACATAGCGTCGCTGGAACTCGGCATCGTCGATCACGAGATAGATGATGAATTCGACGAACGCGATGATCGCGATGATCAGGCCGGGCAGCACGAGCAGCCAGCCGATCGTCCCGCACAACAGCATCGTCACCGCCGCGCCGGTCTTGTTGAGGTAGAATTTGTGCGCGCCGAAACAGCCGAGGAAAAAGGCGAGTAATGCCGCCGCGACCTTGTCCTTGGGCGCCACCCCGGCGACGCCCGAGCGCTGCAGCACATAGATGTTGCCGGCACGGTCGGTACTGGCTTCGAAATCGACGACTTGGCCGCGCGCCGGCCAATAGCTTTCGCGCCAATCGGGACGCGCGAAGGTATAACGCTGCCCGTCCTCGCCCGAAATCTGCCCCTGGCTGACATTATTATCCCATCCCAGCACGCGTCCGCGCATCGCCCATCCCCGATTCTGGTTGTCCGGAGCGGGAGCTTAGCCGCCTGACGCGGGCTTTCAAGCGAGTGTCGGTCGCCAGTCCCAGCCGAGCGGATCGCCGTCCATCACCTCGACCCCTTGCGCGGCGAGCTCGTCGCGGATCGCGTCGGAGAGCGCGAAGTCCTTTGCGGCGCGCGCTTCGCGGCGTTCGGCGAGCCGCGCGGCGATGTCGGCCTCGGCCAAGGTCGCGGTCGCCGGCCGCACGCGCAGGTAGTCGCGCTTGAGATCGGCCAGGCCGAGCCCGAGTACCGCGTCGAAATCGGCAAGCGCGGCGAGGCGGTCGGCGGGCGCGATTTTCTTGTCGGCGAGCAGTTCGTCGAGCACGACCAGCGCCTTGGGCGTGTTGAGGTCGTCCGACACCGCTTCGTCGAGCCGCTCGCGATAGGCCAGTGCCGATCCGGCGGAAGGCGCGGGCGGGCGGTCGCGGAGCTGGCCGACGGTGATCGCCAGGCG
>DASVNU010000152.1:0-16481 GCA_036383655.1 Sphingomonas sp. | reverse complement strand
CCCGCGGAGCAGACCAGAATGTCGACCTTGCCCAATGCCGCCGCGCTCGCCTTGGCCGCGGCCTCGACCGCCGCGGGGTCGGAGACGTCGAGCGCCTGAATATCCGCGGCGCCGATCTCGTCCTTTGCGGTCGCGAGCGTTTCCGGGTTGAGATCCCACAAGGCGACCGTGCCGCCTTCGGCGACGATGCGTTTGGCCACGGCCTTGCCCAGGCCCGATGCCCCGCCGGTCACGATCGCCGCGCGCCCGGAAAAACGGCCCGGATAGATGCTCACTTGCCGGCATCCCAGGCGACGAATTCCTGGCGTTGCTCGCCCAGCTTCTCGATACCGAGTTCGACCACGTCGCCGGCCTTGAGATACCAGGGTTCGGGCTTCTGGCCGAGGCCGACCCCGGGCGGTGTGCCGGTGGTGATGACGTCGCCCGGCAGCAGGTTCATGAATTGCGAGCAATAAGCGACCAGTTGCGCGACGGTGAAAATCATCGTCTTGCTGCTGCCGTTCTGCATCGTCTTGCCGTTGACCTTGAGCCACATGCCCAGATTCTGCGGGTCGCCGACTTCGTCCGCGGTGACCATCCAGGGGCCGATCGGGCCAAAGGTCGGAAAGCCCTTGCCCTTGTCCCAGGTCAGGCCGCGTTCGATCTGCCAATGGCGCTCCGACACGTCATTGATCACGCAATAGCCGGCGACATGGTCGAGCGCGTTCGCCTCATCGACATAGGAGGCGGTGGTGCCGATGATCACGCCCAGCTCGACTTCCCAGTCGGTCTTTTTCGATTCGCGGGGGATGGTGACGGGGTCGTTCGGACCCTGGATGCAGCTGACCCACTTCTGGAAGACGACCGGCTCGGTCGGGACCGGGAGGTTCGATTCGGCGGCATGGTCGGCGAAGTTGGTGCCGATCGCGACGAACTGGCGCGTGCCACCGACGCACGGACCGTAACGCACACCGGCATCGACCAGCGGCAGCGACGCCGGGTCGATCGCGGCGAGCCTGGTCAGGCTGTCCTTGCCCAGTTCGGCGGGACCGATATCGGCGACGTGACCCGACAGGTCGCGGATGCGGCCATCGGCGTCGATCAGGCCGGGCTTTTCGGCGCCCGGTGCGCCATAGCGGCAAAGTTTCATGTGATATTCCTCAGTTCGGATAGGGACGGTGGAGCGTGATCTCGCGGTTGAGGTCGACGCCGAAGCCTGGCTTGTCGAGCTCGCTCGCGCGAATCCTGCCGTTGACGGGGACCGGCTCGCCGAGCAGCTGCGGCGCGAACATCGGTACCACTTCGGTCGGGCCGGGATGCATCATCAGGAACTCGGCGAACGGCGAATTGTGCCGCGTGATCACGAAATGATAGCTGTACACCGATGAGCCGTGCGGGATCATCAGCACCCCGCGGCTGTCGGCATAATTGGCGATCTTGATCAATTCGGTCACGCCGCCGCACCAGCCGACATCGGGCTGGATGATGTCGCAGCATTCCATGTCCATCAGCATGCGGAAACCCCAGCGGGTCGCTTCATGTTCGCCGGTCGAGACCAGCAGTCCCTTGGGGACATTCTTCTTGAGCTGGGCATAACCCCAATAATCGTCGGGGCTGAGCGCTTCCTCGATCCACTTCAGCCCGCATTCCTGCCAGGCGCGCTGCGCGAACCGCGTCGCATAGTCGATATCGAGCGACATCCAGCAATCGTACATCAGCCAGAAATCGTCGCCGCATTTGCCGCGCATGTCGGCGAGCAGCGCGATGTTCTTCTCGAGCCCCTCGAGCCCCTCGGCGGGGCCATGATGCAGCGGCAGCTTGCCGCCGATGAACCCGAGCTCTTTGGCGACATCGGGCCGCGCGCCGGTCGCATAGAATTGCAGCTCGTCGCGCACCGCGCCGCCGAGCATGTGATAGACCGGTTCATCGCGCAGCTTGCCGAGCAGATCCCAGATCGCCAGGTCGACGCCTGAGATGGCATTCACCACCAAACCCTTGCGACCGTAATATTGGGTCGAGAAATACATCTGGTCCCAGATCAGCTCATAGTCCGCCGGGCTTCGGCCGATCAGGAATCGCGACAGATGCTTCTCGACGATGAACGCCGCCGGCTCGCCGCCGGTAGTCACGGCAAAACCGATCGTACCGTCGTCGGCCTCGAGCTCGACCACCAGGGTCCCGAGAACATTGATGCCGAAGCTCTGCCGCGACGCGCGATACTCCGGATAGCGCGCCATCGGCGTCGCGATGTGATCGTCGATCCAGTGCCCGGCGCCCTGATCGTGATAGTCGGCCCCCCCACCGCGAACGGTGAAGGCACGAACATGCTTGATCTTCGGCAGGCCCATTGACGAATCCTTCCCCCAGGCGACGCGTTCCATCCTGCGTCGCTCAGGATGAATTGTATAATATGACTATTGAAGTCAACTCTTCTCGGCCAGGGGATGGTCGGCAAGTTGCGGCGGGACGGGGCCGCCGGTGGCCCAGTCGAGCAGTTCGATCGTGTGCACGACGGGCATTCCAAGACGCGGGGCGAGTTGCATCGCGCAGCCGATATTGCCGGTGGCGATGACGTCGGCCTCGAGCCGGGCGAGATTGCCGGCCTTGCGGTCGCCGAGTTTGCCGGCAATCTCGGGCTGGAGAATGTTGTAGGTCCCGGCCGACCCGCAGCACAGATGCGCTTCGATCGGGGTGCGGACGGCATAGCCGGCGCCGGCCAGCAGCCGCTTCGGCGCGTCGGTCACCTTCTGCCCATGCTGCAGCGAGCAGGCGGCGTGATAGGCGACCGTCAGGCCGCGTCCGTTGCCATCGGGCAAGTCGGCGTCGATCAGTACTTCGCTGATGTCGCGCGCCAGTGCGGAAACGCGCGCCGCCTTGTCGGCATAAGCCGGGTCGTTGCGCAGCATGAAGCCGTAATCCTTGATCGTCGTGCCGCAGCCCGAGGCGGTGACGACGATCGCCGCGAGCCCGCCCGTTTCGATCTCGCGCGTCCAGGCATCGACATTGCGTCGTGCCGCCGCCAACCCGGCCTCCTCACGACCCATATGATGGACCAGTGCACCGCAGCATTGTTCGCCCGGCGCCAGCACCACGTCATAGCCCGCGCGGTCGAGCAGCCGGATCGCCGCTGCGCGGAATTCGGGGCGCAATACGGGCTCGGCGCAGCCCTGCAGCAACGCGATGCGCTGGCGGGCTCCGGTGATCGGCAGGACCGGGGGAGGCGCGGCGGGAATCCGCTTTGGTGCCAGCGCGAGCATCGCCGCTAGCGGCCGCAAGGGTGCAACCTTGGCGAAGATCGGGGCGATCGGCCGCGCGATGTGCGCGAGGCGCAGCGCCGTCCGGAAGCGAGCCGGATAGGGGAGTATCCAGGCCAGAATGCTGCGCAGCATGCGCTCGTGCCACGACCGCTTGTAGTTCGTGTTGATATAGGCCCGCGCGTGGTCGACCAGGTGCATGTAGTTCACCCCCGACGGACAGGTGGTCATGCAGGACAGGCACGACAGGCAGCGGTCGACATGCTTGACGACCTCGGCGCTGGGCTTGCGCTCGTTTTCCAGCATGTCCTTGATCAGATAGATGCGGCCGCGCGGACTATCGAGTTCGTCGCCGAGCAAGACATAGGTCGGGCAGGTCGCCGTGCAGAAACCGCAATGCACGCATTTGCGGATCACGCCCTCGGACGACGCCATCGCCGGATCGGCGAGTTGCTCGGGGGAGAATTGGGTCTGCACCTAGAACCGTCCCGTTTCGAAAACGCCGGCTGGGTCGAACGCGCGGCGGACACGCTCCTCCAGGGCGGCGAGCGCTGCGGGCTGGGGATGCAGCGCGGGTGTGGTGGCGCGCGTGGCGTCGTCGGCGCGGATGAGCATGGCGTGGCCACCGACCGCGGCCGCCGCCGCCCGGATCGCTTGCGGATCTTCCGCGCTCGCCAGCCAGAGCAGACCGCCGGCCCAATCGAGCAGCCAGTCGCGACCGCCCAATGTATCGATCAGCGCGGGCGCGCGGGCAGCAGGGACGATGATCCGCCATAACGGCACATCGCCCGCCAGCGGAGCGGCGGTGGCGATCGCCGGCCACAGCCTAGCCGCTTCCTCGTCCGCGATCGGTGCGATGCCATCGATCAGCCGCGTGACGATCGCGGCACGCGCATCGACCGAACTCGCGAAACCGTCGAGCCGGATCGCGGTCAGCGTGCTGCCGTTCCAGGCCGGCAGATGCGCGGCGGCGGAGACGTCGGCGGCCGATCCCATCGCGCGCGCCATCGCCGCCACCGCGCTTGCTGGGTCGAGCCCGGTGACGCCGAGCGTGAGCCGTATCCGCGGCGCCGGTAGCACCTTGAGCGTCAGTTCGGTGATCGCCGCGAGCCGGCCCCAGCTTGCCGTGATCAGTTTGGGCAGGTCGTAGCCGGTGACGTTCTTGACCACCTTGGCGCCGGCGACGAAGCGCTCGCCGCGCCCCGACACGCCGACGAATCCGAGCAGATGATCGCGCGCCGCGCCGCGGCTCACCCGCGTCGGTCCCGCCACGCCCGCCGCCACGATCCCGCCGATCGTCGCACCGCCATCCGCGCCGCCCAGCATCGCGCCATGATCGAACGGGTCGAACGCCAGCATCTGGCCCTTGTCGGCGACCAAAGCCTGAATCTCGGCGAGCGGCGTCCCCGCCTTCACCGTCAGCACCAGCTCGGGCGGATCGTAATCGACCACTCCGGCAAAGCCCCGCATGTCGACGATCTGTGCCTCGGGGGTCGGCGCGCCGATCGCGTCCTTGCTGCCGCCACCGCACAGCCGCAACCGCGTGCCACCGCGCGCGGCATCGGCGATGATGCCGGCGAGCGCATCGGTGCTGTCGGGGCGGAGCGCGTCACCCATGATCAGAAACGCGGCAGATCGGGGAAGGGCAGGGCGCCGCCATGCACATGCATCCGGCCGAGCTCGGCGCAGCGATGCAGCACGGGGAACATCTTGCCGGGGTTGAGCAGCAATTCGGGATCGAACGCGCATTTGATCCGCTGCTGATGCGCGAGGTCGGTGTCGGAGAACATCACCGGCATCAGGTCGCGCTTCTCGACCCCGACGCCATGCTCGCCGGTCAGCACGCCGCCGACCTCGACGCACAATCTCAATATGTCGGCGCCGAACGCCTCGGCCTGATCGAGTTCACCGGGCTTGTTGGCATCGTAGAGGATCAGCGGGTGGAGATTGCCGTCGCCGGCATGGAAGACGTTGATCACGCCGAGCCCATATTGCTCGGACAGCACGTGCATTCGCGTCAGCACATCGGGCAAGCGACGGCGCGGAATCGTCCCGTCCATGCAGAGATAGTCGGGCGCCAGGCGGCCGGCGGCGGGGAAGGCGGCCTTGCGTCCCGCCCAGAATGCGACGCGCTCGTCATCGTCGGTCGAGATGCGCACCGACACCGCGCCATTGGCGCGCGCGATCGCTTCGACTTCCTCGAGCAAATGGCTGCATTCGGCGGCGGGGCCGTCGAGTTCGACGATCAGCAGCGCCTCGACGTCGAGCGGATAGCCGACCTGGACGAACGCTTCGGCGGCATGGACCGCGGGCTTGTCCATCATCTCCATGCCGGCCGGGATGATCCCCGCGGCGATCACGTCGGCGACGCAGCGCCCGGCGCCTTCGACCTCGGGAAAACCGATCAGCAGCGCGCGTGCGGTTTCGGGCCGGGGCAGGATGCGCACCGTCACTTCGGTCACGACGCCGAGCAATCCTTCCGAGCCGACGATCAGCCCGAGCAGGTCGAGCCCCGCCGGTTCGAGCCCGCGTCCGCCGAACCGCAACACCTCGCCCTCGATCGTGACGAATTCGACGCCGAGCACATTGTTGGTGGTCAGACCGTATTTCAGGCAATGCACCCCGCCCGAATTCTCGGCGACATTGCCGCCGATCGTGCAGGCGATCTGGCTCGACGGGTCGGGCGCGTAGTAGAAACCCTCGTCCTCGACCGCGCGGGTGATCGCCAGATTGGTGACGCCGGGCTGCACCACCACCAATCGGTCGGCATAATCCAGATCGAGGATTCGGTTGAACCGCGCCATGCCGAGCAACACGCCGTCGGCCAGCGGCAAGGCGCCGCCCGACAGCGAGGTGCCGGCGCCGCGCGGCACTACCTTGACGCGATTGGCGTGACACCAGCGCAGGATCGCCGCGACCTGCTCGGTCGTCTCGGGCAACACCACCACCATCGGCGGCTGGCGATAGGCGGTCAGCGCGTCGGATTCATAGGGGCGTAATTCGTCGACTTTGTCGATCACCCCTTCGCCCGCCACGATCGCGCGCATCGCGGCGACGATCTCCCCGCGGCGCGCGAGCACCGTTTCGTCGGGGGCGGGCATGCAGATGGTCACGGCGGGGTTATTGCAGGTTCACGTATATGCCGCCATCGACCAGCAGCGCCGCGCCGGTGACGTAGGCCGCCATGTCGGACGCCAGGAAGACGATCGGCCCGGCGAGGTCCTCGGGCATGCCGAGCCGGCCGAGCGGGGTGCGCGCTTCCATGTACTTGCGCTTTTCCTCGTCGGCGAGATCGTCCTTGTTGATTTCGGTCAGGATCGTGCCGGGCAGCACCGAATTGCAGCGGATGCCGTGCTTGCCGAGCGCGATCGCGGCGGATTGCATCAGCGAATGAACCCCGGCCTTGGTCGGGGTGTAGTGCGTCTGGAATTCGCCGCCCACCAATGCCGAGATCGACGATACCGCGACGATCGCGCCGCCATCGCCTTGCTTGACCATCTGGTTCGCCGCGGCCTGGACCATGAAATAGGCGCCGTGCAGATTGACGCGAAAGGTGCGTTCAACGGTCTCGACCG
Organism: Sphingomonas sp.; assembly: GCA_036383655.1. Classification (GTDB taxonomy): domain Bacteria; phylum Pseudomonadota; class Alphaproteobacteria; order Sphingomonadales; family Sphingomonadaceae; genus Sphingomonas. The sequence continues at coordinate 9,673 of DASVNU010000152.1, read as the reverse complement.
GCATGTCGAGAAAGGCGTGGAACGGGCAGATACCGGCGTTCGACACCATCACGTCGACCCGCCCGAACGCATCGACCGCGCGCGCGACGAAATCGGTCGCGGTCTCGGGCAAGGCGACGTCGCCCTTGATCGCGATGGCGCGCCGGCCGAGCGCCTCGATCTCGGCGATGCACGACGCCGCCTTGTCGTCGCTCGCCACATAATTGATCGCGACATCGGCGCCGTGCTGCGCGGCACCGATCGCCGCCGCGCGGCCGATGCCGGTCGATCCGCCGGTGACCAGCACCGTCTTTCCGTCGAGAAGCGTCATGTGTTTCCTCGTTATTTGACCGGCTCGGCCAGGATCGACCGGTCGATCGCGTCGATCCGGTTGACCCCGGTCAAGGTCATCGCGACCGTCATTTCCCTGGCGATCAATTCGAGCAGCTTGGCGACGCCGGCCTCGCCTTGTGCCGCCAGCGCATAGACCCAGGCGCGTCCGAGCAGCACGCCCTTCGCCCCCAGCGCGAGCATGCGCACGACGTCGAGCCCGTTGCGCACGCCGCCATCGGCCAGCACGGTGAGCCGGTCGCCAACCGCGTCGGCAATCGCCGGGAGTGCGCGGGCGCTCGACAGCACGCCGTCGAGCTGACGCCCGCCATGGTTCGACACGACGATGCCGTTGGCGCCGATCGCCGCCGCCTCGCGCGCGTCCTCGGGATCGAGGATGCCCTTGATGATCAGCGGGCCGTCCCATTCGGCGCGGATCCAGTCGAGGTCCTTCCACTGGATCGACGGATCGAAATTGGCGCCGAGCCAGCCCATATAATCGTTGAGCCCGCTGTCTTTCCCGAGCACCGGGATCAGATTGCCGAGCGTATGCGGCCGTCCGCGCAGTCCGACATCCCAGCTCCACGACGGCTTGCCGATCGCCTGCAGCATGCGGCGCAGCGGCGCGTTGGGGCCGGACATGCCCGAATGCGCGTCGCGATAGCGCGCGCCCGGCACAGGCATGTCGACCGTGAACACCATTGCGCTCGCGCCGGCCGCCTTGGCGCGCGCGATCAGGTCCTTCATGAACGCGCGATCGCGGATGACGTAGAGCTGGAACCAGAACGGATCGGCCACTTTCGCGACCTCCTCGATCGGACAGATCGACACGGTCGACAGGCACATCGGGATGCCCGTCGCCCGCGCGGCGCTTGCGGCCTGCAACTCGCCGCGACGAGCATACATGCCGCTGATGCCTACGGGCCCGAGCGCCACCGGCAAAGCGATGTCGCGACCGAACAGCGACGTTGTCAGATCGATCGTCGCCACGTCCTTGAGCACGCGCTGGCGCAGCGCGATCCCGGCCAGGTCGCTGACGTTGCGACGCAGCGTTTCCTCGGCATAGGCGCCGCCATCGGCATAATCGAACAGGAAGCGCGGCAGACGCCGCCGCGCGGCCTCACGAAAATCAGTGGCGGATGAAATAATCATATTATTTTTCGTGGCGCGACACGGCGCCGCCGTCAATAGGAGGTGAACAATGCCTCGCGCGCGAGGTTCAGCGCGGTCACCGCGTCATGCTTGTCCTGCGCAGCCTGCATGGCGGCGAAGTCGAGCTTGTCGAGCGCGCGTTCGATCTGTTTCAGGAAGCCGATCGCCGAATTGGCCACCGCGACACAATCCTCACGGAACGGGAATTGGTCGAGCTGCCACACGCCTTCCCATTTGTTCTTGCGCAGCGTGTAGAAGAATTCGAACAGCTCGATCGGGTGCACCGATCCGGCCATCAGATCGTCGTCCCAGCTGCGGAAATTGTCGTTCACGTCCATGCCGAACAAGCGGCCGTGATCGATCGCGAGCTGCGCGGCATCGGCCGGACTTTCGCCGCCATAAAGCGAATGGCCGAAGTCGAGCAGGATGCCCACGTTCGGCGCGCCCATCTTCTCGATGCCGAGCAGCGTGCGGGCGACGCTGTCATAGCTCATGTGCACGCGCGGTTCGCGCGGCTTGTATTCGATGACGAACTTGAGATCGGGGTTCTGCGCCGCTAGCTCGCCGATCCCGTCGATACTGTGCTGCCACAGTTTCTTGTGATCGACCTGGAAGGGATAGTCCCACCCATCCTGTCCCGGCCAGAGCTTGACATAGCTGGCGTTGAACCGGCGCACGACATTGGCGGCGTCGTTGACCATCTCGTTGGCGAGCTTGCGGATGCCGGGATCGGGGTTGGTGAAGGCACCCTTGGCGAACTGGCGCGTATAGATTTCCGGCGTGATGCCGATGACCTCGAGCTTGTTGCGCTTGAGCGCTTCCTCGACCTTCTCGAACGACGTCTCGCCGCCGGGGAAGGGGTAGTTGATGTCGACCACGGAAAGGTCGTCGACCTGTCCGGCGAGGTCGATCATCTCGATCAGCGAGCGCGGCGGTCCGTAGCCGTCGGTCGCGTAACGATCGACATAGGTCGCGAAGTGCCAGATGCCGGCGCCATAGCGTTGGGTACTCACGTTTCGATCCTCACCTTACCAGTTTCGAATATTTACGAATTTTGGGCCGTCTCAGGCGATCAGGACCTCGACGCCGGCCGCCTCGATCGCCTTGCGGTCCGCGGGGCTGATGCCCTCGTCGGTCACCAGCATGTGAATCAGGTCGAGGCCGCCGAGCGCCGAAAAGGATCGCTGGCCGATCTTGCTCGAGTCCGCGACCAGGATGACTCGCTGCGCGGCGTCGATCATCGCGCGTTTGACCGGTATGTCCGACAGCGCCGGATAGGTCAGCCCGGCGTCCAGATCGATCGCCGCGGTCGCGAGGAACAAGGTCTGGACGAACAGTCCGCGAAAATAGTCGGCCGACCGCTCGCCCGACAGCGACAGGGTGGGCGCCTTGAAATGGCCGCCCGTCATGTGGACCTCGAAGCCCGGCTCGGCGCCGAGCATCAGCGCGATGTTGAGCGCGTTGGTGATGACGGTCATGTCGCGCTTGCCGATCAACTGAGTCGCGACCTCGGTCGTCGTCGACCCCGAATCGAGAATGATGGTCTCACCGTCGCTCACCAGCGCCGCGGCGGCGCGGCCGATGCGATGTTTGGCATCCATGTTCTCGAGATGCTGGAGCGCCATCGAGCGCACCTGCTGCGTCACCGATTTCAGGAAGGCGCCACCATGTTCGCGGACGATATGGCCGTCGGTTTCGAGCTTCTCCAGGTCCTGGCGCATCGTCACTTCGGACACATCGAACGCCTCGGCGAGCGACCGCACGCGAGCGCTGCCTTCTTCCTGCAGCCATTCGAGAATCTTCGCCCGACGCGCTTCGCCGAGCAGGCGCGATCGCGAACCCCCGCTCACCGGAGCGCCTCCGGATTCTGCGCGCGGCGCGGAATCCATTGCCTTGACCTTGGGCTCCCCCATCTCTCCGCTCCCGTATGACGTCCGATCGGCGACCGGCGCCAGTTTCGACCTTGGTAACGGCAGATTTCGACTTGTGTCAATTTTTCCAATGCCTCACCTATAAAACGAAAGCAAACGTAAGCAAATGGCTTGTGTTGATTTCGACTCACAGTTATGAACCTCATCAAGAGAGGGGCCGAATGGCAGATCAGAACACGTTTCGGGATACCGAAGCGCACATTCATACGCTGGCGGATCGCGTGACGCACGTGCGGGAACGCGCCAACTGGATGCGTCGCCGCTTGCTCGGCATGATCGTCGAGGCGGGGCAGGGGCATCCGGGTGGAGACCTGTCCGCGACCGACATCGTCGCATCGCTCTATTTCGACATTCTTCGTATCGATGGTTCCTCCCCTGCCGCCCCGGACCGCGACCGTTTCGTGATGTCCAAGGGTCATTGTACCGGAGCGCTTTACACGGCGCTGGCCGGGGCGGGTTTTTTCCCGGAGGAGGAACTCTCTACCTATTTGAAGCCCGAATCGCGGCTGAACGGTCATCCCAATCGGGTCTATCTGCCTGGCGTTGAGACCAACACTGGGCCGCTGGGCCACGGTTTTCCGGTTGGTGTCGGTGTCGCGGTGGCGGGGCAGATCGACAAAGCGGACTATCGCGTGTTCGTGCTGACCGGCGACGGCGAGCTTCAGGAAGGAAGCATGTGGGAGGCCGCGATGTTCGCCGGCCACCGCAAGCTCGGCAACCTGACCGTGATCGTCGATCGCAATCGGTTGCAGCAAGGCGCTGGCACCGAAGCGACCAATTCGCTCGAGCCGCTCGGCGACAAATGGCGCGCCTTCGGCTGGGAAGTGGTCGAGGTCGATGGACATGACGTCGCCGCGCTGCTCGAGGCGTTCGACGACGCCGTCAAGCCGCGCGCCAGGCCGCGCGTGCTGATCGCCAACACCATCAAGGGCCAGGGCGTCAGCTTCATGCGCGACAAGGCGGGGTGGCACCATGGCGTGCCCAACGCCGAACAATATGCCCAGGCGATCGCCGAGCTCGACGCGGAGCTGGGCAAATGAAGGATACGGTACCTGCCAATATGTTCGATTGCCGAGATGCCTATGTCCGCGCGGTGGAAGAGCTGGCGAGCTATGACGATCGCATCGTCGCGGTCGTCAACGACTCGGTGGGATCCTCGAAACTTGGCCGGTTCGGTGAGCGCTTTCCCGATCGCCTGGTGAACGTCGGCATTGCCGAGCAGAACATGATCGGAGTCGGTGCAGGCCTCGCCAATGGCGGCAAGATCCCGTTCGTCAGCGGCGCGGCCTGTTTCCTGACCGCGCGCGCGATGGAGCAGATCAAGGTCGATTGCGCCTATAGCCAGGCCAATGTGAAGCTCTGCGGCATCTCCAGCGGCGTCGCTTATGGCGAGCTCGGTGCGACGCATCACAGTATCGAAGACGTGGCGTGGCTGCGGGCGATCGACAAGCTCACGGTGATCGTGCCGTCCGATCCGTGGGAAACCGCCGAAGCGATCAAGGCGGCTGCCGCGTTCGATGGCCCGGTGTTCGTTCGTATCAGCCGGATGCCGGTGCCCGAGATCGAACGCCCGCGCGGCGCCAGCTTCGCGATCGGCAAGGCCGAAGTGCTGCGCAACGGTCGCGACGTCGCGATCATCGCCAACGGCACGATCGTGTATCGCGCGCTCGACGCCGCGCAGGAGCTTGCCGACGACGGCATCGACGCGCGCGTCATCAACATGTCGACGGTGTCGCCGCTCGATCTCGAAGTCGTTGCCGCCGCTGCCGAAACCGGCGCGATCGTCACCGCCGAGGAGGGCCTGTCGAGAGGCGGGCTGGGCGGGGCGGTGGCCGAATATTGTGCGCAGCATGTTCCGGTCCGGATGCGGATGCTGGGCTTTCCCGGCTTCGCGCCGACGGGATCGGCCAGCTGGCTGTTGGATCATGTCGGGTTGACCGCCAGCGGCATTGCCGCGGCGGCCCGAGACTTGGTGGCCGGGAAGTAAGATGGCCGAACCGCTGATCCTCGCGATCGACCAGGGAACGACCAACACCAAGGCGTTGCTCGTCGCGCCTGACGGGTCGGTGCGCCTGACGCGGGCACGGCAAATGCAGATCGACTATCCCAAATCGGGCTGGGCCGAGCAATCGGCGTCCGACATCTGGGAAAGCGTTGTCGCGCTGATCGCCGAACTGGCGGCGGCGGCCGATCCGGCCGACATCGCCGCGGTCGCGATCTCCAGCCAGCGCGAAACGATCGTGCTGTGGGACGCCGAAACCGGCAAGCCGCTGGGACCCGCGGTGCTGTGGCAATGCCGCCGGTCGGCGGATCGCTGCGCGGCGTTGCGCGCTGCCGGTCACGAGAAGGACATCGTCGCGCGGAGCGGCCTCGCGATCGACCCGCTATTCCCTGCCGCGAAAATCGCCTGGCTGCTCGACGAAATTCCGGGGGCTCGCGCGCGTGCCGAAGCGGGTGAACTGCGGTGCGGCACGATCGACAGCTGGCTGTTGTGGAACCTCACCGGCGGCGCGCTGCACGCGACCGACCATGGCAATGCGTCGCGCACGCAGCTGTTCAACCTGGAAACGCTCGACTGGGATGCCGAGCTGGCGCGCCTGTTCGACGTGCCGCTGACGCTGCTGCCGCACGTCATGCCGTCGGACAGCCGGTTCGGCGTGGTTGCTCCCGGGCTGACGGCGCTTCGCGACGAAACGCCGATCCATGCGGTGATGGGCGACAGCCATGCCGCCTTGTTCGAACATTGCGCCGACGGCGCCGCGCGGATGAAGGTCACGATCGGCACCGGCAGCTCGCTGATGGCGGCGACGGACGCGCGGCTCGTCTCGGCCCATGATTTGTCGAGCACGATCGCCTGGAGCCGGGGCGACGCTGTCCAGCATGCGCTCGAAGGCAATATCCTGGTGTCGGGGCACGCGGCCGCGTTCACCACCACGATGTTGGGCCTCGAAGACGAGAGTGCGTTGACGCGTCTCGCCGAGACGGTCCCGGATAGCGGCGGCGTGGTGTTCGTTCCGGCCCTGGCAGGGCTCGGCGCGCCGCATTGGTGCGCGGAGGCCCGCGGCGTGATCTCGGGCTTGTCGCTCGCGACGACGCCGGCGCACATCGCCCGCGCGACGCTCGAGGCGATCGCCTTGCAGATTGCCGACGTCGTGGCGGCGCTCGATGCCGATCTCGGCGCGCGGCTTCCCGAATTGTCGGTCGACGGCGGCGCCGCGCGCAACGCGGTGTTGATGCAGCTCCTCGCCGACCTGTCGAACCGCAGCATCGTCAGCCCGGCCATTGCGGAAGCGAGTGCCCTGGGCGTCGCGCGGATGGCGCGCGAGGCACTGGGGATCGCCAGGCCAGGTGCAAACGCGACCTCGCGGCGCTTCGAGCCGGCGCTGTCGGACGAGGCGCGCACGCAGCTCGTCACGCGCTGGCACGAGGCTGTCGCGGCCACCGTGCACGAAGCGAGGCGCGGGAAATAACGAGAAGCCGGCTTGGCTCCGAAAATAGTAAGTATTTGATTTAAAAACACAAAGTACGGGAGAGGGATGATGAAAGCTTTCGAACAAAAAAGGAGTTTCGCGCGCGGCGTGTCGCAAGCATTGCTGCTGACCGGCGCGAGCGTGATCACGCTGGCGGCCATGCCTGCCTTTGCTCAGGAAACGCCCGCACCGACGGCCAACCCGCTGGCCAGCAACGACGGCGACCAGCAAGGCGAGATCGTCGTCACCGGCAGCCGCATCAAGAGTCCGACGCTGACGTCGCCGTCGCCGCTTCAGGTCATCACCAGCGAAGACCTGCGCAAGCAGGGTACGACCAATGTCCAGGATATCCTGCAGATCAATCCCGCGGTCGGCATTCCGGGCAAGAGCCGTAACACGACCGGGAACGATACCGACCCCGGCCTTGCGACGATCAATCTTCGCAACCTCGGCCCCGATCGCACCCTAGTGCTGATCGACGGCCGGCGAACGGTGGCGGGCGTGCCCGGCACCGCGCAGGTCGACGTGTCGATGATCCCGCCGTCCTTCGTCGATCGCGTCGACGTGCTGACCGGCGGCGCCTCGGCGGTCTATGGGTCGGACGCGATCGCGGGTGTGGTGAACTTCATCTACAAGAAGAAGTTCACCGGCATCGAACTCAACGTGCAGGACGGCGTGTCGGAGAAGGGCGACGACCACGAACTGGACGCCAACGTCACGTTCGGCGCCAATTTCGCCGGCGATCGCGGCAATGTGATGGCCTATGTCGGCTGGAATCAGGCAAGCGCGGTGTTTGCCGCCGATCGCGACTTCAGCCGGCTCTCGGCATTGAGCCTGGGCACGACCGAGCGCGTCGCCGGCAAGTCCGATCTCAACCTCAAGGCGGCGCAGGATCTGTTCAAGCGCGCCTATGTGCCGTCGAGCGTCGGCCCGGGCGGCACCTTCGTGATCGGCGGTAAGTCGAACCAGATCATCGGCTCCGATGGCCTGGTCCACAATTATGTCGCGGCGACCGACGGCTTTAACGCCGCTCAATATGGCCAGATCGCGCCGCCGTCGAAGCGGCTGACCTTCGCCCAGCGCACCAATTTCGACGTGACCGACAAGGTCAATGTGTTCCTCGAGACGACCTATGTGAACGTGCGTACCAACGGCGAGCGCGAAGCGTCGCCGATGCGCACGGACAGCGCGCTGGGTGCGTTCCCGGGTACCGGCGGTTTCTATCCGATCCAGTTTGCGGTGACCAACCCGACCACCGGCGCGACGGTGATCGTCAACAACCCGCTGGTGCCGCTCGATGTCTTCAACAAGGCCACCAACCAGTCGAACAACGACGCGATCGGGTCGAAGGACCTAAGCATGCTGATCCGCACGACCGCGTTCGGATCACGCAAGACGCCGACCGAGCGCGACAATTTCCGGATCGCCGCCGGCGGGTCGTGGGACATTGGCGGCAGTTGGAGCCTCGATGGTTATTACCAGTATAGCTACACCAAGCAGCACCAGGAGATGACCGGGCTGGCGAACCTCTACAACCTCGCCAACGCGCTGCAGGTGATGCCGGACATCTTCGACTACAACCACAACGGCGACACCACAGAAGCGGTGTGCGTCGACGCGAACGCGCGGGCGGCAGGCTGCGTGCCGGTCAACGTCTATGGCCTGAATCCGGATGGCTCGACGAAGATCTCGCCAGCCGCGGCGAAATATCTTCAGACCAACCTGGTGCGCGACTCCAAGCAGGAAATGCAGGTCGCGTCGCTCAACCTGGGCGGCAATCTGTTCAAGCTGCCTTATGGTCCGCTCCAGGTCTCGGTCGGTGCCGAATATCGCACCGAGTCCAGCCGCGACATCTTCGACCCGCTGAGCAATCAGGCGAGGAACGGTTACGTCCAGGAACTGAACACGTCGGGCTCGTTCAACGTCAAGGAAGTCTATGGCGAAGTGGTCGCGCCGATCCTGGCGGACCTGCCGTTCTTCAAGGCGCTGACCTTGCGCGGCGCGTATCGCCTGTCGGACTATTCGACCGTCGGCAGCTTCTCGGCGTGGAACGTCGGGGGTGAATGGGCGCCGACCTCGGACATCCGGTTCCGCGCGGTCTATGCGCACGCGGTCCGCGCGCCGAACATCGGCGAGCTGTTCTCCGCGGCATCGTCGGGCATCACCACGATCACCGATCCCTGTCAGGGCATTACCCTGACCTCGACCGGTACCACCGCGGCCAACTGCCTGGCCGTCCCGTCGATCGTGTCGAACATCAACGCCAACGGCAAGTTTACGCTGACGTCTTCCGACCAAAGCGGCGTCGGCAGCGTGTCGGGGAGCAATCCCAACATCAAGCAGGAAACCGGCAAGACCTTCACCGCGGGCGTCGTGATCAATCCACGGTCGATCAATGCGCTGCGCAACCTGACCTTCACGGCCGACTATTTCGATATCCAGCTGCAGGGTGCGATCAGCCGCCTATCGACGACGACCATTCTCAACAAATGCTATGTGCAGGGCATCTCGGACTTCTGCCAGTTCATCACCCGGCGCGATCAGCCGTCGGGCGCGTTCAGCATCGGCTCGGTCCAGCAGATCTTCACCACGTTGGTCAACAGCGGCGGCGCGTTCACGCGCGGTCTCGACTTCACCCTGAACTATCATCAGGCAGTGCTCGGCGGTACGGCCACGTTCCAGGGGAGCTGGACGCATCTGCTCAAGAACGGTGTGGTTCCGCTCCAGGGCGACAAATACGACAACACGATGGGCGAGTTCGGCAACCCGCGTGACAAGGCCGTGCTGACCCTCGACTGGTCGAACGACATG
>DASVNU010000151.1:0-2408 GCA_036383655.1 Sphingomonas sp. | reverse complement strand
ACGCCGATCCTCCGGCTTTGGCGGCTCGATCGCGACCAATATGTCGCCCTTGGGGCAGCGGGCGGCGTGCTCGTGCTCGGCGTGCTCGACGGCATGTTGCTGGCGATCGCATTGTCGCTGGCGGCCTTGGTGCAACGTCTTGCGGCGCCCCGTGTCGCCCGGCTGGGACGGCTTGCGGGGAGCCGCGACTATGTCGATGTCGCGCGCCATGCCGACGCCGTCGCGCCGCCGCACATCGCGATCTGGCGCCCCACCGCGCCGCTCTTTTTCGCCAATGCCGAGCGCATGCTTGGCCTCGTCGTGGCGGGCACGCGCGCCGATCCCGCGATGCGCGCCGTCGTGCTCAGCCTCGAGGAAAGCTATGATCTGGACAGCACCGCGCTCGACGCCCTGATCGAGTTCGATGGCGCGATGGCCAGAAATGGCTTTCACGTGCAGCTCGCAAGGCTGCACGATCCAGCGCGTGACCTGATCGTCGCCACCGGAGATACCGATCTTGCCCGGCGCAGCAGTTACAGCGTCGATGACGCCATTTGCGCCGTGGAAGCGGCGATGCCAGAGCAGGAGACCAAGGCATGACAGAGGATTTCGCGCCGGCACTTCATCCCGTGGAGATTGCGGCATTGCGGCCCACCCAGATGACCGTCGGATTGCGGGAGGTTGACCGCAAGCGTGCCGAATGGCGCAAGCGCGCCGAGCGAGACGGCCCAGATTTCCTCGGCAGCCATATGATCCCGGTGATCCTGGGGCCGAAGTCCGTGCCCTATGTGATCGATCATCATCATCTTGCGCGGGCATTGCATGAAGAAGGGGTCAGCCACGTCCTCGTCAGTGTCGTCGCCGACCTCCATTATTTGAAAAAGGACGTCTTCTGGACGTTCATGGACAACCGGAACTGGCTGCACCCGTTCGACGCCGAGGGCGTGCGTCATTCGCACGACAAATTGCCGAAACGGGTCGGTGCCATGAAAGACGATCCGTATCGCTCGCTGGCCGGGGAGGTGCGGCGGTCGGGGGGCTATGCCAAGGACAGCACGCCCTACGCCGAATTCCTCTGGGCGGATTTCCTGCGTCGTCGGATCAGTGCGAAGCTCGTCGAAAAAAACTTCGAGCGAGCCGTTGGCAAGGCGATCGAGGCAGCCGGACAACAGGAAGCTTCCTATCTGTCGGGATGGTGCGGGCGTTTGGAAGAGACGAACCACTGAGCGCGAATGGCAGCTATCGAGAGACAATCGTCTCGCGCGGAACGACCTTCACTGGGTCCAACGCGGCGGGATATGGACGCGTTCACTTGCGCGCGGTACGGGTAACGATGCGCGAGACGGGTTCGCCTCGTCGTTCGACGTTCGCTGTGCTGAAATGCCGATTGGGGGAATCTGAACATGATCGATGAAAAGCCCGCCGCAGAGGTAGACGTCACCAAGGCGTGGCGTGCGACACAGGGTCAGGCGTCCGCCGCCACGCGCCTTCGCATTTTCGCCGCGCTCGCCTGGGTAGTCGCCATCGGTACCGAGATCGCCGGTATCGTCATGCTCAGGCAGCACCGGTTCGACCATGGCAACCTTGCGCTGCTGATCGGCCTTCTGGTGGTGATCGCCGTGTTCGCGATTGCCGGCAGCCTGATGTGGAAGGCGGCGAACAGGCAAAATCCGGCCAGCCGAGCCGACGCCTTCCGGTTCTTCGTCCAGAACCAGCTTGGCGCGATCATCACGGTGATCGCTTTCCTCCCGCTGATTGCCCTGATCTTCCTCGACAAGGACATGGATCCGAAGAACAAGCAGATCGCCGGCGGCGTCGGGGTCGTGCTGGCGCTGCTCGCGACCGTGATCGGGGTGGACTTCAAGCCGCCGTCGACCGAGCAATATACCCAGGACATGAACAAGTGCGCGGCACAGATCAAGGCGAGCGAGCCGACCACAGCCTGTTCGCCCGCGGTCGCCGCTCAGGCGCAGGACATCGCCAAGGACACCGCGACGGTGGCTGACGCGACCAAGACCGCCGCAAACCCGGCCGGTCAGGATGTCGTATACTGGATCGCCCCGGAGAACGGCGCCAAAACCTCCGCGACGCCGCATGTCTTTCACATCTGCGAGGGGGTGAGTCCGTTGCGCGGCAAGACCGTCAATCACGGCTCCGTGACGGAGGCTTATGCGCAGAACGCCAGCCGCATCACCAAGCAGATCGCGATGGAACAGAAGCAATGCGGGATCAGCGGCGCGAAATAAGCGCGGCATTGATTGCCGGGTGATTGCTGGCCGAACCAAATGCCCGTTCGGCCGGCTAGATCGTCATCCAGCCATGAAAGTAATTGGTCGGGGCGACAGGATTCGAACCTGCGACCCCCACACCCCCAGTGTGATGCGCTACCAGGCTGCGCTACGCCCCGACCAGAGCGAACCCGCGCCATA
>DASVNU010000150.1:0-3584 GCA_036383655.1 Sphingomonas sp. | reverse complement strand
AGCGCGCGCATGATCTTGAACACTTGCGTCGTATCGTCGCCATTGGCGAGCAGCTTCCTGATCGAGCTGAACGCGGTCTTCCAGTCACGCTTGCCGGTCGTGCCGGGAAAGGGGGGGAGCTTTGCGGCCATGAAGTGATTCCTTACTGACACTCATGTAAGTAAGCGAACTGGCGCGCCGAGTCAAGCCGGTGGCGATCCCGTTGTGCGCCGCGCTGATGACGATATCGTTGACGCCCCCGAGGGGCGCAACCGGACAAGCCTCTCCCGCTTGCGGGAGAGGAGCGAGACTTATGAGCGAAGCGAATTAGTCGCAGCGGTGAGGGTTTTCTTTTTGCCCGTCGCTGAAGAAGAAGACCCTCACCTTCCCACCGCTTCGCGGCGGACCCCTCCCTCTCCCGCACGCGGGAGAGGGAACTGAGGACGTGCCTCTACCGCCGCCGGCGAATCACACCCGCATCGGCATCAATACGTACAGCGCCGGCGACTTGTCATTCTCGCGGATCAGCGTCGGTGCGCTGGCGTCGGCGAGGTGCACTTCGACCATGTCGCCCTCGATCTGACCGAGGATGTCGAGCAGGTATCGGCTGTTGAAGCCGATATCGAACCCCGGCGCGGCATAATCGCCCGGGACTTCCTCGGCGGCGGTGCCGTTTTCCGGGCTGGTCACCGACAAGGTGATCTTGTCGCGGTCGAGCGTCATCTTCACGGCGCGCGTTTTCTCGGTGGCGATGGTCGACACGCGGTCGACGCCTTCCTCGAAGCTCCGCGGGTCGATCCGCAGGATCTTGTCGTTGCCGGTCGGGATGACGCGCGAATAATCGGGGAAGGTTCCGTCGATCAGCTTCGAGGTCAGCAATGCCTGCCCCATGTCGAAGCGGATCTTGGACGAGGATAGCGACACGCCGACCGATCCGTCGATCTCGTCGAGCAGCTTGCGCAGTTCGGCGACGCATTTCCGCGGGATGATGATGTCGGGCATGCCCTCGGCGCCATCGGGGCGCGGCAGGGTGACGCGGGCGAGGCGGTGGCCGTCGGTCGCCGCCGCCTTGAGCACCGGCTGGCCGTCATCGGCGACGTGCCAGAAAATGCCGTTCAGATAATAACGCGTTTCCTCGGTCGAGATCGCGAAGCGCGTCTTGTCGATGATCTGCTTGAGCGTTTCCGCCGGCAGCTCGAACTGGATCGGCAATTCGCCTTCGGCGATCACCGGGAAATCGTCGCGCGGCAAGGTGCCGAGCTGGAACCGCGCGCGCCCCGCGACGATCGTCATCTTACCCTCGGCCGCGGCGAGCTGCACCTGGCTGCCCTCGGGCAGCTTGCGCGCGATGTCGAACAGGGTGTGCGCCGACACCGTCGTCGCGCCCGGCGTGTCGACCGCGGCGGCCACGCTTTCGTTGATCTGCAAATCGAGATCGGTCGCCATCAGCTTGAGCGTGCCGTCGGCCGTCGCCTCGATCAGCACGTTCGACAGAATCGGGATGGTGTTGCGGCGTTCGACCACCGACTGCACATGGCTCAGCCCCTTGAGGAGCGTTGAGCGTTCGATCGTCGCCTTCATGTCCTAACCCCCGGGCCGGTGCCCTGCTTTTCCGACCCGCCAGACAAGAAAGAATCCGGGGGCAATTCGCCTACCCTCTTCCTTAACGTGAAAAAGGGCCGGAGCAAGCGCCCCGGCCCTCCTTTCACACCCTGTTGTCCCCTGTTGTTGTGGATATCGCTTCAGAAGCGGACACCCACCCCGGCGACGACCTGATGACGGTCGGTATCGACCGAGAAATTGTTGGTATTGCCGCCGTTCGGAAATTCCAGCCGGGCCTGGCCATAGTTGGAATAGCGATATTCGACCTTGGCATAGGCCTTGCCGCCGAGCGATTGCTCGACCCCCGCGCCGGCGCGCCAGCCGTCCAGGTTGAAATGCTGGCCTGTTTCGGTCGTGCCGTCGGATGCGACGAGATCGAGCCGCTGGTTGGTATAACCACCCTTGGCATAGATCATCGTGCTCGGCGCGACGACATAGCCGATACGCGCACCGGCATAGAGATCGCGGCCCGCCTTGACCCGTCCATAGCCCAGCGCCCCCGCTGCGGACGGATTGTTGGTGACCTTGCTGGTCGATCCGGTCACTTCGCCCTCGGCACCGAACACCAGATTGCCGCTGCGGATGTCATAGCCGACATCGCCACCATAGGTCAGGCCATCGGCCGAGTTACGGTCGTCGATCGACGAATTGGGCACCTGGCCGGGCTGCAACCGGTCATAGCCCAGGATGACACCGGCACGCGGGCCGCTGAACGAGGCATCGCGGTCGGGGTTGGGGGGACCGTCCTGGGCAAGGGCCGGGGTGGCGGAGAGCGCCGCGAGACTGACGGCGGCAAGAACGAACACACGCATAAACAACTCCATTCACTCAATTTCCCGCGAACACCGGGGGGTCGGCGACGCGGGAAAGAGCAAATGGGTAGGCGGCTAAGAGGTTGCATTAACCTCAGATAAACGCGGAAAACCGTTGCTTTCGCGCCACAGGGGGTTGAAAGCTCGAGGGATGATGACAAGGCGGGGGCGCGACTTCATCGCGCGGCACGGCGAGACGGTGTTCAACGCGGCCGGGCGGTTGCAGGGCGACCATCCACACACCCCGCTGACCCGCACCGGGTTCCTCCAGGCCGACGAGATGGGCGCAGCGTTGCAGCATGCCTTGGGCGACAAACCCGCGCTGACGCTGTGGGCATCGCCGACCGGTCGCGCGCTCCAGACGCTGGCGGTGATCGCCGAACATGTCGGGCTCGACTGGCATCGGGCGCGGACCGACCCGCGGCTGACCGAGATCGGCATGGGCAGCTGGGGCGGGCGTTATTATCATGACGTCATCGCCGAGGTCGGCGACGTGGTCGACCGCTCGAGCGGTCTGTTGATCACCGCCCCCGACGGCGAACTCTATCCTGCGATCGCCGAGCGCGTCTCGGGCTGGCTGGCCGACACCAATGACGATCCGGGCGACCGGCTGGTCATCATGCACGGCATTTCGAGCCGGGTGATGCGCGGCGTGATGACCGGGCAGCCGCTGGTCGATCGCTTCGGCACGCCCGCCGCCGGGCATTTGCCGCAAGGATCGCTGGTGATGATCGAGGGCGGGATCGAGACAATCGTCCATCTCGGCGGCGGCGGGGAAACGGTGTGAGGCGCCCGGCGATCGCCGCGATGCTCATTGGGGCGTTCGTTGCGACCGCTGCCCCGGCGATCGCACGCGACACGATCGGCGTGTGGAACCGCTGGGGCGCGTTCAGCGACCCGAGCCCGCGCCGCTGCTTCGCGATCGCGCAGCCGGTCGATCCCGACCATCGCGCCGGCTTTGCCAGCATCGCCAACTGGCCCGGCCAGAACATCCGCGGCCAGCTCCACATCCGCCTCAGCCGCGGCCGCGCCAGCAATGCGCGCGTCACCTTGTCGATCGGCGAACGCCGCTTCGACCTCGTCGCCGGCGCCGACGACGCCTGGGCGCCCGACGCGCGCACCGACAGCGCGATCGTCGCCGCGATGCGTAGCGGGCGGTCGATGAGCGTCGAGGGGTTGGGGCGTGATGGC
>DASVNU010000149.1:0-1555 GCA_036383655.1 Sphingomonas sp. | reverse complement strand
CTTGTCGACGAAGGCCTCGCGCGAATAGTTGGTGCGCTTGTCCTGCTTGGCCTCGAGCTGGCGTTCGACGACCATCTGCGTGGCGATGCCGGCGTGGTCGGTGCCGACCACCCAGAGGGCATCCTTGCCGCGTAAACGCTCGTATCGGATCACAATGTCCTGCAAAGTGTTATCCAGGGCATGGCCGATATGCAGCGAGCCCGTCACGTTGGGCGGGGGATTGACGATGGTATAGGGTACGGCGTCCGGGCGCTCGGGGCGGAAGAGCCCCTTGTCTTCCCAATGCGCATACCATTTCGCCTCGATCGAGGCCGGGTCGAAAGTCTTGTCCAGCTGCGTTGCGGTCATGCGGCGCCTTTGCCAGCGGGGAGAGCGAGGTGCAAGGTCGCGCGGGCTTCGGATCGGCATAGAGGCGCAGAGATGTCAGCCTTACGGCATGCGGGAATCTACGCATTTCCGCGTGGCACCATCCCTCTGTCGCCTGGGACACACTTGCCGCCGCAGGCATTTCCCGGCATGAACCTCGCCTGATGCGCGAATGGGCCGACTTCACGACCGAAGAGGAGGAGGGCGGGGCAACCACCATCGCGCTCTCCGGTCCCTTTACGGTTTCTTCGATCGGCCTGGTCGATCGGCGGTTGCGCGAACTCGATCAGCCGGTGGCGAAAGTCGATCTCTCGGCCGTCAGCGCGATCGACACGGTCGGCGCCTGGACGGCCTGGCGCATCGCGCGCGATAACGACGCCGAGATTACCGGCGCCAGCGAAGACGCCGAGCGGCTGATTGCGGCGATCAAGGATTCCAAGGGCACCGCCGACATCCGGCCGCCGCGCCCCGACATCCTCGAGCGCGTGCCGGAAGCAGTGGGCGATCTCGTAGTCGGCTGGGGCAAGGGCTCGGTCGGCGTGATCGGCTTCCTCGGTGCGCTGATCGTCTCGATCGGCCATACGATCCGCAGCCCGCGCAAGCTGCGCGTCAAGGCGCTGGTGCGACAGATCGAGCTGGTCGGCGTCTCGGCGCTCGGCATTATCGGCCTGATGCTGTTCCTCGTCGGCATCGTCATCGCCCAGCAGGGCGCGGTGCAGCTCCGCCAGTTCGGCGCCGAGTTCTATACGATCAACCTGACCGGCCGCCTCGCCATGCGTGAACTGGGCGTGCTGATGACCGCGATCATGGTCGCCGGCCGTTCGGGCTCGGCCTTCGCGGCGCAGCTCGGCACGATGAAGCTGACCGAGGAGATCGACGCGATGCGCACGATCGGCGTCTCGCCGGTCGAGGCGCTGATCATCCCGCGCGTGCTGGCCTGCACGTTCATGATGATCCTGCTGGGCTTCTACGCCTCGATCATGGCGATCGTCGGCGGCGCTTTCCTGTCGAACTTCGCGCTCGACATTCCGTTCTTCACCTTCCTTTCGCGCATCCAGGAAGTCGTGCCGATCCACGACGTCTGGGTCGGACTGATCAAGGCGCCGTTCTTCGGCCTGATCATCGCGCTGGTCGGCTGCTATCAGGGCATGCAGGTCGAGGCCAATGCCGAGGAAGTCGGCCTGCGCAC
>DASVNU010000148.1:0-9281 GCA_036383655.1 Sphingomonas sp. | reverse complement strand
AGCAGGTCGCATGTCTCCCAAGCCCGGTCGAAATCGCGTGCGATCAGCGTGCGGACCTTCTGCGCCTGGGTGTAATAAGCGTCGTAGAAGCCCGCGGAGAGCACATAGGTGCCGATCAGGATGCGGCGCTTGACCTCCGCCCCGAAGCCCGCGGCACGCGTCGCGGCGTACATTTCCTGGAGGTTCGCGCCTTCGGGCAATTCACGCAGGCCGTAGCGCACGCCGTCATAGCGCGCGAGGTTGGACGACGCCTCGGCGGGCGCGATGATGTAATAAGCTGGCAGCGCATATTTGGTGTGCGGCAGCGACACCTCGACCACCTCGGCGCCGGCATCCTTCACCCAATCGATGCCCTGCTGCCACAAGGCTTCGATCTCGGCCGGCATGCCATCGACGCGATACTCCTTGGGAATGCCGATGCGCTTGCCCGCCAGACTGGCATTGAGGCCCGCTTCCCATTTGGGCACGTCGAACTGGAGGCTGGTCGAATCCTTGGCGTCGAACCCGCTCATCGTCTCGAGCATGATCGCGCAGTCGCGAACATCGCGCGCCATCGGCCCGGCCTGGTCGAGGCTCGAGGCGAAGGCGATAATGCCCCAGCGCGAACAACGGCCATAGGTCGGCTTGATGCCGGCGATGCCGGTGAAGGCGGCGGGCTGGCGGATCGAGCCGCCGGTGTCGGTGCCGGTCGCCGCCGGGCACAGCCGCGCCGCGATCGACGCCGAACTGCCGCCCGAGGACCCGCCCGGCGCGAGCGGGGCGTTGCCGCCGTCCGCGCGCCGCCACGGCGAGATGACGTTGCCGAAATAACTGGTTTCGTTCGACGACCCCATCGCGAACTGGTCCATGTTGAGCTTGCCCAACATGCCCGCGCCCGCGTCCCACAATTTCTGGCTGACGGTCGATTCGTACTCGGGCTTGAACCCTTCGAGGATGTGGCTCGCCGCCGCCGACTGCACGCCCTTGGTGCAGAACAAATCCTTCATGCCGATCGGCACGCCGGCCAGCGGCTTGAGCGCCTCGCCCGCCGCACGCGCGGCATCGGCTTCCTTGGCCGCCGCGATCGCATGGTCGGGGGTCTCGACCAGGAAAGCGTTGAGCTGCTTCGCCTTGCTGACCGCAACGATGAACGAATCCGCCACTTCTCGCGCCGAAAAGGTGCCGGCGCGGACGCCGTCGCGCAGTTCGCGGACGCCCAAATCTGTGATCTCGGTCACTTCATCTTCTCCGCCATCCCCGCGAAAGCGGGGACCCAGCTCGTGCGCGAGCCGCCAAGTGCTACAATCGGGTGATGGGGCCCCGCTTTCGCGGGGATGACGATGGTCAACATCATTCGATCACCTTGGGCACGGTGAAGAAGCCATGTTCGGCCTGGGGAGCGTTGGCCAGCACGGCGTCGCGCTTGCCGCCGTCGGTGACGACGTCGTCGCGCAGGCGCAACGTGTTGGCGATGACCGCGGTCATCGGTTCGACGCCGGTGCAGTCGACCTCGCCCAATTGCTCGATCCAGCCCAGGATATTGTCGAGTTCGGGCGCGATCTTCGCGACCTCCTCATCGGTGATCGCGATGCGGGCGAGGTTCGCGATCTTCTTCACGGTTGCAGCGTCTACAGACATGGCCGCGCGGCTAGCAGAGCGGCCGCTACGATTGCAACCGCCGCGACGATCAGGCACGGGGCCCGGACGGCAAATCGGAGCGCGTTCTTGGCCCGCAAATTCCTGTACGTGATGATCGTCCTGATCCTGCTCGTCGTGGCGGGCGCGTTCGTTTATCGCTTTTACGCCAAAGACCTGATGAAAGCCGCGCTGGTCCCCAGCGAGAAATTCGAGGGTGGTCCGACCACGCCCGAAGAGGCCTATGAAAAGACCGATATGTGGTTCGCGCGGCCGGATATCCCGAATAATCCGGCCTTGTGGACGCCGGCCGATTTCAAGCCGGGCGAAAAGCCGCCGGTCGCGGTCTTCTTCATCCACCCGACCTCGTATATCGACCGCACGCACTGGAACGCGCCGCTCGACGACGTCCAGGCCAACAAGACCGCCGAGGTGTTCCTGCGCGGCCAGGCGTCGGCGTTCAACGAGATCGGCGAAATCTGGGCACCGCGCTATCGCCAGGCGACGTTCGGCGCGTTCCTGACCAGTCAGGCCGAGGCGCAAAAGGCGCTCGATTTCGCCTATCGCGACGTGCTCGCGGCGTTCGACGAATTCCTCAAACAAGTGGGGCCTGATCGCCCGATCATCCTGGCCGGGCACAGCCAGGGCGCGCTCCACCTCGAGCGGCTGTTGCGCGAGCGGGTCGCGGGTCAGCCGCTCGCGAAGCGCGTCGTCGCCGCCTATGTCGTCGGCTGGCCGATTTCGAAGACCAATGACCTGCCCGCGCTCGGCCTGCCCGAATGCGCGACCGCCGACCAGGCCGGGTGCATCCTGTCATGGCAGAGCTTCGCCGAGCCCGCCGATCCGTCGATGATCACCGATGTCTACGACACGACCACCGGCTTCGACGGCAAGCCGCGCAAGGACACCGACATGGTCTGCACCAACCCAATCACCGGAACGCCCGGCGCGACAGCGGAAGCAAAGGACAATCTCGGGACGTTGATCCCGTCCAAGGACCTGGGCAGCGCGACATTGGGCGTACCCGGCGTCCCCGCCAAATGTTTCGGGCGCGGCTTCCTGTCGATCGGCGAGCCGGTCAACCTCGGCGGCTATGTCCTGCCCGGCAACAATTACCATGTGTTCGATTATTCGATGTTCTGGGTGAACGTCAGGAACGACGCCGCGCGGCGGTTCAAGACCTTTTCGGCTGCCGAACCCGCTCCCGCTGCTCGCGCCAGGACGAGTCGGTGATCACCGAGGATCGCACCGAGTTCCGCGCCGCCCTGCCCGATGGCGGTCGGCTGCTCGGGCTCGATGTCGGCACCAAGACGATCGGCACCGCCTTGTGCGATGCCGGCTGGAGCTTCGCCAGTCCCGCCGAATTGATCCGCCGTACCAAGTTCACCATGGACAAGGCGGCGCTCGCGACGCTGGCGACTGCTCAGTCGGTCAAGGGTATCGTCGTCGGCTTGCCGCTCAACCTCGACGGCACCGATTCGCCGCGTACCCAGTCGACCCGGGCGTTCGCGCGCAACATCGCCGATCTCGGCCTGCCGATCCTGCTGTGGGACGAACGCTGGTCGACCCAGGCGGTCGAACGCCAGATGATCGCCGAGGATCTGAGCCGCGCCAAACGCGCCGAACGCGTCGACAAGCTGGCGGCGAACTATATCCTCCAGGGTGCGATCGACGGACTGGTGGCAATCGAGCCCTGACGCCGGTTCAGCCCTGGGGAGGCGGTGCCGGCTCGCCTTGGTCGGCCTGATCCTGCTGAACGTGGAGCCCCTGGACCGGCGCACCGAGCACGCGATGCCGTTCTTCCACCGCCCGGCGCAGCGCCTCGCGCGGCAGGCGGAAATAGGCGAGCGGGGTCATGCCCATATAGGCTTTGAAGTCGCGGTTGAAATGCGCCTGGTCGTAATAGGCCGAATCGATCAATTGTCCGAGCGGCTGGTCGAGCCGGTCGCGCACCTTACCCAGCGTCCGCAGAAAGCGTTGGCGGCGCAGCAATCGCACCGGCGGGAAGCTGAACACCGCGGTGCAGACCCGGTGCAGCGTGCGTTGTTCCATGCCGAGCTGCTCGGCGAGGTCGCCGACATGCTCGACCGTCCCCGACATCAGGGCGCGCTGGACCTGTAACGCCATCTCGCAATAGACGCTGTGCGACGCCGGCCGCGCTTCGAGGATCGCGTCTAGGATGGCAACGCGCTCGGCGTCGCTGCGGACGTCGGTCAGACGCGCGCGGATGGCCGGGCCGGATATTCCCAACTGGCGGTCGAGCGGGACGATCAAATTGGCGAGGTCCGATGCGTCGCTGCCGATCAAGGTCAGCCACCCGATCGGGGTCAGGCCCACGCCAAGCACCAGCCCGCCGTCGGTCGCGAAACGCCGAGCGCGATCGGTCGGGCCGAACAGCGCCGCCCTGGACGGCTCGATCACGTCCTTGATATCGCCGTCGTCGAATCGCCACACGCCGCTCAGCGAAAATCGGATGTTCGCCCATTCGGGATGCGTGAAATCGGCAAGCGGCCCGGCCGATTCGAGAAAATAATAGGAGGTGACGAGCGGACGCAGCCCTTCGGCGGGCAGGTAGAAGCGGATTTCCGGCGCACCGGGCAGCGCGCCGGTCGCCAACGGACCGGTCATCATTTCCCCTCGAGTCCATTCTGTCCAAAAGCGGGCGGGAGCGGAAGCCTATAATCGCCTGATACGGATCAACCTCGGCTATGCGCTTGCACCCCTGCCCCGGCGGGTCTAGGCGACGGCTTTAATGCATACCTACGATCATCGTCCCGCGGCCCTTATCGAGGGCGGCGCCGTCTTTCCGCACGGACACCTGACGGGCATTTCCGGCCTGCAACCGCATGAGATCGCGTTCCTGCTCGACGAAGCGGAACAATGGGTCGAGGCGAACCGCAATCGCGCCAAGCCCGACAAGCGCCTCGCCGGCCTCACCCTGATCAATGCCTTCTTCGAGAATTCGACGCGGACATTGCTGTCGTTCGAGATCGCCGGCAAGCGGCTGGGTGCCGATGTCGTCAACATGGCGGTCGCGCAATCGAGCGTGAAAAAGGGCGAGACGCTGATCGATACCGCGATGACGCTCAACGCGATGCGCGCTGACGTCATCGTCATCCGCCATTCGAGCTCGGGCGCGGTGCGGCTGATCGCGGGCAAGGTCGATTGCCCGGTGCTCAACGCCGGCGACGGCAGCCATGAGCACCCGACCCAGGCGCTGCTCGACGCGCTGACGATCCGACGGCGGCGCGGCGGCATCGCCGGGCAGCGCGTGGTGATCTGCGGCGATATCCTGCACAGCCGTGTCGCGCGGTCGAACATCCTCGCGCTGACCGCGCTTGCCGCCGAAGTGCGCGTCGTGGCACCGGCGACATTGATGCCGGCGGCGATCGAGCGGATGGGCGTGACGCCTTATGCCGATTTCGACGCCGCGCTCGACGGCGCCGACGTGGTGATGATGCTGCGCCTGCAGAACGAGCGGATGGCGGGCGCGTTCATCCCGTCCACGCGCGAATTTCATCTGCGCTACGGCCTGACGCTCGACCGGCTCGCGCTGGCCAAGCCCGATGCGCTCGTGATGCACCCGGGGCCGATGAACCGGGGAGTCGAGATCGATTCGAACGTCGCCGATCATATCGAGCGGTCGGCGATCACCGAACAGGTCGAAATGGGAGTCGCGGTGCGCATGGCCTGCCTCGACGTGCTGACCCGACGCGAGCGCAAGGTGGAGGGCTGGGCATGACCGCGCTCCGTTTCGTCAACGCCCGGATCGTCCGACCCGACGGCGTCGCGGAAGGCGAATTGCACGTTGCCGGCGATCGCATCGTCGACAGCGCACCCGGCGCGGAGACCATCGATTGCGGCGGCAAGCTGCTCGCGCCGGGGATCGTCGACCTCGGCGTGTTCGCGATCGACCGCGAGGCGTTCCGCGCCGGCGGTATCGTCCGCGTCGGCCTGATGCCTGATCAGTCGCCGGTGCTCGACGGCCCCGGCATCGTTCAGCGCTCGTCGCTGGTCGGCAAGCCTTTATTGTGGATCCACCCGATCGCGGCGGCGACCAACGGCCTGCTGGGCACCGATCTCGCCGAAATGGCGATCATGAAGGGCGCCGGCGCCAAGGCGGTCGGCACTGGGCGGCACTGGATCGCCGATTCGGGCGTGATGCGCAAAGTCCTCGCCTATGCGCGCGACCTCGATCTGACGGTGGTGACGCATGCCGAAGATGCCGGCCTGACCGGCAATGCGGTCGCGACCGAAGGCGAGACCGCGACGCGGCTCGGCCTG
This sequence comes from Sphingomonas sp., assembly GCA_036383655.1. GTDB lineage: Bacteria > Pseudomonadota > Alphaproteobacteria > Sphingomonadales > Sphingomonadaceae > Sphingomonas. The sequence goes on along the minus strand of DASVNU010000148.1, from coordinate 3,383 downwards.
CCCGCTGCCCCCGCCGTCGCCGAGGCGCTGGCGATCGCGCGCGACATCGCGCTGGCGGAAGATACCGGGGCGCGATTGCATGTCCGCCAGGTCACGACCGCTGCCGGACTCGACCTCGTGCGTGCGGCCAAACGGCGCGGCGTCCAGGTGACGTGCGGGATCACCCCCGCCCATCTGCTGTTGTCCGACAACGCGATGAGCGATTTCCGCACCTTCGCGCATCTCTCCCCGCCGCTGCGCTCCGAAGACGACCGCAAGGCCGCGCTGGCGGCGGTGGCGGACGGCACGATCGACGTTCTGTGCTCGGGCCACGATCCGCGCGGGCCCGAGGAAAAGCGCCTGCCGTTCGCCGACGCGTCGCCCGGCGCGTCGGGGGCGGAGACGTTGCTCGCGCTCGGCCTGGGGCTCGGCCTGCCGATCGAGCGATTGTTCGCCATGCTCGCGGTCAATCCGGCGCGGGTGCTGGGCGTCGACACCGGCAGATTAGCGCCCGGCCAGCCCGCAGATCTCATGCTGCTCGATGCGCAAGCGCCCTGGCAGATTCGCGGCGAGGCGATGAAAGCAAGGGCCGGCAACACGCCGTTCGACGGACTGCCGACCCAAGGTAGGGTGCTCCGCCTGTGGAAGGGCGGGAAGGAAATCAACGCTTAGCAAAGAAAACCCCTCTCTCCCGCTTGCGGGAGAGAGGGGCCCGCCGCGAAGCGGTGGGAGGGTGAGGGCCTTCTTTCTTCTTCGGTCTCGACACACGCTTGGAAGAAGCAAGAAGACCCTCACCCAACCCTCTCCCGCAGGCGGGAGAGGGCTTTTACTTTACTTCTTCCAGCTCACCGCCTGATCGCCCGCGCTCGCTCGGACGAAGCAGGTGCCGCCCTTGGCGCGATAGCTGGCGCAGAGTTGCGCCGCGCCGGCGCGGTCGAACCCGCCGACCGACAAACGATAGAAATTCTTGCCGTTGACCGTCACCGACATGCCGGTCGGAACATGGTCGGCAAAGCCCGAATAAGCGCGTGAGGCCCGGCCCCAGGCATCGCGAGCGACGCCCGCGCTGTCATAGGCACCGAGCTGGACATAGAAATTGCCCTTGCTCACGCTGACCTTGGCGGCGCCCGGGGTGGTAGGAGCAGCCATGGGTTTGACGAATGCTGCGGCCTTGATGGCCGATTTCGGCGCCTTGATCAGCGGCGCCTTGCTGCCGACCGCCGGTTGCACCGGCAGCGGCTGAACGACTTCGGCACGCGGGCCGAACACGACGGTGCTGACCGCGGGCGTCGGCGCGACAGCGGCAACCACTGCCGGAACCGTCGTACCGGCCTCGACCGGCGCGACAGCGACCGCGACCTCTGCCGGCGCCTTGGGCATATCGGCATCGACCGGCGCCGGAGCGCTGGCGACGACGGGCGTGCTGGCATTGAGCGCGAGCGCGACCGGCTGACCCGGATCAGCCGCCGGCGTGACGCCGAGCAGCGTCGCAACCTGGTCATAACGCGACGCAGGGCGCGCGAAGGCTGCCCATTCGACAATGCGCTTGTCGGCATCGGTCGGCGACAGGTCCATCGCCGCAACGACGCGGGCGTCCTGCCAACGGCCGGCGAGCGCCAGGCTGAGGGCGAGATTCTGACGCAGCTTGGCATCGGCGCCGGGCTGGCGCGCGACCGGGAGCAACAGATTGACCGCGCTCATCGGATCGCCGGCCAACGCCATGGCGAGGCCGCGATCACCGATCGGGATCGACCCCGAATTGCTGTCGAGCGTCTGGCGCGCGCCGGTCCAGTCGCCCTCGGCGATCTGCGCGAGCGCCAGGTTGAGCGCGACCTTGCCATCGCCCGGCGACAGCGTCAGCGCGTCGTTGAAAGTGGTGCGCGCCGAAGCGAAACGGCCGGCGAGCAGATAGGCCTGGCCGAGCACGGCACGATAGTCGGCGACTTGCGGCCGCAGCTCCACTGCGGCTTCGGCCCAGCGCACAGCGTCGCCGCCGTGACGGTCCGCCAGCGCCGTCTTGGCCTTGGCGATATCCTGCGCGGCGGCACGATCGTCGACCAGGCTCGACTTCGAACCGGCGAGCGCGGCGCCCTGATAGATGCCGCCCAACGCGGCGCAGAGCGCGACCGCCGAGAGGCCTATCGTCAATCCCTTCGACTTCATCGCAACGTCCCCCAGTTCACCCCTTGACCCGGGTCGGGAGCTGGCGAGCCAGCTCGGCGACTTCGGGCAGCGATTCCAAAAAGGCGTCGAGCGCCCCGGTAACAATCTGTTGTGCCGAACGGCCGCTGACCGCGCTGGCGAGGCGCAGCCGCAAATGGCGCTCCTCATCGAGCCGCAAGGTGAACGCGGCCTTGTGCTTGTGCTGTGTAGCGCGCGCGATCCGGCTCGCCGCCGCGACCGACACCGGGCGCTGTTCGAACGTATCGGCGACGACTTCGGGCTCCTGCGCGAGTGCCTCGACCAGACCATCGGGCTCGTCCTCGACGGCAATGTCGTCGAGGACCGGCGGCTCGAATTCCTGTTTCAGCGCATGGCGCTGCGCCAGCACCGGCGGCACGCCTTCAGGCGGCGGCTGGATCTGGTCGTCCTCGTGCAACGGATGGACATCGGCGACCGGCTCAGGGACATGACCCATGTCGTTCCAGCCGAGATCGTCGATCCCGGCCAGCGAGGCATAGCCGCCAGTGAAACCCTGCGGACGCATGGCAGGGCGCGCCTGACCCTTGCGGGCGAGAAGTCCCGAGGACAGCGAGGCAAAGGGCTTGGGTTCGCTCATCATCGCGCCGCCCTCAGCCCATCACCCGGCGGCCGAAGCCACCGCCACCCGCCTGCGGCCGCGCGCCGAAGCCGGGATGCTGCATCGCGGACGGCGCGGAAAATACGGTGCGACGGAAATTCTTTTCGAGGCGATCGGAGATATAGGCCCAAAGCTCGGTGATCTCGGCGGCCGAACGACCCTTGGGATCGACTTCCATCACCGTGCGGCCATCGATCATCGAGGCGGCGAAATCGGTGCGGTGATGGATCGTGATCGGCGCGACCGTGCCGTGCTGCGACAGCGCGACAGCGGCTTCGGAGGTGATCTTGGCCTTGGGGGTCGCGCCGTTGACCACGAAGATCAGCGGTTTGCCCGCGCGCTCGCACAGATCGACCGTGGCGCCGACGGCGCGAAGGTCGTGCGGCGACGGGCGGGTCGGAATGACGATAAGCTCGGCCACCGCGATGACCGACTGGATTGCCATGGTAATCGCCGGCGGAGTGTCGATTACCGCCAGGCGGAAACCCTGCTGACGCAGCACTTCGAGATCGGCGGCAAGCCGCGCAACGGTGGTCTGAGCAAAGGCGGGAAATTCCGTCTCACGCTCGTTCCACCAATCCGACAGCGACCCCTGGGGGTCGAT
>DASVNU010000147.1:0-9345 GCA_036383655.1 Sphingomonas sp. | reverse complement strand
CCGCAGGCGCCGGTGATGATGCCGCTTGCCGCTGCCAGGCTGGGGCTGAGCCCCGCATTGGCGAGGACCGTCGGCTTCCAGTTGAGCAGGAAATAGCCGACCAGCGCATAGGTAAGTGACGCGATCCAGATCAGGATCGTCGGGTTGCGCATCGGGCCGGCGAGCATCAGGCGCATCGCGTTGGCGCTGCTTTCGGCAGCAGCGGGCCGCGGCGGCATCGTCGTCAGCTCGGGCAGCTTCATGCGGCGATGGAGGCGGTTGAGCACGGCGATGTCCTTGGGTCCCTGGCGGCGCACCAGGAAATCGCGCGATTCGCCAAGGATGAACACCGCCAGCGTGAAGGTGACAGCGTTGAGCAGTCCGGCGGCCAGGAAGATATTGCGCCAGCCGCCGGTGCCCAAAACCGCGGCGGCGATGCCGCTTCCAAGCATCATTCCCAACGTGAAACCGATATGAACCGTGGCCATCGCCATGTTGCGGAACTTGACGCTCGAATATTCGGCGGCGGTCGTATTGAGGCACACCACCAGCGTCCCCAACCCGATCCCGGTGACGAAGCGCAATGCCAGCAAATGCCAGATATCGGTGGCGGCGCTGGTCAGCAGCAGCGACGCCGCAAGCGAGCCGAGCGCACCGAGCATGACCGGACGGCGCCCGACCTTGTCGGCGAAAGGCGCGACCAGGAACGCGCCGATCACCAGCCCGACCGCGACCGCGCTGAACAAGGTGCCGAGCACCGCCGGATCGATATGCCACTGCTTGGAGAGAACCGGCGCCGCGACCGAAAGCGACACCGCGTCAAAGCCATCGGCGATATTGGCGACGCAGCACAGAGCGACGACGAGATACTGATACCGGGTCATACTGGGGGGCGCAGCCATTGCGCCGCTCGGTTCCATCGCCGCTGCCATCCCGCTCTCTCCCGTTTCGACCCGCTATCGGCCAGGGCGACCGTGCGGTTCTGCGGCGTTTATACCAAATGTCGTTCGTCAGTATCCGATTTTTCTCTTGTCGGCTAGAGATTATATGTCATAAGCAACTGGCATTCGTCATTTCAGAATGGCGGTGAGGCGACTGCGAATACGCGAGCGTCGAGACGTCGGTGAATCAGCATCGACGCGAAATTCCAATGACGGCCCGAAGGCCGCATCGACTTGGGGAGGAAGCAATGCGAAAATCATCTTCGGTATCGGGCCGCGCGCTATCGTCGCGATTCACGGATCCCAGCCTCGCGGTCATTGCGCTGATGCTTTCGGCGACCACCGCGCCCGCGTTCGCCCAGACCGCCCCCGCGGCCGGCGGTCCCAATAGCGCCAGCGCTCCGCAAGCAGCCCCGGCCACCGCTCCCGAAGAGACCGCGCAGGAAACCGGCGACAAGGAAATCGTCGTCACCGGTTCTCGCCTTGGTGCGGGCTTCACCGCGCCGACCCCGGTCACCACGATCGCTCCCGAGCAGATCAAGGACCGCGCGCTCGCCAGTGTCGCCGAGCTGGCCTATGATATCCCGCAACTGCGCATCAATCAGAATGTCGGCAAGTCGAGCGAGCCGGTCGGCCAGAACGTCGCCGATCTTCGCGCATTGGGCGGCGCGCGCACGCTGCTGCTGCTCGACGGCCGTCGCCTCGCGGCGACCAGCCCGTTCGGCGGCGTCGACACCAATATCTTCCCGCTGTCGCTGATCAGTGGCGTCGAAGTCGTGACCGGTGGCGCCTCGGCCGCTTATGGCTCGGATGCCGTCGCCGGTGTCATCAACTTCTCGCTGCAGAAGAAGGTCGAGGGCGTCAAGATCGACGCGTCGTACGGCATTTCGAACTATAACGATTTCAACCGTCCGGTGATCTCCGCGGCGGCGGGCAAGACATTCGGGCGCCTCAACATCACGGTGGCGGGCGATTTCTATCGCAACACCGGCCAGACCAACGTCGGCACGCGCGACTGGGGCCGCGGTGCGCCGGTGCTGTTCAACAATCCGAACTACACCGCCACCAACGGCCAGACCAAGAACTACATCGCCTATAACGCGCTATATTCGCGCATGACGTTCGGCGGTGTCACCGCCGTGCCGACCGCCAGTCCGCTTTACGGCATCCAATTCGGAGTCAACGGCACGCCGCAGCCGTTCGTCTACGGCAACCCGGTCAACACCACCTTCATGCTGGGCGGCGGCGGCGTATCGATCGAGGACCAAGGCAATATCCTGCCGCATATCACCCGCTATTCCGGATATGGCCGCGCCACCTATGACCTGACTGACGGGATTTCCTTGTGGGCGGAGGGGTTGTGGTCACGGGTCGAAGTGCTGTCCGACCTCGCGCCCAACTATGACAACGGCACGCTGAACATTCAGCGCGACAATGCATTCCTGCCGGCGTCGATCCGCGCGACGATGGCCGCCAACAATATCAATTCATTCAGTTTTGGCCGCATGAACCTCGAAGACGGCAATTCGCAGAACAACAGCGTTTCCCGCGCGCTACGCTATGCCGTGGGCGCCGAGGGCAAGATCGGCGATTGGTCCTGGGATGTCCATCTTCAGCGTTCGGACAACCACTTCCGCCAGGAAAGCGTGAACAACCGCATTCAATCGCGCTGGTTCCAGGGTGTCGATTCGGTGATCAGCCCGGTCACCAACCAGCCGGTATGCCGGATCAACGCCGATGCCAGCACGACCAACGACAACCCGGCGTGTGTCCCGATCAACGTGTTCGGCCCCGGATCGATCAGCCAGCAGGCGCTGGCCTGGTATCGCGGTACTTCGTGGTACGACGCCCGGATGACCCAGAACAATGCCGGCGCCAATTTGTCGGGCTCGCCGTTCAAGACCTGGGCAGGTCCGGTCAAGCTCGCGGTCGGTGCCGAATATCGCAAGGAGACGATCAAGAGCGTCTCCGACCCGATCTCGGCGATATCGGGATGGCGCTCGATCAACCAGCAACCCTTCGCCGGGGAACTCACGGTCAAGGAGGTCTATGCCGAGGTCGCGATCCCGCTGGCCCAGGATTGGGCCTTCGCCAAGAATCTCGAGGTCAGCGGCGCCGTCCGCTACGCCGATTACAGTTCGAGCGGCGGCGTGACGACGTGGAAGGTCGGCTTCAACTATTCGCCGATTTCCGACATCCGCTTCCGCGGCACGATTTCGCGTGACATCCGCGCGGCCAATATCAACGAACTCTATGCCGGCCAGAACCAGGTGATCAACTCGATCTCCGATCCGCGCACCAACGTCACCACCAACACGCTGCAGCTGACCGGCGGCAACCGCAATCTCAACCCCGAAAAGGCCGATACCAAGGCGATCGGCGTTGTCCTGCAGCCCAGCTTCATCCCGGGCCTGAACGCCTCGATCGATTATTACTCGATCAAGATCAACGACGCGATCACCGCGATCGCGCCGCAGACCATCGTCAACAATTGCTTCACGTTGAAGATCGACTCGTTTTGCGGTCTGATCACCCAGGACGCGGGCAATCACATCACGTCGATCCAGGCGACGCTGATCAACGCCCAGACCATCGAAGCTGCCGGGCTTGACTTCGAATTGTCCTATCGTCGCCCCGTGACGTGGTTCGGGACAACCGGAACGATCGGCAGCCGTCTGCTCGTCAACTATGTCGACAAGCTGCAACTGACCGCATCGAACGTCACAACGATCCTGCTGGGCGACATCGCCACCGATCCGGGCGGTCAGCCGCGCTGGAAGGGAAATTTCGATCTGACCTATTCGGGCGGCCCGCTGCGCCTGGGCGCGTATGTCCGCTATATCGGGGGTGGCAAATTCCGGACGATCTACGTGGACAATGTCGATCTCCCGACGTCGCAGAACCGGGTCAAGGGGCGCGCCTATGTCGATCTGTCGGCGTCCTACAAGATCACCAAGAATATCGAGCTCTATGGCAAGATTGATAATCTGCTGAACCAGGATCCGCCGGTTGCGCCGAACAGCATCATAGCGCCGACGGTGTCGAACTCGCAGATGTACGACAAGATCGGCCGTTACTATGTCAGCGGCGTCCGTATCCGCTTTTAACCCGCGCTTCGGCTGAAAGGTCGGGCGAAATCCCGGCGCGCCACAAACGCGCCGGGCTTTTCGCAACGGCCGAAACGCAACGGATGTCGTTCGTCTCGATTCGCGCATTCGCAATGGCGTTTGTAATTGCCGAATTGACAGGGCATTGATAAGAGGTGCGTGTGCGTAGACAGCCGACCGCCAGACTGCCGCGTCGTCACTCGGGCGAAGGGCAGCCCGCATGAGCCTGCCGATCACCCCCAACGACATCGTCAAGCAATCAGCGATGGGCTGGTATCAATATGCGATCGTCGCGATCTGCATGCTGGCCTATGCCGCGGACGGGCTCGACGTGGTTACGCTGTCCTATGCGGCTCCGGTGATGATCAAGGAACTGCACCTTTCGATCCAGGGGTTCGGGCTGGCATCGAGCGCAACCCCCGTGGGCGTCGCGCTCGGATCGATCTTCGTCGCGCCGCTGGCCGACCGGGTCGGACGGCGCGCGCTTACGCTGGCGCTGCTCGGTTCGCTGGTCGTGCTGCTGCTGATCACGGCGACCAACGGCACGATCACCACGCTGATGATCCTGCGCTTGCTGACCGGCGTTTGCCTGGGCGCGCTGGTCGTTTGCCTGAACGTAACCGTCACCGAATTCAGCAATGAAAAGCGCTCGAATCTGCTGATCGGCATCCTCCACTCGGGCTATGCCTTTGGCGGGATGCTGTGCGGCGCTATGGCAGGGCTGCTGATCGAACCATATGGCTGGCGATCGATCTTCCTCGGCGCCGCGGCGCTCAACCTGACCGCGTTCCTCCTCGGACTGTTCATCCTTGCCGATTCACCCGCCTTCCTGATGGCGCGACGTCCACCGGACGCACTCGCGCGGATCAATGCGTTGATGCGGCGGATGCGCAAGCCCGAGGTAGCGGCGCTGCCCGAAGAGCCGATCGTCATCGGCAAGCAGCGGGCAAGCCTGACGATGATCCCGCGCTCGCTGTGGATCGGCACGGCATTGCTGTGCCTGGCTGGCTTCGTGTTCACGATCAGCGGCGGCTTCATGGCGGGCTGGCGCCCACAGATATTGTCGATGGCCGGGATGAACATGCAATGGAACGGCGTTGCCGGCGTGACCACCTACGGCGCCGGAATCATCGCGCAACTGATTGTCGGGGCGCTGTCGCGCCGCGTCGGCGAGGTGCGGATCGCGACCATCTTCCTGCTGGCGATGGCGGCATCGTTCACGTTGCTCGGCGCAGTGCCGGACGGGGCGAACTGGGCACTGGTCGGAGCCTCGACCTTATGCGGCTTTTTCAACGTCGGCGCCTATACGGCACTGATCCTGGTCACGCTCAACTATCATGGCGTGGCCACGCGCAACGCCGGCCTCGGCATCATGCTCGGCTGCTCGCGCATCGGCGGGATCATCGGACCGCTGCTCGGCGGCTATGTGATTGGCGCCGGCGCCGGACGATTCTGGGTGATGCTACTGTTCGGCGGACTGATGATCTTCCCCGCGGCGGCGGCGGTGCTGGCGCGAATGCGCGCGGCGCGGTTGCAGCCCGAACCCATTCCGGCATGAGGAAATTACGGTGACCCACTCAAACGCATATCTGACCGCGGCCATGACCGGCGCGGCGCTGCTGCTGATCGTCGCATCGGCGCACGGCGCCAATCGCACTGCAGTACCGGCAGGGCAGATGCCCCAGGCCGTTGCACCGCCCCCGGGCTTCGCGACGTGCAAGGCATGCCACAGCGTCGCCAAAGGCGGGCCCAACGGCGTCGGCCCCAATCTGTTCGGCGTGGTCGGCGCAGCGGCAGGGACGAAGCCCGGCTACGCTTATTCCACGGCGATGAAGGGATCGAATATCCGCTGGACGCGCGCCAAGCTCGACGCCTATCTCGCCGATCCCAAGGGCGTCGTGCCGGGCACGAAGATGATGATCCCCGGGATCAAGGATGCCGCCAAGCGCAGCGACATCATCAGCTATCTCGAGACGCTGAAATGAGCCGCAGCCTCGCGCTCGCCGCGACGCTGCTGCTCGGCGTGCCGGCTTCCGCGCAAACCGCACGGCCGGTGCTAGATTATGCCAGCGCCGCCAAAATCCGCGACACTTGCCTCGACTATGCGCGCGCGCGCAATCTCAGGGTCGCGGTGGTCGTGCTCGAGAATCACGGCATGGCGGTGACGCTGGCGCATATGGATGGCGTGTCGATGGGCGTCGGCGAGATCGCATTGTGGAAAGCGACCTCCGCCGCCAAATATGGCCGCGCCACCGCCGACACCGCCGCGCTCAATCCGCCGGCGAACATGCCGAGCGTCGCGACGATCATGGGCGGCGTGCCGATCTATTCGACCGACGGCGTCCTTCTGGGCGGCGTCGGCACGTCGGGCGGCAAGCCCGCCGACGATGCCGCGTGCGGTACCGCCGGCATCGAGGCCGCAGGGCTCAAGGCGGCCAAGCCCGTCCCTGCCGCTACCCCGGCTCAGTAAGCGTCGATTTCCTTGAGCGCTTCGGCGGCGAGCGCCCAGCTCTCGACGCCGCCGGCAACGCCGATATACATTGTCGTCTGGAGCAAGGTTTCGCGGATATCCTCCTTGGTCGCGCCATTCGCGATCGCGCATTTGACCATACGCTTCAGGGGGATCTGGCGGTTGAGCGCGGCGCTGATGGCGACGGTGATCAGGCAGCGTTCGCGCAATGTCAGCCCCGGCCGCGTCCAGGTTCCGCCGAAAACGGCGGACGTGACGTAATTCTCGAGCGGCTCGTTGAAATCGTCGGCATTGTCGAGACGCTCGATGCTGGCATCGCCGAACATCTGCCTGCGCAGTTCGCGGCCGGCCTGGAATGCGGGGTCTTCGGTTTTGAGCGCCACGGTCTAGTTCCTTGGGTGCGTGAGGGTTCGGAAGGTGTCGCCGAGCCAGCGCATTTCGGCGCGGGCGGGGGCGGAGAAGCGAATGGCGCGAAGGAAGCCGTGGCACATATTCGGGGCAACGCGGAATTTGGCGTGCACGCCGGCAGCGCGCAGCCGCTCGACAAATTCGCGGCCCTCATCGACCATTGCATCGTGCTCGGCCTCCAGCAGGATCGCCGGCGGCAGGCTGCCGAGATCGCTGCGTAGCGGCACCTCGAACGGCGCCGGATCGCGAGCGTCGGCGCTGCGATAGGCAGCGACAACGGCCCTGATCAACGGCAGCGTCAGCACGGGATCGCGAACAGCGGCATAAGCGGCGCGACCCTCGTCGACATCGAACATGCCGTACGCGAGCAATTGGCAAACCAGCTTCGGGCCGCCGCGATCGCGCGCGAGGATCGCAACCTGCACCGCGAGGAACGCGCCGGCGCTGTCGCCGGCGATCGCGATCCGCTCCGGATCGATGGCCAGGGCGCAGGCCATCCGCGCGGTCCAGGCCAGCGCGTCATAGCATTGCTCGACTGTCGCGCGCGGAGTAGCTTCGGGCAGACGGGCATATTGGACGCTGATCACCACCGCGCCAGTCGCCTCGGCCAGCGCCATCGCCAGCGGTTGATAGGTCGCGATGCTGCCGGTGGTGAAGCCGCCGCCGTGAAAATAGACTATGGCGGGCAGCACCCCTTCCCCGGCCGGACGATATATACGCACCGGCACCTCGTCCCCGGCTCGCACCACGAAGCTGTTAGCGACCGTCATCCCCGTCGGCATCGGGTACGCGATCCGGTGCGCATCGCGGTCGGCGAGGAGGCGCGCTGTTTCGAGCGGGGTACCCGGCGTGCCGCGGACGGCGCTCAGATACTCGGCCAATCCCTCGGCGAGCCTGGGATTGCTCATCTCATTGCCACAGCTGCCGCGAGGCCAGGGCGGCGCCCTCGACCAACGCCGAGAGCTTGGCCCATTGCACCTCGGGATGGACCCTCGCCATGTTCCAGCCCTGCGAGAAGCCGCAATCGGTGCCGGCAATGACATTCTCGCGCCCGACCGCGCTCGCAAAGTTCGAGATTCGCCACGCGACGAGCTCGGGATGCTCGACGACATTGGTCTGGTGGCTGATCACGCCGGGCACGAGGATCTTGCCGTCGGGCAGCTTCACGTCCTTCCACACCATCCATTCATGCTCGTGGCGCGGGTTGGCGCCCTCGATGACATAGGCCTGCGCCTTGATCTTGAGAATGATGTCGATGACCTCGCGCAGCGGCACGTCGGTCGTGTGCGGCGTGTTCATGCTGCCCCAGCACATGTGATAACGCACGCGGTCCTCGGGAATGCCGCGCAACGCGTGATTATAGGCTTCGACTTGGCGCTCGGAGGCGCGCCGCAGATCCTCGGGGGTCGGATTGGGATTGCCGGGCAACACCTGGTTGCGCGCCGGCAAACCAAGGTCGAGCTGGACGACATAGCCGGCATCGACGATCGCCCTGTACTCGACATGCATCGCATCGGCGAGCGCGTAGAGATATTCGGATTCGGTCGCGTAGACCGTACCGGCATCGGCATCGTCGCGCGCCGGCGTGGCCGAGGGCATGAACGCCTCGACGAAGTCCTTGCCGGAAAGCGCCGCCCGGTAATTGTCGAGGTCGGTCTGGAGCGCGTCCCGTCCAGCATAGTGGATCGGCGCCGCGACGCGCACACGTGCCGGCGGCGTACTGGCTGCCTTGCGGACTTTCTCGGCGTCGAGTTCGGGGGGCATCCACATCGTTTTGTACATGGCGTTGTACTGGGTCATGAAACCCGGAAATTCCTCGGTCAGCGCGGCATAATAGGCGCCCCTGTCCGAGGGCGGGACCTTTTCGAGCCCGCCGAGCCGCTCGACCACATAATTATGGAAGCTCGGCTTGGAGATTTCGCCATCGCTGGGAATGTCGATGCCGATCTCAGCCTGCCTGGCGACGACGTCGGCGACTCCCTGGCGGACGTCGCGCTGAAATTGGGCTTCGTCGACAGGCTCGCCGAGGACCTTGGCCATCATTCCCTCAAGCACGTTGAGCGGACGGATCAAGCTGCCTACATGAGTTGTAAGAATGCGGTCGGTGCTGCGCTTCACATCATCTCCTGTAGCTGGCCGCCTTGCCGGCGGACCGTTTTGTCGGCTTCTTATATGAAAGCTTGGCTTACAGTCTCAGTGGTGCCATCTTGAATGGCATTTGTAAATAGCAACTCCGCCAAGCGGAACGGGAGAGGGATGCGGCGATGTTCAATGGGGAAGTGAAGCGCAAATTGGAGGCTGGAGAGATCGTCTTCGGCAGTTTCGTCAAGCTCGACGCCCCCGCCATCGTCGAGCTTTACGGTATCGCCGGGTTCGATTTCGTGATCCTCGACGCCGAGCATGGCTGCTACACGCATGCCGGCCTCGAAAACATGATCCG
>DASVNU010000146.1:0-5242 GCA_036383655.1 Sphingomonas sp. | reverse complement strand
ATCGAACGTCAATTACGCCGCCGGCGGGCTGGCCAATCCGCACAATTACTGGATCCCGTTCATCCAGGGTCATGTCGAGGACAACAACGCCGACGAATGGGCGTTCAAGGGCGACTTGCAGTACGATTTCGACAAGGGCGGCTGGCTCGACTCGCTCAAGGTTGGTGTGCGCTACGCCGACCGCAACCAGACGGTCCGCTATTCCACCTTCAACTGGACCCCGATCGCGGCGAGCTGGAATTGCAACGGGCCGGGCTTCAATGCCGACAATACGACGCCCGCCGCTTACCCGGCGTGCGCCGGATCGACGGTGAACGGCGTCTTCGTGCCGCATCCTGACTTCAAGGGCTATGGCGCGGGAATCTGGGAATCGACCAGCCTGGGCAGCGATTTCTACAATGGCAGCGCCTATAATAACGGTCCGTTGGTCTATCTGAACCGCGATACGCTGCAGAACTTTCCCAAGCTGCTGCAGTCGCTGGGCGGCGCCGCCACCAATTCGCCGATCGCGCCGGGCTATACCGCGATCTGCGACCGGCCCGAGGCGACGGTCGACAATTGCTTCACGCCGTCGGAAGTGACCAGGACGTCCGAGCGGACCAAGGCCGCTTATGCCATGCTCAATTTCGGCGACGACCAGCCGATCTTCGGCGGTGGCGTCCGCATCAAGGGCAATATCGGCGTCCGCGTGATCCGTACCGAAGTGACCAGCGACGGCGCGGTCGCCTATCCGGCCAACACCGCGCTCAACCTGCTGCCGTCTTGCGCGACGCCGTTGTCGGGCACCGCGATCGTGCAGCCGCGTTGCTATCTGACGCCGCAAGTCCTGGCGTTCGCCAGCGGCGGCGGCTCGCCCAACACGCTCAAGGCGTCCTACACCAATGTGCTGCCGAGCTTTAACATCCGGTTCGGGCTCGACTCCAAGACGTACATCCGCTTCGGCTATTCGCGCGGCCTGTCGCGGCCCGATTTCGGCCTGCTCAGGAACTTCGTGTCGATCAATTCGCCGATCATCAACACCGGCCCGGACTCGCCGTATATCGTCTATAACTCACCGACCGCGGCGCACACCGCGGCCAATGTCACCGGCTACAATTTCGTGTTCAACGCGGAATCGGGCTACGCCGGGTTGAAGCCGATGACCGCCGATCAGTTCGACCTCACGTTCGAACGCTATATGGGCAAGTCGTCCTCGTTCACGGTCGATCTGTTCTACAAGAAACTGCACAACGCGATCACTTACGGCCAGTTCGAGCGCCAATTCACCAACAACGGATCGACCCAGACGGTATTGCTGCGCGGTCCGCGTAACGAAAAGAGTGGCGGTGAACTCAAGGGCGTCGAAGTCGGTTACCAGACCTTCTTCGACTTCCTGCCCGGCCTGCTCTCGGGCCTCGGTATCCAGGCCAATTACACCTTCGTCTCGCAATCGGGGATCAACAATTCCAACCTGATCGCGGTCGGGGCGCTCGATGCCGGCGGTACCGGCGGCCAGGGCGCGGGGCTCGACGTCAGCGGCGGGCGCGGCGCGGTGATCGACTCGCACATGCTGGCGGGCATCTCGAAACATTCGTTCAACCTGGTCGGTCTGTACGAAAAGGGCCCGGTCGCGCTCCGTGTCGCGTACAATTGGCGGTCGCGCTTCCTGACCAACAATCTCGACTGCTGCATCGGCTTGCCGGTGTTCCAGAAGGCCGCCGGGTTCCTCGACGGATCGCTGCGCGTGTCGGTGGTCAAGAATTTCGAGTTCCTGGTCGAAGGCTCGAACCTGCTCAATACGCGCACTGTTTATCAGCAGCAGATCTTCGGCGACTCCAAGGCGACGCCGGGCGCCAAGCCGGTGTTCATGGATGCCAATTGGGGAGTGGTCGACCGCCGCTTCTCGGTTGGCGGCCGGTTCAAGTTCTGATTTCCTCCACTGGGCGCCGCCGCCACCCTCGCAGGGACGGCGGCGCCCAATTTTTGTGAGGGAAGTGCATGATGGCGCCGGCACCACAACCAGACTCGCTGAAGCCAGATCCGTTCAAGGTGGTGATCGTCGGGGGCGGCACCGCCGGCTGGATGGCGGCGTCGGCACTGGTCAAGCTGCTGCCCGCCGAGGACTATGCGATCACGCTGATCGAATCGGATGAGATCGGCACGGTCGGCGTCGGCGAAGCGACGCTGCCGCATATCAAGGTGTTCAACGACACGCTGGGGATCGACGAGGCGCAGTTCATGCGCGAGACCCAGGCCGCCTTCAAAATCGGCATCGAGTTCGTCGGCTGGGACCAGCCCGGCGAGCGCTACGTCCATCCGTTCGGCACGTTCGGCGAGCCTTGGGCGGGAGTCGATTTCCAGCATCATTGGGCACGCGCGCACGCCGCCGGTCGTGCCGCCGATCTGCACGATTATTCGTTCGCGATCGCCGCGTGCCGCAACAATGCGTTCGAATTTCCCAACGAAGACCCGAAGTCGATCCGCGCGACCTATGCCTATGCTTATCATTTCGACGCCGCGCTCTACGCGCAATTCCTGCGCCGCTGGGCCATGCCGCTCGGCGTCACGCGGATCGAGGGCAAGGTGGTCGATGTCGCGCGCGACCCCGCCACCGGTCATGTCGCGTCGCTGACACTCGCCTCCGGTACCGAGATAGCCGGCGACCTGTTCGTCGACTGCTCGGGCTTCCGCTCGCTGCTGGTCGGCGGAACGATGGAGGTCGGCTGGCAGGACTGGAGCCATTGGCTGCCGTGCGACCGCGCGCTCGCCGTGCCCAACATGCGGACCGAGCCGCTGCTCCCGTTCACCAGGCTGACCGCGCAGGAAGCCGGATGGACATGGCGGATCGGGCTGCAGCACCGCACCGGCAATGGCTATGTCTTTTCGAGCCGCTTCACCGTCGAGGATCGCGCGCGCGACGTGCTGCTGGCCGCGCTCGACGCGCCGCTGCTCGCCGAACCGCGCTTGCTGCGCTTCCAGGCCGGGCGCCGTGCCGCCGCCTGGGCGGGCAATTGCGTCGCGGTCGGGCTCGCCAGCGGCTTTCTCGAGCCGCTGGAATCCACCTCGATCTTCCTGATCCAGGCCGCGGTGATGGATCTGATCGGCCTGATGCCGACGCGCGGCTGCGGAATCGATCCGCGGCTGGCGGCCGAATATAACCGGTTGTTCGAGGTGCATTACGACCGCACCCGCGATTTCCTGGTGCTCCATTACACCGCCAACCGGCGGCACGGGCAGCCGCTGTGGGACCATGTCCACAACATGGAATTGCCCGAGAGCCTGGCGCACAAGATCGCCTTGTTTCGCGCGTCCGCCGCCGCGCCCGATTACCGCTACGGCCTGTTCTCGCGCGACTCCTGGCTCGCGGTGCTGGTCGGCCAGGGCGTGCTGCCCGCCGCGTGGAATCCGCTGGCCGAGGCGGTTCCGCTCGACGAGCTCGCGGCCAGGCTGGCCGATCTCAAATACCGGATCGAGGTCAATGCCGCCGACATGACCGGGCATGGCGACTTCATTCGATCCTATTGCCCTGCCCCCGCGCTGGAGCCGGCGGCATGAGCGCGCGCGTCCAACACCTCGTCCTGCTCGGCCGCGACGCGCCGCTGTGGCTCGCCGCGAGCGTGCTCCAGGCCGCGCTCAAACCCGCCGGGGTCGCGGTCACCGCGATCGAGCTGCCCAGCTTGCTCCATGTCAGCGACGTCTATGCGACGCTGCCGGGGATCGAGGCGCTCCACACGCGGCTGCGGCTCGACGAAACCGGACTGCTGCGTGCGACCGGCGGCGCCTTCTCGCTCGGGCAGAATATCCGCGACATGCTCGGCGGCCACGGCCATTTCCTCAATGCCTATGGCGCGTACGGCACGCCGATCGAGGGCAACGACTTCTTCCTTTATTGGGTCAAGGCCCGCGCGCTCGGGCTCGATGTCCCCCTGGAGCAATTCTCGCTGGCCGCCGCCGCCGCGCGCCAGGGCCGGGTGATGATCCCCGACGAGGCGAGCGAGGCCTATGGCCGCGCCGATTACGGCTATCATCTGCCCGCCATCGCTTATGCCGCCGGGCTGAAGAGCGTCGCGGCGCGGATCGGCGTGGCGATACGCACCGCCAACCATATCGCGATCGAGCGCGGCGACGACGGCGCCATCGCCGCGCTGGTCGCCGATGGCGAGCGCGTCGCGGGCGAAATGTTCGTCGATGCGACCGGCAGCGACGCGGCGCTGATCGGCAAGACGCTCGGCGTCGACCAGCAAAGCTGGCGGGCGCATTTCCCGGCCGACCGTGTGTTCGCGGCACGCGCGCAACCCTTCGCGCCGATCCCCAGCTATGCCGAGCTGCGTGCCTGGCACCCCGGCTGGGCGGCGCTCTATCCGACCCAGACCGCTACCCATGTGATCCACGCCTTTTCGAGCGCGCTGACCGAGCCCGAGGACGCGCTGGCCCGGCTCGGCGCGGCGGCCGGGCTGGCGCTCGGCGATGCCGTACTGCGGCCGTCCGATCCCGGGCGGCGCGAGCAGGCCTGGGCGCATAATTGCGTCGCGATCGGCAGCGCGGCCTGCACGCTCGACCCGATCCACAATCTCGACCTCCACGCCGTCCAGCTCGGGTTGATCGCCTTGCTGACCTATTTCCCGACCGGGCAGGACGTCGCCCCGAGCCGCGCCGAATACAACCGCCTGATGCGCTCGTCGTTCGAGCGGCTACGCGACTATCAGGCCGCCTTCTACGCGCTCGCGCCCTATCCCGGGCTGTTCTGGGACACCGGCCGCGCCGCGCCGCCGCCGCCCGAACTCGCGCATATCATCGCGACCTTCCGCGCGCGCGGCGAGGCGCCACCGATGGAGAATGACAGCATCCCGACCGATAACTGGCGGGCGTTGCTGATCGGTCTGGGCGTCACGCCCGAAAGCTATCCGCCGCGGATCGACGCGACCGCGCCCGACACGGTCAAGGCGCAGTTCCGGACGATGCTCGGCTTCGTCAAGGACGCGGTGCTGCGCCAGCCGACGCATGCCCAGGCGCTGGGGACGGCCAATGATTGAGCCCGTCCGCCTGGCACGCGATGCGGCCGCGCTCGACACCCTGCCGCGCGTCGCGAAGCGCAGCGTAACTGGAGCAGAGGACTTTGCCGCGATCGTCGCAGCGGGCGAGCCGGTCATCGTCCAGCGGCTGTTCGACACCTGGCCCGCGCTCGCCGCGGGGATGCAGGGAGCGGCGACGCTCAACGCCTATTTCCGCCGCCTAGATCGCGGCGCGCCGGTGCCCGTGATGG
>DASVNU010000145.1:0-8654 GCA_036383655.1 Sphingomonas sp. | reverse complement strand
ACATCATTGGGCTCCGGATTGATCCAGCTCGGAGAGCACGCTGCCGAGATCGCCGCCGACACGGGCGAGCCGGTCGACTGCCTCCTGCGGGCTGAGGCCGCGCGCGATCAGCACCGCCCGCCTGAGATCCTTGTCGGCGAGATCAAGCGCGTCCGCCGCCCGCGCCTCGTCGATGCCGGCCAGCGTCGCCACCATGCGCCGCGCGCGCTGGAAGAGCTTCTCGTTCGAAATCCGCATGTTGACCATCAGCCCGCGATGGACGAGCCCGCAGCGCAGCATGATCGCGGTCGATAACATGTTGAGCGCGGCCTTTTGCGCGGTGCCCGCCTTCATCCGGGTCGATCCCGCCACGATCTCGGCGCCGGTATCGGCGACGATCGGGTGATCGGCGGCGGCCAGCAACGGCGTGCCTGGATTGTTGGCGATGGCGATGGTCAGGGCACCCCGTGCCCGCGCAGATTCCAGCGCCGCGACGGCATAAGGCGTACGCCCACTCGCCGCGACCGCGATCAGCACGTCGTTCGGCCCGACCTCCGCTGCCGCGACCTCCTCTCGCGCCGCCTCGACATTGTCCTCGGCGCCCTCGACGCTGCGCATCAGCGCTCCCATGCCGCCGGCGACCAGGAAGACGAGTCGATCCGACGGCCAATTATAGGTCGGGGTAAGTTCGACCCCATCCTGCACCGCCAATCGTCCCGAGGTGCCGGCGCCGGCATAGACCAGCCGCCCGCCTTTATGCATCCGCAGCGCGGCAGCCTCGGCCGCGGCCGCGATCGCGCCGGTCTGGCCCTTGAGCGCCGCGATCGCGGCAAGCTGCCCCTCTAGCATCGTTTCCACCACCGACAGGGTCGGCCAACGGTCGACATCGGCGAAGCGGGGATCAACGGTTTCGGTCGGCATCGGGGCCCTCGAAGGCAAATAGCGGATGGGAGTAACGGCCCTGACTACCGGGACTGGTCCGGCGCGCAAAGCGTCGCCACTATAACCAGCATGACAGCACCTATAACCGCGGCGACGCTCCCGCCAGATTGAGGCTCGACACCGCCGCGCCCTTCCGCAATGCCATAGGCATGCCAGGCACGAGTCCAGTTCGAGCGGCAACCAACCATGGTCCGGCCTTCCCGGGAAAGCAGGCGCGTGGCTGAAATCTTTCTCGGCGTCGATGCCGGTGGCAGCCATTGCCGCGTCCGCGTGACCGATGCCGGCGGCCAGGTGCTCGGCAGCGCCGAAGGCGGCCCGGCGAACACGCGCATGGGGCTCTATCCGCTCTACGACCGGCTGCTGAGCGTTACCGGCGAAGCGCTGGAAGCCGCCGGCATCCCCGAGCGCCGCTGGAACGAAGTCGCGGCCGGCATGGGCATCGCCGGCATTCGGCGCCCGGGCATGTCGAAGGCGCTCGCCGCACTCGATTTTCCCTTCGCAAGCATCTCGCTCGACAGCGACGCCGCGATCGCCAATCTCGGCGCGCATAACGGCGCCGACGGCGCGATCCTGGTGCTCGGCACCGGGTCGATCGGCTTCGCCCAGGTCAAGGGCGAACGGTTCACGGTGGGCGGCTATGGCTTTCCGATCTCGGACGAAGGCAGCGGCGCCGCGCTCGGGTTGAGCGCCGTGCGCCACGCGCTGCGGGCGATGGACGGGCGCACCAAGCGAACGCCGCTGTCCAAGGAAATCGCCGGCAAGTTCAGGCACGACACATTGCGCGCGATCGCCTGGATGGATCAGGCGGCGCCGGCGGATTACGCCGCCTTCGCCCCGTTGGTGATGAATTATGCCGAAGCGGGCGACGAGATCGCGCTGTCGATCGTCGAGGACGCGGTGCTCCATGTCGAGCGGTTCATCGCGACGATCTTCGCCCGTGGCGCGCCGAGGCTGGCGCTGGTGGGTGGGTTGTCGGCGCGGCTGCGTCCGTGGCTCCGTGTCCGCACCGCCGAGCGCCTGGTCGAGCCGCTCGGCGACCCGGTGTCGGGCGCGCTGTTGCTGGCACGGGGAGTGGCCGAGGAATGAACGGCTGGAGCGAGCGCGTGAGGCTTCGCGCGTGGCTGGTGGTCGCAGCGGGACTGCTCGCCTTGCAGGGCCAGCCGAGCCCCGCGACGACTCCGTCGATACGTTCCGTGCGACAACTCGTCGTCGCGACATCCGCGCAGAATGTGCGATTCGCGCCCGCCTTCGCCGAAGTGGATTCCTGGGTCGCGAAAAAGGCCTTTCCCGGCGCGGTTCTCGCGGCCGGGCAGCATGGCCGGCTGTTGGCGCTCAAGGCGTTCGGCCGGATCGATTCGTCGGCCGATGCGCCGCCGATGCCGGTCGACGCGATCTTCGACCTCGCCTCGCTGACCAAGGTGATCGGTACCACCACCGCCGCCGAAATCCTGTACGACCGCCATCAACTCGACCTCGACGCGCCGGTGGTCCGCTATCTCCCCGAATTCGCCGGCACGCCGGGGCATGAGCGCATCACCGTGCGCAACCTGCTCAGCCATAGTTCGGGCCTGCAGTCGGCGGACGGGCTATGGCGAAACGCCAAGGATCGGCAGGATCTCCTGCGCCTGATCTACGCCACGCCCACGCTCACGCCGCCGGGGACGGTGTTCGCCTATCGCGACACCAACATCATCCTGCTCGGGGAGATCGTGCAGCGCCTGTCCGGCCAGCCGCTCGATCGATTCCTAGCGCGCGAGGTGTTCGGGCCGCTCGGCATGAAGGACACCGGCTTCCGGCCGTCGAGCGCGCTCCTCTCCCGCATCGCGCCGACCGAGCAGGACGATACTTTCCGCCACATGCTGGTGCGCGGCGTCGTCCATGACGAGAATGCCTATGTGATGGGCGGTGTGGCAGGCCACGCCGGGCTGTTCTCGACCGCGCGGGACCTCTCGACGCTCGCCCAGCTCCATCTCAACCATGGCAGCTATCGCGGCAAGCCGCTGATCAAGCCGAGCACGATCGCCTTGTTCGAAACCCCGCAGAACACGCCGCCCGGCAGCTCGCGCGCGCTCGGATGGGACATGCCGTCGCCGGGCGGCTTTACCGGCCCGCTCGCCTCGCCGCGCGCGATCGTCCACACCGGCTTCACCGGCACGTCGATCTATATCGACCCCGATCGCGACGCGTTCGTCATCCTGCTGACCAACCGGGTCAATCCGACCCGCAACAATGCGTTGATCGGCCAGGCGCGGCCGGCGATCCACACGGCGGTGCTGTCGGTACTGGACGGGACCAATCCGAAGAAATGATGCGTGGGCTCTTCCTCGTGCTGCTCGCGCTGGTCACGGCGACGCCCGCCGCCGCGCGCGTCCGGACGGGGATCGACGTACTCGAGGACCAGCGGTTCGCGCCGTTGCGCGCAATCGCGGCGCGGCATGGCGGGCATCTGCGGCTCGGAATCCTCGCCAACCCGGTGAGCAGGGATGGTCAAGGACGCCGCACGATCGACGTGCTGCGCGAAGACGCTCACGCCGCAGTGCCGGGGCTCGATGTGGTACGCTTGTTCAGCGGCGAGCATGGCATCGACGCCGCGACCGACGACATCAATATCGACGACCGGATGGACAAGGCCAGCGGGCTGCCGATCGTCAGCCTGTACGGCAAGACCGACGCCGAGCGGCATCCCAAGGCGCAACAACTCGCCGGGCTCGATGCGATCGTAATCGACCTGCAGGACGTCGGCGTGCGCTACTGGACCTTCCAGACGCTGACCAAATATTTCCTCCAGGCGTCCGCCGCCAACAAGGTCGAAGTGATCGTGCTCGACCGGCCCAACCCGATCAACGGCATCGCGGTGCAGGGGCCGGTCTCGCCGCCCGGAATCGAGGATTACACCACACCCTTCCCCGAGCCGATGCGCCCCGGCATGACGCTCGGCGAGCTCGCGCGGATGTTCAACGTGGAAGACCGGATCGGCGCGCGGCTGACCGTGATCCGCATGACCGGCTGGAAGCGCGGCGACTGGTATGACGACACCGGGCTGCTGTGGATCAATCCATCGCCAAATCTGCGCAGCGTCAGCCAGGCGACCGCGTACGCCGGCACCGCGCTACTCGAAGGGACCAACGTCAATATCAAGGGGCCGGGCGACGCGCCGTTCCTTCGGTTCGGCGCGCCGTGGATCAAAGGCACTGAGCTCGCCGCCCATCTCAACGCGCGGGCTATAGCGGGGGTCAGCTTCCTGCCGGTGAGCTACGTGGCCGCCGCCGACAAGCTCTATCCGTTCGCCGGGCAGCGTGTCGAAGGCGTCGAGATCCTGCTCCACGACCGCACCCGTCTCGACGCACCGGCACTGGGGGTGGAGGTCGTCGCGGCCTTGTGGAAGCTGTACGGCACGACCTTCCAGATCGACCGCATCGACCGCCTGCTCCGCAACCGTGCCGTGCTTGACCAGATCAAGGCCGGCAAAGACCCGCGCGCGATTGCGATAAGCTGGCAGGCCGAGCTTAACCGCTTCAAGACGCGCCGCGCGCGCTACCTGCTCTACTGAGATGGCCGCGTCGCTACCATTCGGCCTGCTCGATTGGGTCGTGATCCTCTTCTACCTGGCATTGCTGGTGGTCGGGGGCTGGTGGTTCACGCCGCGGCATACCGGCACCGCGAAGGATTATTTCCTGGCCGGCGGCACTGTCCCCGCCTGGCTCGCCGCGATCTCGGTCCTGTCCGCGACCCAGTCCGCCGCGACGTTCCTGGGCGGGCCCGATTTCGGCTATCATGGCGACTTCACCTATCTCGGCACCAACCTCGGCGGGCTGATCGGGGCGATCTTCGTCGCGCGCGTGCTGATCCCGCGCTTCTATGCCGCGCGGGTGACGACCGTCTACGAGTTGCTGACCCTGCGCTACGGGATGTTGGCGACGCGTTGTACGGGCGCGATGTTCCTGGTCGGCCGCGTGCTGGCCAATGGTGCACGCCTCTATCTCGCGGCGATCGCGGTCGCGATGGTGATGACCTCGACGGTCAGCGCGCAGGGCATCGTGATCGCGGCGACCTTACTGGTCGTGGCCAGCTTCCTGTCGACCTTCGTCGGCGGATTGCGCTCGGTATTGTGGATCGATCTCTTCCAGTTCGTGATCTTCCTCGGCTCGGCGATCGCCGTGCTGGTGTTCCTGCGGCTGTCGATCCCGGCGACCAATGCGGAGATTGTTCAGGGCCTCGCGCACGCGCCGGGCAACGTCGATAAATTGCGCCTGTTCGACTTCTCGCTCGATCCGTCCAAGCCCTTCTCGCTGCTGGCGATCGTCACCGGGATCGCGCTACTCTATGTCGCCTCGTCGGGGCTCGACCAGGACACGACCCAGCGGCTGCTCGCCTGCCGCGATGCAAAGACCGGCGCGCGCAGCCTCTATTGGTCGGTATTCGCGACGGTTCCGGTGGTGGCGATCTTCATCACCATCGGACTGCTGCTCCACGTCTTCTACGATCGCGCCGAATTGATGGGCGGCGCCACCGCCATCGCCGGCCAGGCATTCGATGGCGAGAAGATCAGCATCTTCATGCACTATATCTTGACGCAATTGCCGCCGGGGCTGCGCGGGCTGGTTACCGCGGGGATCGTTGCCGCGGCGGTGGCGACCACCAATTCGGCGCTCAACGCCATGTCGTCGGTGCTGATCCAGGATTTCTACCGCCCCTGGCGCGAGCGGCGAAGCGCCACCGCCGAATATCATTACGTCCAGGCGGGCCGCGCCGGGATGGGCGTCATCGGCATAGCGATGCTCGGTGTGGCGGTGCTGTCCTTTTATTGGCAGCATTATGCCAAGCTCGGCCTGCTCGAATTCGCCTTGCAGGTGATGGTGTTCGCTTATGCCGGGTTGCTCGGCGTCTATTTCGCTGCCGTGCTGACACCGCGCGGCAACAGCGCATCGGTGATCGCATCGCTGATTGCCGGGTTCGTGACGGTGCTACTGCTCCAACCGGGAATCGCGGCCACGATCGGACTGCCGGAAGCCCTGTGCCACCTCGCCTTTCCGTTTCAGCTCTGCATCGGCACGACCGTCGCCTTCCTGATCGCGATAGCGCCTCGCGGCAGGCGAAATCCGGACGGTGTGGTCGAGGCGATGGCGAGCAGCTGATCCCCGACCGGCAATTCGGCCGAGCCTCCGACCTTACCGCGCCTCGATCACCATGTTGAACGGACCCTCTGCCGCGCGCCGAACCGACTCGAAACCGCCTTGCCGGATGACCTCGGTCAGCTTGGCTTCGCCGGCCTGCGCGCCCAGGCCTTCGCCGACTTCCTGATCGAGCGAGGTCGGGACGCAGATCATCGTCGAGGCATTGTAATAGAGCCGGCCAACCGGGTTCATGTTCTGCTGGGGCGCATCGCCGGCGATCGGTTCGACGATCATCCAGCTGCCGCCCGGCGCGAGGATCCGGCGCATATGCCCGGCACAGCCCCGCGGATCGCCCATGTCGTGCAGGCAATCGTACATCGTGATCAGGTCGAAGCCCTGCTCGGCGATGTCCTTCGCGGTCGCCACCTCGAACCGCACGCGATCGCCCAGCCCGTGCTCGCCGGCGTGACGCCGTGCTTCGTCGATCGACGGCTCGTGGAAATCGTATCCGACGAAGCTGCTCTCGGGATACGCCTCAGCCATCAACAGTGTCGAGAACCCGACACCGCACCCGACATCGGCGACCCGTGCGCCGGCGTGCAGCTTCGCTTCCACCCCATCGAGCGCGGGCAGCCACGCCTGCACGATGTTGTTGACATAGCCCGGACGGAAAAAGGCGCCGGTCGCGCAGAACAGGCAGCCGGCATGGTCGCCCCAGCGCACGCCCTTGCCGTGGCGAAAGCACTCCTCGACCTTGGGTTCGGCCTCGATCATCGCGGCGACCAGCTCGAACGCGCCGGCGAGATAGACCGGGCTGTCGCGGTGGTGGAACACCATCGCCTGTTCGGGCGACAGGCTGAATTGCTCGCTGGCCGGGTCGTAATCGACATAGCCGTTGGCGGTCTGGGCAAGCGCCCATTCGCGCACATAGCGTTCGTGCAGGCCGCCCGCGCGGTGCGCCAGTTCGGCGGCGGTCGCCGGAGAATCGGCCAGGGCATCGAACAATCCCAGACGAAGCCCCAGGCGGACGGTCGGCACGCTCATCGCACCGCCGAGATCGCCCAGCATCTTTCCGACAAAAGCATGAAATTTCGCGTCGTCGATAGCGGCGGCCATGGCATGTCTCCCCATGCGTGATGCGCCCGACGCTCCATCTTGCGCGGAGTCCTGGCGATCATATCACAGGGCCGACCCGGCCGCGAATCCGACGAGGGCGAACTGTATCTCGCCGCTCAGCGATTCCCTTCCAGATGCGCCTTCATCATCGCCAGTCCATGCGCCATCGCGGGCGATACCTGTTCAGCTAGCGCGTCTGGCAGGAGATCGGCGGTCCAGCTGACATGCGCGCCATCGGCCGCCGCCGCGACGGTCAGCACACCATTGTGGTGCTCGAACGCCTTGATCGTCCAGACGAGGCGCCGCGCGGTGTCGTCGATCGAGACGATCGTCTCGTCGAGGACCTGTCCGTTGATGAAGGTCACGCGACGGACCGGCGCGCCCTCGCCCGCCAGCATCTCGGTGGCGGTGACAAACCCCGGCACGAGACGATCGTGCAGCCGACCGATATCGCGCGCGGCGCTCCACACCGCGTCGGGATCCGCGGCGATAAAGGTCTGGTGGTGAATTGAGGCCATGACATTCTCTCCGATCGTTGGGATGGCATCGAATATCTTTATCGCCCCAATCCGGCTGGCAGGATTCGGACGCGGTCAACGGGATCGGGCGACAGGGGCTGCGCGACCATTTATAGTTGAATGGCGATGACACAGGCCGCCGACCCGCCAGCCGAACTCGATTTCGATTTCTGCGAGCGCGTACGCTATGCGCGCGATCCCGCGTTCGACGGTGCGATCTTCATCGCCGTCACCTCGACCCGGATCTATTGCCGGCCGGTCTGCCCGGTGCGTCAGCCCATGTCGCGCAACGTGCGGTATTTCCCCAGCGCGGCCGCGGCGGAGGCCTCCGGTTTCCGGCCATGCCTGCGCTGCCGGCCGGAGACCGCACAGCATTCGCCGGCCTGGCGCGGCGCGCGTGCGACGGTCGATCGCGCGCTGCGGCTGATCGAACAAGGCGCGCTCGATCAGGCCGGCGTCGAGGCGCTGGCCGAGCGGCTGGGGATCGGCGGACGCCATTTGTCGCGGCTGTTCCGGCGCTATCTCGACACGACGCCGCTCGCGGCGGCGCGCACCGCGAGAATCCAGCGCGCCAAACGCCTGATCGACAGCACCGACCTCGGCATGACCGAGATCGCGCTCGCATCGGGCTTCGGCAGCGTGCGATCGTTCAACGCGGCGTTTCAGCAGGTCTATCGTCGCGCGCCGACAGCGATCAGGCGACGCGCGACCGGTTAGACGCTCAGGCGGTGCCCATCACCTGCACCGCGAACCGTTCCATCTCCTCGGCTTGCGGGCTCATCTGGAGGAGAAGCAGGTCGAGCCCTGCGTCCTCATATTCGGCGATCCGTTCCTTGAGCTGTTCGGGCGTGCCGACCAGATTGGGGCGCAGCCCGCGGTTCGAGACCGAATATTCCTGGATCTTGAGCTCACGTTCGAGCTGCGTGCCCGACAGCCATTGGTCGAAATTGGCATAGCCCGCGGGCAGTTCGCTGACCGTGGTGAT
>DASVNU010000144.1:0-3493 GCA_036383655.1 Sphingomonas sp. | reverse complement strand
GCCTCGCCGCGGCCGAAACCGTCGAGCGTCCCGGCGGTGATCGCGGTGGTCAGCGCGGTCTGCGCCTTGACCGGGTCGCCCGCCGCGAGCCAGGCATTGCCCGCTTGTGCCCAATAACGTGCGGCCAACGGGTCGCGGGTCGCATCGGCGTCGTGCGCCGCGGCCTCGAACGCGGTCGCCGCGTCGCTCCAGCGCGCTTCCTGCGCATAGGCCATGCCCTGGCATTGCCGCGCTTTGGCGCCGCCGCCCGCGATGCGGAAACGGTCTGCCTCCGCCTCGGCGGCCTTGGGATCGCTCGTCGCCAGCGAGACGCAGGCGTCATAACGCTGCTCGTTCGGCGACAAAGGCGACGGGGTCGACCCGACCTGGAGCATCAGCGGAAGCAGGATCATGATCGCGTCGACAGTCCTTCGATCGTCCGGATCAGCAGCGCGATGTCCTGGTCGCGCGACAGCCGGTGGTCGCCGTCCTTGACCAAGGTCAACTGCACGTCGGCTGAACGGATGATCCGCGCCAGATGGACGGAGCGTTCGTGCGGCACGTCGCGATCGCCTTGGCCGTGGAGGATCCGCACCGGGCAATCCACCGCCAGCATCGACGCGGTCAGCCGCGATGCCTCGCCCGATTGCCAGAAGCGGCTGGTATAGACGGTCGGCTGGTCCGAATAAGCCGACGGCCGTTCGAGCCGGCCATCCTGGAGCAGCTTCATCTTCTCATCCATCGAGAAGCCCCAGTCGGTGAAGTCGGGCGCCGGCGCGATGCCGACCAGTGCCGCGACCAGCTCGGGATGGTCGCGCGCGACCATCAGCATCAGCCAGCCGCCCATCGACGACCCGACCAGGATCGCGGGCTCGGCGAGCAGGTCGAGCATCGCCAGCACATCGTCGCGCCAGCCGGTCAGCGTTTGCTCGGTGAAATCGCCCTCGCTGGCGCCGCAGCCGGCATAGTCGAAGCGGAGATAGGTGCGGCCCACCGTCTCCGCCCATTTCTCGAGCGCCACCGCCTTCGATCCGCTCATGTCGCTGGCATAGCCGGGGAGAAAGACCACTGGCGGCCCCTTGCCGACGGTCAGATGATAAGCGAGCGCGGGGCGGTCGGGCGTGTCGGTCATGGGGAGGCTGTAGGAGCGGCGAGACGAAACAAAAAGCCCCTCCCATTCATGGGAGGGGTTGGGGGAGGGCGTGTCGTGTCGAAGTTCAGAACAGGCCCTCCCCTAGCCCCTCCCGCAAGCGGGAGGGGAATAAGAGTATCACCCCGCGAATGCGGTCAGCGCCTTCAAGAACACCGTCGGCTGGTCGAGCATGATGAAATGCGCGCTGTCGGGCACCTCGACCAAGGTCGCGTGTGGCGCGTCTTTATAGGCGGCGGCGTAGAGCGGCTCGGCCATCGCCTTGGGCAGCGCGGCGGACGTCGGATAGAGCATCGTGATCGGCGTCGCGATCTTGCCCATGTCGCCGCGCAGATCGGTGACCATGTCCTCGTACATCGCCTCGGCCGAGGCGCGCACGTCGGTCTTGTCCATCCAGCCCGCGACCTGCGCCTGAGCGTCCGGGCGGAGCGCGAACCGCGCCGCCATCGCCTTGTTGGCCGCGGGATTGGGCTTGCCATAGCTCGCCGCGAACCGATCGCGCATCGCTGCCGCTTGCGGCGTGACCGCCTCCACCGTGGCGCCGGGCCCGAACAGCATCCCGTACCAGGGGAGCGAGTCGACGATCATCAGCTTGCCGACGTCGCCCGGCTGCACCTTGGCCAGCATCAGCCCGACCAGACCGCCCATCGAATGGCCGACGACGGCGGCGCCCTGCAGCTTGTGCTTGGCGATATAGGCGTGGAGGTCGCCCACGATTCCATCGAGCACGCCGGGCTTCAGATTGGCGCCGGCATCGTCACCGGCGAACCCGTTGACCTGGACCAGGATGACGCGGTGCGTCTTGGCGAGTTCGGGCACGACGCCGTCCCACACCGCGCGCGGCGAGGACAGGCCGGGGATCAGGATGACCGGCGATCCCTTGCCGGTTTCGGTCATCGAAATGTGGTCCATCCGAACCTCGGCAGAGCCGGTCGCGGCGGCCGGGGCGCAATGCCCGGCATTGGGCTGGAGGATGGCGAGCGGCGCGAGGACGGCGACCGCGAAACGGAGAGTGAAGTGGTTCATGGTTCAGGCTTCCTTTGACGGGGAGACGAAAATGTCTTCGATGGCGAGCTCGAACAGCTCGGCGATCTTGAAGGCGAGGGGGAGCGAGGGGTCGTAGCGGCCGGTCTCGATCGCGTTGACGCTCTGGCGGCTGACTTCGAGCTTGTCGGCGAGATCGCCCTGGCTCCAGTTGCGCTCGGCGCGCAGCACCCTGAGGCGGTTGTTCATCGCCCCTTCCCGATCGTCAGCCGGTTGGCAAGATTGCCAAGGCCAAGCCCGCCGAACCACAGGACCGAGACCCAATAGACCTCGACATGGCTGACCAGCTCGAAGCTCTCGAGAAAGCCCCACATTGTCGCGATGCTGAGCGAGAAGCCCGACGCCCACAGCGTCTGGCGGACCATCAGCATGCGCAGATATTCGTCGCGCTCCTCCACAAGGTAGAGCCCGATCGCGGCGAAGATGCCGATGATCGGCAGCGCGGGCAGGATCGCCACGATCCAGGCTAAGGCGCCACTCACCAGATGGTGTTTGAAGCCATAGACCGCGCCGAGCAGGAATGCGGCGTAGATCAGGCTGAGGATGACGACCCTGCGCTGGTATCGCCAGTTGGCGGGACTCATGGACATGTAAAGTCTCCTTTCGAATCGGGAAAGTGAGCTTTACAGTAAAGCGTGCTTGTCAGTCAAGGAAGCTTTACACGAAGGCCAGCCGTCCTGGCCGGCACAGGTGTCCCGCTTCGCGCCACCACGGCGGTGGAGCGGTTATATCGAAAGTGCTATGGAGCATATCGGACCGCCCTGGGGGAATTGGGCATGGAGTCGGTGCTTCCGCTCGCATTGGTGTTCGGCGTCATGGTGGTGACGGCTGTGATTGCCGTGCGCGCGATCCAGCGACCGCAGCGCCGCAAACGCCGTCGCCAGCGCGCGGCGCGGCATGCCGCCAATGTGCGGCTGTGGAAGAAAGTGTTCGCGCGCTACGATCGACGCTTGCTGACCGACCAGCGCGACGCCCCTTCAATCCCAGATCAAACCGCATAGTCATCCGGCCTCATCCCGGGGGTATCGTGATAGCTGACGTTGACATTGGGCTGACCTCACCCAGACGCGCCGCGTGGGCGGGCAATGCCGATGGCCGGTCGGTCGACCTGAGGGCGGCTGATCTCCGCGTCAGCGCGGCAAAGTTAAGGGAATGTCCACCACGTAACGGTAGCGCGAGGGGCGATGGAGGAGCCCTCTCGCCACGCGACCACATGGTCCTTCCCGCAGGCGGTCGATCCGCGCTGGCGCTTCAGCTGGCTGGCCGGGCTTGGCTTCGCGATCTTGTGCGTCCTGCTCAGTTATCCCGGCAGGCTGAATT
>DASVNU010000143.1:0-5412 GCA_036383655.1 Sphingomonas sp. | reverse complement strand
TGGATCAAATATGCGCTGCTCGCCTGGTTCATCGTCACCCTTTGGTATTTCATCAGCGCCTGGCCGCAGATCAGGTCGCTGGGGCTGGGCGATACCGACGACAATATGCGGCTGATGCAGGTCCGCGCGCTGCTCAACGGGCAGGATTGGTACGACCTGCGCAATTATTACCTCAACCCACCGGGCGGCTTCGACATTCATTGGAGCCGCATCGTCGATCTGCCGATCGCGGGCCTGATCCTGATCCTGCGCCCGTTCATCGGCACGCCTTGGGCCGAGCGGGTCGCCTGCGGCCTCGCGCCGTTGCTGCCGCTGTCGATCGCGTTCGTCGGGCTGGGCGCCACCGTCCGCCGGCTGGTCAGCCCGCATGCCTGGCCGCTGGCAATGGCGTTGCTGGTCTGTGCGTGCACGCCGACGATGCTGATGTTCGCGCCCGACC
Organism: Sphingomonas sp.; assembly: GCA_036383655.1. Lineage (GTDB taxonomy): Bacteria > Pseudomonadota > Alphaproteobacteria > Sphingomonadales > Sphingomonadaceae > Sphingomonas. Next base: position 4,973 of record DASVNU010000143.1, on the reverse strand, counting down.
GCATCGATCATCACGGCTGGCAGCTGGCGATGCTCAGCCTGACCGTTGCCGGCCTGTGCGACCCCAAGGGTGCGCGCGGCGGCGTGATCGTCGGGCTGGCGAGCGCGGTCAGCATCTCGATCGGGCTGGAGATGCTGCCTTATGCCGCGATGGCGGGGGCGATCATCGCGCTGCAATGGATCTGGGATCGTGGCGAGGCGCGGCGGGTCGCGGCCTATGGCGTCAGCCTGGCGAGCGGCACCGCGCTCGGCTACGGCGCCTTCGCGTCCTATGCCAATATGGTGGCGCGCTGCGATGCGCTGACCCCGGTCTATCTGACGGTGATGCTGGTGGCGGGCGGGTTGCTGTTCGTGCTCGCCTGGCTGAGCCCGGCGTCGCGCTGGGCGCGGTTGGGGCTTGCCGTTGCGGCGGGCGCGGTGATCGTGGCGGGGTTCGCCTGGCTGTTCCCGCAATGTCTTGGGCGTCCGGAGCAAGCGTCGCCCGAACTGGTGCGCAACTGGCTCGACAATGTGCGCGAGGCCAAGCCGATCTACATGCATCCGTTCCGCCAGGCGTTCCCGATCGTCACGCTGCCGGTGATCGGCTTGCTGGGCGCGGCGGTCGCGACCAAGCGCGCGGTCGACGGTCGCGCGCCCAATATGGTCGGCTGGGCGGCGGCGACATTGTTCACCCTGTTCGCTTGCCTGATGCTGTTGTGGCAGACGCGCGCCGGGCCGGCGGCGCAATTGCTCGCGGTGCCGGGTGCTGCGGCGCTAATCTGGATCGCGGTTCCGCTGTTGCTCGAAAGCCGCAACATGCTGGTCCGCGTGCTCGGGCCGGTGGCGGTGGTGCTGATCGCCTCGGGCATGTTCAGCGGGCTGTCGCTCAAGTTCCTGCCGATCGACAAGCCTGACGCGCGGATGACGACGATCAACCGCGCCAGCGCGCGATGCCCTTCGATCAGCAGCCTGGCGCCGCTCAACCAATATCCGGCCGCGACGGTGTTCAGCTTCGTCGATCTCGGCCCGCGGATCATCGTCATCACCCACCACAAGGCGGTGGCGGGCCCCTATCACCGCAACGGCGAAGCGATCCTGGACGTCCAGCACGCGTTCGGCGGATCGCCCGACCAGTTCCGCGCGATCGCGAAGAAGCACGGCGCGACCTTGCTGCTGATCTGCCCGAACATGGCCGAATCGACCATCTATCGGGTGCGCAATCCGGGCGGGTTCTATGATCGTATGGCGAAGGGCGAGACTTTTCCGTTCCTCGAGCCGCTGTCGCTGCCGAGGAATTCGCCGCTCAGGTTGTTCCGGATCAATTAGACTAGCCCCGTCATCCCAGCGCAAATAACGTCGTCACCCCAGCTTGCGCTGGGGTGACGCGCTAAAAGGCGCCGCGGATGACGATTTACGACAGCCCCATGCTGATCCGGATGCCGTCGATCACGAACTGAACCGCCAGCGCACCGAGCAGCACGCCGAGAATCCGCGTGATCACCGCCTCGATCCGCGCGCCGAGCAACCGCATCAGCGGCCCGGCGGCGAGCAACGCGACCAAGGTCAGCGCCAGGATCGTCGCCAGCGCGGCGAGCACGACCACCACTCTTTCGAGGCCGTGGTTGCGGCTCATCATCAGCATCACCGAGGCGATCGATCCCGGCCCGGCGATCATCGGCATCGCCATCGGGAAGATCGAGACGTCCTCGACCTCGGGGGTCTGCGCGACCTTGGCGGCGCGATCCTCACGGCGTTCGGTGCGTTTCTCGAACACCATTTCGAGCGCGATCAGGAACAGCATGATCCCGCCCGCGATGCGGAATGCCGCCAGACTGACGCCAAGCGCCTTCAGCATCGCTTCGCCGACCGCGGCGAACACGAAGAGGATGATCGCGGCGACGACCGCCGCGCGGATCGCCATCGAGCGGCGGTGCGCGGGCGTCGCGCCATGGGTCAGCCCGGCATAGATCGGCGCGCAGCCGGGCGGATCGATGACGACGAAGAAGGTGACCAGCGCCGAGAGGTAGAGTTCGATCATTTGGCGGGGGCAGCGATCTTGTCGTCGATCACCGTGCTGATGCGGGTGTCGGGTCCGTCCCATAAGCCGACAACGAAGCGCCGCGAACCGTCGGGCCGGACGCTCCACATCCATCCTAGCGTCTTGTCGGCTGACAGCCCGGCACCAAGGTTGGTGTCGGACGGAACCGAACTGTCGCCGGATGGCGCGCCGTTGCACGATGCGCGTTTGACCGTTGGCGTGACGGGGCGCGGACGGGACGCCTGCAGTGCGTCGCCGCCATCGACGATCCATTTCCAGCCGCCATCGGGCTGTCGTTGCCAGACGGTCGAGAAATAGCCGACGCTGCCGTCCGGCCGTTTCCAGCCGCCGGTATTCACCGCCATCTTGCCGTCGCAGGAGACATAGCTGGCGGTCGGCCACCAGTCGATCGCCTGAGCAGGATCCTTACGATCCTTCAGGAAGTCGTGCGCATTGGTCGGCCGCGGCACGAACATCACTGCGTCGTCAGTCGACCACTTGCGGAACGCGGTCCATTGCCCGATCGTCTTGGCGTCGGCCGCGAAGGCGCGCTCGGCATCGATCGCTGTGGTTGCCGGCGCATCGGCCAGCATCAGCAGCAACGGAATCACAGCGCATCCTTGTCGTACGGCAACCTCTCGCGCCGGTGCGCCGACACCAGCGTATTCCTGAGCAACACCGCGATCGTCATCGGCCCGACCCCGCCCGGGACCGGGGTGATCGCGCCCGCGACGCTCAGCGCGCCGGCGAAGTCGACATCGCCGACCAGGCCCTGGTCGGTGCGGTTGATGCCGACGTCGATCACGCAAGCGCCCGGCTTGATCCAGTCGCCCTTGACCATCTCCGCCCGGCCGACCGCCGCTATGACGATGTCGGCACGCTTGACCACGCTCGACAGGTCCTTGGTCTTCGAATGCGCCACGGTGACCGTGCAGCTTTCCTTGATCAGCAATTGGGCCATCGGCTTGCCGACGATGTTCGACCGCCCGATCACCACCGCGTCGAGCCCGGCAAGATCGCCCAATTGGTCCTTGAGCAGCATCACGCAGCCGAGCGGCGTGCACGGCACGAAGCCGTACAGCCCGGTCGCGAGGCGGCCGGCATTGACCGGATGGAAACCGTCGACATCCTTGTCGGGGTCGATCCGCGTCGTCACCGCGCGCTCGTCGATATGGCCGGGCAGCGGCAGCTGGACCAGGATGCCGTCGACCGCTGGATCGGCGTTGAGTTTGTCGACCAGCGCGATCAAATCGGCCTGCGACGTATCGACGGGCAGCTTGTGCTCGAAGCTTTCCATCCCCGCGCCGATGGTCGCCTTGTGCTTGTTGCGGACATAGACTGCCGAGGCCGGGTCTTCGCCGACCAGCACTACCGCGAGCCCGGGGGCACGCCCCGCCGCCGCGCGGAAACTCGCGACCTGTTGTGCCACGCGCTCGCGCAATCCCAGCGCGAACGCTTTTCCATCGATGATGTTCGCCGTCATGGCTCGGCCTGATAGAGCGCGGCGGCGATCTTCGCCAGCGCCTCGGCATCTCCGGCGATAGCCAATCGTTTCAACCGGGCGCGATCGCCCGCGATCAGCCGCACGGCGCGCTTCGCTACCCCGAAATGCCTGGCCGCGAGATCGATCAGCGCGGCGTTGGCGGCGCCGTCTACCGGCGGCGCGTTGAGTCGCGCCACCGCATGGCCGGGACCCGGCGCCATTTCGTTGCGTGACGATCGCGGCGTCACGCGCACCGCGATCTCGATTCCCTCGGACGTCGTGCGCCAGCCGCTCAGAGCGCGCCCGCGCCGACCCACCATATCGCCAGGCGGCCGATCGCGATCTGGATGCACCAGATGATCAGCAGCACGACCAGCGGCGAAAGATCGAGCGCCCCGAAATCGGGCATGATGCGGCGGATCGGGCGGTAGAAGGGCTCGGTGATCCGATCGAGCGCCATCCAGATCGCGCGCACGGTGTCGTTGTGCGTGTTGATGACGTTGAACGAGATGAGCCAGGACAGGATCGCCTGGATGATGATGATCCACTGCGCGACGGTCAGCAGGACCTGCAGGATACTTAGGATGGTAATCAATGTCTTCTCCGGACGTGCGGCCCTATCCGGATCGATATAGGAACGAACCGGCGGCGAACAGCCCTTGGAGCGTGATGACGTGGGTTTGACCCGTCGTGATTGCCCGGGCGTGTTCGCTGGCAAGGAGCGGTGTGCAGCGCGTAGCGGCGCTACGCGCAAGGACCGCAACGCAGACCAGCGGGCGCGCCCGGGCAACCGCAAAGCGGCGGGCGGATTTTGGCGCAGGGTAGCGTCTCTCGTCGGTCACGATGCATTCTGCATCGCTCCGCTCCTCGTTCCTCGCCCTGCGCTAAAATCCGCTCCGTCACGGCGGGGCAAACTCACGTCATCACGCTCTAGGCGCGCACCAGCGTGCCGGCGCCGCGCCGGGTGAAGATTTCGAGCAGCATGCCGTGCGGCACGCGGCCGTCGAGGATGACCGCCGCTTCGACCCCGGCCTCGACCGCCGCGACGCAGGTATCGACCTTGGGGATCATGCCGCCGGAGATGGTGCCGTCGTCTTTCAGCGCCTCGATCGACGCGCGGTCAAGATCGGTCTGCAATTCGCCCGCTTTGTTGAGCACGCCGGCGACGTCGGTCAGCAGGAAGAAGCGCGTCGCGCCCAGCGCCCCGGCGATGGCGCCCGCCATCGTGTCGGCGTTGATATTGTAGGTTTCGCCGTCGGCGCCCAGCGCGACCGGGGCAACGATCGGAATGAAGCCGTCGCGCGCGAGGTTCTTGAGGATCGAGGGGTCGACTTTCACCGGTTCGCCGACGAAGCCCAGGTCGACATGGCGCTCGATCCCCGAATTGCGGTCGGGCTCGGTGCGGGTGACCTTTTGGGCAATCACCAGATTGGCGTCCTTGCCCGAAATGCCGACCGCGCGACCGCCCAGCGCG
>DASVNU010000142.1:0-4641 GCA_036383655.1 Sphingomonas sp. | reverse complement strand
CATGTCTCGCGGCGGCTGCCCGACACCCTGTTGATCCGCATCGTCGAGCGTACGCCGGTGGCGGTGTGGCAGAACCAGGGGACGCTGAGCCTGATCGATCGCGACGGCGTCTATCTCGAACCGGTGTCGTCCGACGCGATGCCCGATCTGCCGCTGGTGATCGGCCCCGGCGCCGATCGCCAGGAGCCGGCCTATCAGACGCTGATGACCACCGCGCCCGCGCTCAAGCCTAAGGTGCGCGCCGCTACCTGGGTCGGCAATCGTCGCTGGGACCTGTTGTTCGACACCGGCGAGACTTTGTCGCTGCCGGAGGGAACCGATGAAGCTGCCCGGGCGCTCCGGCTGTTTGCGGAGAGGGATGGTACGCTTCGCCTTTTGGGTAAAGGATGGTTAAAGTTCGATATGCGCGATCCGGATCGGATGGTGATGCGCAAGCCCGACGGATCGAGCCGGATCGGCGTTCCGACGAGCTCGCAGAGCAATCCGCCGGCGTCGACGGATCGCGCGGCGTCGCGCGACCAGGTTTGAGTGGGGGAATAGGATAATGGCCAAGACACCGCCGGAGGGGCTGATCACGGCGCTCGATATCGGGTCGTCCAAGGTCTCCGCGATGATCGCGCAAAAAGGCAGCGGCGGCGAGCTGATCGTGCTCGGTACCGGCCAGCGCGAAAGCCGCGGCGTGAAGCGCGGGTGCATCGCCGACATGGCGGCGACCGAGGTCGCGGTGCGCGAGGCGGTCGAACAAGCCGAGCGTATCGCCCAGACCAATATCGAGAATGTCTGGGTCGGCTTTTCGGCGGGCGGGCTGGTCAGCGACGTCGCCTCGATCGAGTTCGAGATGGGCGGACATCGCATCGAACAGAGCGATATCGACGCATTGTTGCGCGCCGGACGGGAATCGATCGATCCCGCCGGGCGGATGGTGCTTCACGCCCAGCCAGCACTCTACACGCTCGACGGCATTACCGGGGTCAAGAACCCGCTCGGCCTGCATGCCGATCGAATGGGTGTCCATATCCATGTCGTCGCCGCCGACGGATCGCCGGTGCGCAATATCGGCCTGTGCGTCGCCAAGTCGCACCTGGAGGTGAAGTCGATCATCGCCGCGCCGGTCGCTACCGGGCTTGCCTGCCTCAGCGCGGAAGAGCGCGAGCTCGGGACGGCGCTGGTCGAGATGGGGGCGGGGATCACCAACGTGTCGCTGTTCGCCGGCGGGATGCTGGTCGGGCTGGTCACGGTGCCGATGGGCGCCAGCGATATTACCGACGACATCGCCTCGACCTTCGGCGCCAGCCGCGCGCAGGCCGAGCGGATGAAGTGTTTCCACGGCTGCGCCAACGCGACGCCGCGCGACAATCACGAGATGCTCGAGATCGCGCCGCTCAGCGACGATGGCGCGGGCGAGGGGCCGCGCATCACCAGGGCGCAGCTGATCGCGGTGATCCGCCAGCGGCTGGAATTGCTGATGGGAGAGATCGGCAAGGCGCTGACCGCGATGAAGTTCGACGGCAATGTCGGGCGCCAGGTCGTGCTGACCGGCGGCGGCGCCGAGCTCAAGGGTATCGCCGATTATGCCCAGGCCGCGCTCGGCCGATCGGTCCGGGTCGGGCGGCCTCGCGGCCTCGCGGGGTTGCCGGATGCGCATTCGGGACCCGCGTTCGCGACGCTGGCCGGGCTGGTCCATCACGCCGCGACCGACCCGATCGATCTCAGGTCTTTGTCGTCGGGTGAACATCAAATGGTGCACCGTCCGTCGCCGATGTCGATCTTCCGTCGCCTGATCAGAACGGCTCGGGCGAATTATTAAAGAAATGCGTCATCAACCCCCATTTGTTGTGGATAGTGACAGGGTGATGGTGCAAGAAGTTGTGGGCATAAGTTGTTCCGGGGGCCGGAGCATGTCGGAGAACGCGTAATGGTTGAATTTCTTCCTCCGGATGTAGACGAACTGACTCCGCGTATCGCGGTGATCGGCGTCGGTGGTGCGGGCGGTAACGCCATCGCCAACATGATGAAGAACGACGTTCAGGGCGTCGACTTCCTGGTCGCCAACACCGATGCGCAGGCGCTCAAGCAGAGCAAAGCGGGTCAGAAGATCCAGCTCGGCGTGCGGATCACGCAAGGGCTCGGCGCGGGCGCGCGGCCTGAGATCGGTCGTGCCGCGGCGGAGGAAGCGATCGACGGCGTCGCCAAGATGCTGGAAGGCGCGCACATGTGCTTCATCGCCGCCGGCATGGGCGGCGGCACCGGTACCGGCGCCGCTCCGGTCATCGCCAAGGCGGCGCGCGACATGGGCATCCTGACCGTCGGCGTGGTGACCAAGCCGTTCGCGTTCGAGGGCAATCGCCGTGCCAAGGCGGCCGAAGCGGGTATCGAGGAACTGCAGAAGTACGTCGATACGCTGATCGTCATTCCGAACCAGAATCTGTTCCTGGTCGCCAACGCCAACACCACCTTCAAACAGGCCTTCGAAATGGCCGATGAAGTGCTGCAGCAGGGCGTGCGCGGCATCACCGACCTGATGGTCATGCCCGGCCTGATCAACCTCGACTTCGCCGACGTCCGTTCGGTGATGCAGGAGATGGGCAAGGCGATGATGGGCACCGGCGAGGCCGAGGGCGACAACCGCGCCATCGAAGCCGCGTCGAAGGCGATCGCCAACCCGCTGCTGGACGGCGTCAGCATGAAGGGCGCCAAGGGCGTCATCGTGTCGATCACCGGCGGCGAGGACATGCGTCTGCTCGAGGTCGACGAAGCGGCCAACCATATTCGCGAACTGGTCGACGAAGACGCCAACATCATCTGGGGATCGGCGTTCAACCCCGACCTCGAAGGCAAGATCCGCGTGTCGGTCGTCGCCACCGGGATCGAGGCGGACAGTTCCGCCGTGGCCGCCGCTGCCGCGGCGGAGCCCACCACCCGCGCGTTCAGCTTCGGGCGCAAGACGGAGTCGGTGATCCCGGCTGCGGCCGCCGATCCGACGCCCGAACCCGTTGCGGCGACGGCGCCCGAACCGGACGCGCGACCGCTGACGCTCGATCCGCCCACCGGCATGTCGGACCATGTCGACGACGTGCCGGCCGATGACGCCGACGAACTGGTGTTGGGCAGCGATGCCGCGGTCGACGATGCAGCGGTTCCGGCCGAATACGAAGCGCCCGCGACCGCCGAGGCCACAGCCGAGGAAACGCCGGGTTGGCTGTCGCCGGGCGACAGCGCCGCCGACCAAACGCCCGCCATTTCCGCCGGCAGCGAAGAAGAGGCGCCGCAGGCGCCGCGGATGAAGCTGGGCGGGACGCTGTTCGAGCGGATGCAAAGCGTCGCGCGCGGCGGTTCGCGGACCGACGCCGAAGAGGGCGAGGGCAAGGATTCGCTCGATATCCCGCGCTTCCTGCACCGCCAGAACAACCAGTAAGTCGATTTGCGGGGTGTTGGCGGCGTTCATCGTCGCCGCGCCCCGCCTCGCCGCTCGTGAAGACCAAGGTCATTTCCCGTTCAGCCGCCGATGGGCTTAGGCTGACTTCCAACATGATATTCCGACGTGCCCTCGGCTTCGCGGCCGTTGTCCTGGCGATGAGTGGTGGCAACGCCTTCGCGCAGACCGCCGATGAAAATCGTGACGCCGACGCGCTGGCCGCCGACATGCGGCTGCTCGCCGCCAACCCGCTCGATATCGAGGCGCTGGTCACCGCCGGCGAACTGACGCTCAGGATGGGCGACAATACCGCGGCGGCGGGGTTTTTCGGCCGCGCGGAAAAGCTCGATCCGCTCAATCCCCGGGTGAAGGCCGGGCTTGGCAGCCTGTTGGTGCGTGCCGAGCGTCCCGGCGAAGCGTTGCGCCGGTTCCAGGAGGCCGAAACGCGCGGGCTCGACCCCAGCAAATATGCCGCCGACCGCGGCCTGGCCTATGACCTGATCGGCGAGCAGGAGCGCGCACAGCGCGACTATCGCCTGGCGCTTCGGGCTGGGCCGGACGATGAAATAACACGACGCTATGCGCTGTCGATGGGGATTTCGGGGCACAAGAAGGAAGCGCTCGACTTGCTCGACCCGCTGCTGCGGCGCAGCGATCGTGCGGCATGGCGCGACCGTGCGTTCATCCTGGCGATGAGCGGCGATCGCGATGGCGCGCAGAAAATCGCCAATTCGATGATGTCGCCGGGGCTCGGTGCCGGGCTCGCGCCGTTCTTCGACCGGCTACCGACTTTGTCCGCCGCCGATCGCGCCTTCGCGGTCAATTTCGGAGAGTTGCGCGCGACGCCCGAACGCGTCGCCGACGCGCGGATGGTACCGGTGCTGCCGCGCCTCGGGCCCGATCCGACCGCGCCCAGGGTACTCGCGGCGGCGGACCAACCGAGGCCGCACCCGACCGCCCAGGACGACAGCGGGAAGCGCAAGAAACGCAAGAAGAATGAGGATCTCGCGCCCATAGTACCCGCGCCGAGGCCGGCCCCGCCGGTCGAGGTGGCGTTGAACCCACCCTCTTACGTCCCGCCGCGTGCACTACCCATTCCCGCGCCGCCACCGCCGCCGCGCGTCGTCTATACCGCGCCGCCGCCCGCGCCGCGTCCCACGCCCCGACCGACCCCCGCGCCGACTCCCTTGCCGCCACCGGTCAAGGTCGCCGAGGCGTCGAAACCG
>DASVNU010000141.1:0-7412 GCA_036383655.1 Sphingomonas sp. | reverse complement strand
TGCCGCATCTGGTGGCGAGTTTTCCGGCCGATCATGCGCTGATCACCGACTTCGTCGCGGCGCCGGTGTGGAAGCAGGAGATGATCGCCGGGCGCGTCGATCCGGCGGTGGCGCGGCAGGTCGGCGAGCGGATCGCACGCGTGCATCGCGCGACCGCGAGTGACGCGCGGGTCGCCGCCAGCTTCGCCGATCATGCCGCTTTCCACGCGCTGCGCGTCGAACCGTTCCTGCTCTATCCGGCCGAGCGACTGGAAGAGGTCCGGGCACCGTTGCGCGCCCTTGCCGACGATCTCTCAACGCGGCGCGAGGCGTTAGTCCATGGCGATGTCAGTCCCAAGAACATCCTTGTCGGTAGGGGCGGCCCGATCATCATCGACGCCGAATGCGCGGTCTATGGCGATCCGGCTTTCGATCCGGCGTTCTGCCTCACGCATCTGCTGCTCAAGGCTTTGTGGCTGGTGGATCATCGTGGAGCATTGCTGGTTGCCTCCCGGGAATTGGTCGCCGGATACGATCCCTCGCCCGAGATCGAGCGGCGCATCGCGCATCTGGTCTCGGCGCTGCTGCTTGCGCGCGTCGAGGGCCGCTCACCGGTTGAATATCTTTCCGACGCCAATCGCGCGATCGTTCGCGCTGCGGCTATCAATCTCCTGCTTCATCCCAAGGACAACATGACCGATCTGATTTCCGCCTGGCAGGACACGCTGGCATGAGCGCGCGCATCGCAACGATCCGCGCGCGCCAGGTCTGGGATTCGCGTGCGCGCCCCACCGTCGAGGCAGAGGTGCATCTCGAGAATGGCGCGATCGGGCGCGGCATCGCGCCGGCCGGCGCGTCACGCGGCGCGCACGAGGCGATCGATCTGCGCGATGGCGGCGAGCGGTTTGCCGGCTTTGGCGTCGATACCGCGGTGAACGCGATCCGCGACGAGGTTGCGCCGGCGCTGTCCGGGATGGACGCGCGCGATCAGGCGGCGATCGATCGTACGCTCCACGACGTCGACGGCCAGCCGCAATTCGCCCGGATCGGCGGCAATGCCGCGGTCGCGGTATCGCTTGCCGTGCTCGATGCCGGGGCCAAACACGAGCGCCTGCCGACCTGGCGCTATCTCGCCGGCGACACGCATCCGCGTATCCCGATGCCCGAAATCCAGATCTTCGGCGGTGGCGCGCATGCCGCGCGGCGCACCGACCTGCAGGATTTCATGGTGATGGCGCCGCACGCCGGCTCGTTCCGCCGCGCGCTGGAGATCACCGCCGATATCTACCACGCCGCCGGGCGATTGATGGAGGCCGCGGGTACGCGCAGCGGCTTCGCCGACGAAGGCGGCTGGTGGCCGGCGTTCGACTCCAACGAGCACGCGCTCGACACGCTGGTCCGCGCGATCGAACAGGCCGGCTATCGCCCCGGTGAGGACGTGTGGATCTCGCTCGACATCGCGGCCAACGAACTGGGCGACGGCAATGGCTATCGGCTCGGCCTCGATGCCCGGGCCTTGTCGCCGGCCGAGATGGGCGACCTCGTGCTGGGCTGGGCGGCGCGCTATCCGATCCTGTCGATCGAGGATCCCGCCGGGCAGGACGATTGGGTGACCGTCGCCTCGGTCACCCGCGCGATCGGCGATCGCGTCCAGATCGTCGGCGACGACGTGCTGGTGACGAGCGCCGCCCGCGTCGCTGACGCCGTCGCGCAATCGACCTGCAACGCCGCGCTGATCAAGGTCAACCAGGCCGGCACGGTCAGCGACACGCTCGCCGCGCTCGCGGTCGCGCGGGCCGCGGGCTGGGCAACTCTCGTCTCGGCACGCTCGGGCGAGACCGAGGACGTCGCGATCGCGCATCTTGCGGTCGGCTGGGACGCCGGCCAATTCAAGGTCGGATCGATGGCGCGCGGCGAGCGCACTGCGAAGTGGAACGAGATGTTGCGGATCGAGGAAGCGATGGGCAGCCACGCCGTCTATGCGGGCTGGGGCGCCTTGCCGCGCGGGATCGCCGCGCGATGAGCCGGATCGTCCTCCACGGCGAGGTGACGCCGGGCTTTGCCGAGCGATTGTCGGCCACGCTGGCATCCGAACGGATTGGCTTCGTCGAGGCGCAGGACGAAGCGGGGTTGCGGCGCGAGCTCGCCGATTGCGAGGCTTTGCTCCACGTCCTGACTCCCTTCAGCGCCGACGACGTTGCCGCCGCGCCCAAGCTGCGGCTGATTCAGAAGATCGGCGTCGGCGTGAACACGATCGCGGTTGATGCCGCCGCCGCGCGCGATATCGCCGTCTGCAACATGCCGGGCAGCAACAGCCGCGCGGTCGCCGAAACAGCGTTGGCGCTGCTGTTCGCGGTGCTGCGCCGCGTGCCCGTCTACGATCGATTGATCCGCCAGGGGCGCTGGCAACCCGAAGATCCGGCGCTGGGGGACACGACCGGAGAGGTCGCCGGGCGGACTATCGGGCTGGTCGGCTTTGGCCGCTCGGCACAGACGCTGGCGCCGATCCTGCGCGCGATGGGGGCGATGGTCGTCTACACCGCGACCAGGGCACATGAGGATGCGCCCGACAGCTATCGTCCGCTCGATCAACTGCTCGCGGAATCGGACGTGGTTTCGCTGCACGTCCCGCTGACCGACGCGACGCGCGGGCTGATCGATGCCGATCGCATCGCGGCGATGAAACCCGGCGCGATCCTGATCAACGTCGCGCGCGGCGAGCTGGTCGACGAGCCGGCATTGGTCGCGGCGTTGCGCTCTGGACATCTGCGCGGCGCGGGGCTGGACGTCTTCGCGCACGAGCCGATCGCGCCCGACAATCCGCTTCTTGCCCTTCCCAACACGGTGCTGATGCCGCACGTCGCCTGGCTGACGCCGGAGACGCTCGACCGCAGCCTGGCGATCATCGCCGAAAATATCCGCCGCCTCGATGCCGGCGAGCCCCTCCTGCACCGGATTGCCTGACATGACCTTGCCGATCGTCCTCATTTCCGGGCAATTGCTGACGCGCGATTTCTGGGCGCCGCTCGAGGCGCGGCTGGCCGAGCGCACGATCGTCTATGCCGACAACCAGCGCGACGACACCATCGCCGGCATGGCGACGCGCCTGCTCGACGCGGCGCCGCCGCGCTTTCATCTCGTCACGCATGCGATGGGCGGGTTCGTCGCGTTCGAGATCATGCGCCGCGCGCCCGAGCGGGTCGCGAGCCTGACGCTGCTCGCCACGCTCGCCACCGCTGACGGCCCGGCGCAGCTTGCCCGGCGCCAGGGCTATGTCGATCTGGTCGAGAACGGCGCGTTCGATCAGGTGGTCGAGGAACGGCTGCCGATGCTGATGGCAGCCGATCGACGCGAGGGCGAAGTGGCCGACATCGCGCGGCGCATGGCGGCCGATACCGGCGCCGAAGCCTTCCTGCGCCAACAGCGCGCGATCATCGCGCGGATCGACAGCCGGCCTGGCCTGGCGGCGATCGCGGTGCCGACCTTGCTGCTGCGCGGTGATCAGGATGGCATTGTCGGCGCGGAGCAGATCGAGATGATCGCGGCGGGCGTCCCGCACGCGACCGCCATGACCTTGGCGGGCGCAGGGCATTTGTTGATGCTGGAAGAGCCCGTCACGGTCGGGCGGCTGATCGAGGATCACGTCGCCGCGGCGGACAGCGCCGAGTAACTCTAAAGGCCAGTCAGTTGAATTTCAGTCCCTCCCCGGCGAAGGCCGGGGCCCAGTTGCGATCTCTATCGATGGCACGGCGCCATCTCCATGTGCGCGAAACTGGGCCCCGGCCTTCGCCGGGGAAGCGTAGAAGGGGGAGGCGGCGGACCGCCCTCCCCAATAATACTTACGCCATCACCTTCTCGTCGTTCCTGGCCAGCGCTTCCTTGACGATCACGCCGATCTTCTTGGTGCCGTCGGCGGTGACCGGATCGTGCTTCACGTCGCGCTCCTCGGTGAGCGTGCGGGTCCACGCGGCGAATTCGAGGCAGACGCCGTCAGGATCGAAGAAATAGACCGAGCGGACGAACACGCCGTCATGCAGATGGTCGGCCGCCTGCTTGTCCGAATCGTCATGGTTGAACACCGCGGTCACATCGATGCCGCGTTCCTTCAGACGCTCGTAATATTCGTCGAACTTGTCGGCATCGACGTTGAACGCGATGTGATTCATCGACCCGTGCGCGCTGGCGATCGACCCGCGCGTCGGCAGATTGGCCGGTGCCGCGATGCCCGGCGCCGCCTCGGGCGCGTTGGGGAACCAGAAGAAGGCGAGGCTGTCGCCATTGCCCATGTCGAAGAAGAAATGCTGACCCTTGCCGTTGGGCAGGTCGATCGTCTTGACCAGCGGCATGCCGAGCACGTCGCGGTAGAATTCCACCGTCTTGGCCATGTCGCGACAGACCAGCGCCAGATGGTTGACGCCCTTGAACTCGAAAACTGGGTTGGTTGCCATGCTGCAATCCTCTCACCGATTGTGCGACTCACATACCGTCAATTTGATTGACGGTCAACGTGGGGCAATCAACCTTCGGCCTTCGCGCTTTCGAGCATGTTCTTGCCGAACAGGTTCGACCATTGCTCCTCGCTCAGCTTGGGACGCAGGCTGGAGAGGTTGGCGACATTGGTCACTGCGGTGCCGCGCAGTACCGCCGGGCGCTCGCCGATCGCCGCGAACCAGCGCTGGATATTGGGGAAGGGATCGAGCGGCATTTCGATCGCGCGCGTCGCGCGGACCCAGGGCCAGGTGGCGATGTCGGCGATCGAATAATCGCCGGCGAGATATTCGACCTCGCCGAGGCGGCGGTTGAGGACGTGGAGCGCGCGCTCGGTCTCGCGGCGATAGCGCTCGATGCCATAGGCCTGCCCCTCGGGCGCGTAGCGGATGAAGTGATGCGCCTGGCCCTGGAACGGACCGAAGCCGGAAATCTGCCACGCCAGCCATTGCAGGCACAGGCTGCGGCCGCGCAGGTCGCCGGGGACCAGCTGACCGGTCTTTTCGGCGAGATATTGCAGCATCGCCCCGGTCTCGAACACCGCGAATGGCGCGCCGCCATCGGCCGGCGCGTGGTCGATCATCGCGGGCAGGCGGGCGTTGGGGTTGATGCGGCGATATTCGGGTTTGAGGTGATCGCCGTCGGGCAGGCTGTAATGGACGAGGTCGTAGGGCAGCCCGATTTCCTCGAGCATGATGCTGATCTTGTGACCGTTGGGGGTCGGCACGAAGTGGAGCTCGATCACGGCTGGTCTCCTGCATGGCGCGCGCGGGCCGCGGCGAAGGCGCGCACGAAATTGTCCTGTCCGTTGGGATAGCCGGCGACGCCAAGCGCGCAGCTGGCGATCTTCCACCGGCCATCGGCGTCACGGACGAACCCGTGGGTGTAGCGGCCGGCCAGATGCGCGAGCAGGACCTCGCCATCGACCGTGATGAAATGGAGCGCATCGACATAGGAGTGGACCGCGGCGCGGTCCTCGCCCTGGGCGACGCAGCGCAGATTGGCGATACGGTGCAGCGTCGCGTCGAACCCACCCAACGCGCCGCAGCGCGTCGTCCAGGCATCGGCAAGGATCGGTCCGACGATCGATCCGATCGATCCGTAATCGAGCTCGATCGTGTCGGTGAACAAGGCGCGGTACGCGGTCCAGTCGCGCGCATCGAGCGCACAGGCATAGCCGACCACCATGTGCGAGAGCGTCTGCTCGTCGGAAAAAGAAAGCATCAGCCGCGTGTCCCGGCCGATGCTTGGAAGGCATGCCTCATGGGGACCCCGTTCCCGGGGGAAAGGCCGCGCCCGGTCGCCCGGGCGCGGCATCCCCCTGTCAGTATTTGAACCCGACTTCGAGCGCGAAGCTGCGCGGCGGGTCGATATAGACGATCGCGCGCGGCACCGTGGTGATCGGCGCCGGCAGGTTGAACGCCGAGCCGCTGGTGATGATGTTGCTCAAATTCTTGCCGACCACGGCAACGTGCCAAGCGTCATTCTTGCCGGCCACCTGCAGGCGAAGGTCGTATTTGATGAAACCCTTCTGATAGCCAAAGATCGGCGACTGGTTGTCGGAGTCGAAGAACTTCGAGCGACCCGCCGCGACGCCGGTGATGTCGAACTTGACGTCGTCGGTCAGCATGAACCGGGCATGTGCCTGGACCGACCCGTTCCATTTCGACGTATAAGGCGGACTGTAGCCGGCGAGGTTGTTGTTCTTGAAACTCGCCGGGTTGCTCGGATCGCACTGTGCCAACGTCTGGACGGCGAGGCACGCGGCGCCTGGATAGTCATCATATTTGATGTCCATGTACGCGCCGCTGGCGGTGATGTCGAAATTGGCGGTGGGTCGCACCGTCACTGTACCCTCGACACCCTTCGACGTGGCACTCGCGGCATTGCCGGTCACGTAAGTCGAGTTGGCCGGATTGTAGACTGACACCTGCAGGTTCTTGAACTGCGTGTCGTAGACCGAGATGCTGCCAACGATGGCGTGATCGAGCAGAGCGAACTTGATGCCGGCTTCGTAATTGGTCGAGCGTTCCGGCTTGTAGCGGAACGTGGCGTCGGTCGTCCCATAAGTATTGCTGACGAAGCCGCCCGACTTCGACCCGCGGCCGTATGTAGCGTAGATCATGATGTCCTTGGCCAGGTCGAATTGCGCGGTGGCCGAGGGATCGAGATTGCCTTCCGAGAAGGCCTGGTGCGCGACCGTGTTGACCGGACGGATCGCGAACGGACCATATTCCAGCCGCCCACGGAAATCGCCGCGCTTATAGGTGTCGCTGTAGCGCAGGCTGCCGATCACGCGGAACCGCGAACTCGCGTTGAGCGTCGCCTGGCCGAACACCGACTTGGTGTTGCTCCACTGATTGAACATGGTGTGGAGCAGGCCGAGATAATTGAGCGAGGCGATGTTGAACCCGCCCAGCTGGTCGAGGTGATAGCGCGCATTGTCATAATAGGCGCCGACGACGAACTCGAGCGTCTTGCCGCGTGGCGAGAGCAGCCGCACTTCCTGTGAATACTGGCTCAGCCATTCCGGATAGCTGTTGTAGACCGAGTTGGCGACGATCGCACCGGTCGGCGTACGCTGGTCGAAATTGTTGACGACATTGCCGTTGTACCAGGAATAACCGGTGATGCTGGTCAGCGTGAAATCGCCGATGGCGATGTTCGCGGTGTTGGAAATCAGGACCGACTTGTTGGTCAGGCCTTCGTCGCCCAGCGGATTGCGGTCGGCATAGCGGACCAGCTTCGGATCCTGTGGCGCGGTCAGCGTACTCGACACGCTGAGCCCGCCGACCCGGGTGACATTCTCATATTCGACCTTGAGCGTGTCGTCGAAGCCGGCGGATGGCGCCCAGCGGAAGGTCGCGCGGACCATCTGCATCTTGTTGTTGGGCTCTTTCTTGCCGTTGTAGAGGTTGGTGATCCAGCCGTCCTGGTCCTGCAGG